>CAIPAT010000208.1 GCA_903863035.1 uncultured Lentisphaeria bacterium
CTATACTTCGCTGGAAACACCAGATGGTATAGCAGTAAGGTTTTATTATGTCTTTTATATATATGTTCGTCCATATCATAATATACACCCTAAATCAAAGCCGACCCAGAGGGTCGGGGAATTTACCCAACTAAGATTCAATATCCAATATCTCGTCCAGTCGCCAAAGCATAAAACCGGTCTGCCGGGACGGCTGACCCTACCCAGCAATCCCAGAATCTCCCCCTTCATGCTTTTCATCTGCGTCCATCGGGGTCATCTGTGGATAAAAAATCCTCATTCCCGTGCTCTGCTAACTCTCAGGTTAGTCCCGCGGCTGCGGGATGTCTTTCGTGGTTAAGCATGTATTACCTTCATGGTGAAAAGGCTATTCTTATCCTGACTATCCTGTCTATCCCTGTTAAAATACAATATTCCAATAATATAAATATAAGGGAATGGCTGCATGGTTTCAACTGCACGGCAAAGACTTCCGGATAAATTCGTAAAGTTATGTTGATTTTTCACTCTTTAGCCGTAAATTTCAGGCGTGACAATAAGTGCGGACGTTTTCCGCAGGAGTCAGGAGCCAGAATGGAGCCGGAAAACAACAGCCTGGAGTTAGGAGTTAGAATAAATCCTGAAAACTGAGAATAAAGCCAGGAGTGTTTTTTATTTCAACTGGAGGGTTATGCTCCGTCATAACCGAAATTTTGACTTCCGGATTTATACTAACTCCGGATATTTCATAAGCGCTAAAAAATAGAACGAAGATACTATACAGACTGGAGGATAAGAAATGAGTTGCGATAACGCAATCTGTAAATTTAACGACCTGTACAGCATACCGGGGGAACTATTTTTCAAAGAAGGCAACGGGGGGTTAACCACCGTTTGCATCAACAATAAATACGCTTCGGCAGAAATTTCGCTGCACGGCGCCCATGTCATGAGTTATACGCCAAAAGGTGAAAAACCGGTACTGTGGATGAGCGGTTCCAGTTATTTCCAGCCGGACAAACCGATCCGCGGCGGGATTCCGGTGTGCTGGCCATGGTTCGGCGGACATCCTTCCGACAAAAACAAACCGTCGCACGGTTTCGCCCGGATTACCGACTGGCATATAGCGGAAACCGATACAAAACCGAATGGGACACTGTTAATTCTGCGCCTGACTGAAAAGGATATTCCGGCAAACCTCCGCGAATTTCCATTTGAGATCAAACTGGAAGTGCTTGTCGGCAGTGAACTGCATGTGGGGCTGGCGATAGTCAATACCGGCAAAGAGAAAATGAGCTTCTCCGCCGCGCTGCACACCTATCTAAACATCAGCGACATTGCGTCGGTGGCAGTTGAAGGTCTGGATAACTGTAAATATCTTGACACGCTGGATCACATCTTCAAGGTGCAGAAAGGGATAATAACTTTCAATGCTGAAACTGACCGTGTCTACTTGAATACTCAGACCGCCTGCATCATTGACGATCCCGGCTTCAGCCGCCGGATAAAAATTGCCAAAAGCGGCAGCAATTCCACTGTTGTCTGGAATCCATGGATAGAAAAATCCAAACGCATGCCGGACTTCGGCGATGAAGAATATCACACCATGCTGTGCATTGAAACAACCAACGCGGAGAATGATGCGCGAGTCATTGCTCCGGCCGAACGACATATCTTAAAAGCAATTATCGGACTGGAAAAGAAGGAGCGCGGCTAAAAAATGAGTATAATTATTGAACAGTTCAAAAAAACTTACGGCAAATCTCCGGTTGCGGTTTCAAGAGCGCCGGGCAGACTGGAAATTCTCGGCAACCACACGGATTATAATCAGGGGCTGGTGCTCAGCGCCGCCGTTGCTCAAAGCACTGAATTCGCCATCGCTCCGGTGTCCGGCAAAAAATGCACGCTTTGCGATTTTCGCGACGGCAGCCGGGTGGAATTCAATCTCGACGAAATTGACCAGGCCAAACCTGGCGACTGGAGCAACTACGTCAAAGGCATGATCGTCGGACTGCGCAAACGCGGAATCGAAGTCGGAGCGTTTGAAGGCGCAATCCTGAGCACAGTACCGCTTTCCGCCGGGATGAGCAGTTCCGCCGCGCTGGAAGTTTCCGCCGGCTTCGCATTCAGTGCCGCGTTCGGCATCGATCTGCCCAAATCCGACTGGGCGCGGATCGGCCAGGGCGTGGAAAATAATTATCTCGGAGTTTCGACCGGACTGCTCGATCAGTTCAGTTCTATTTTCGGTCATCATAATGCGCTGATTCTTTCCGATTTCCGCACGGTTGAAGTGCTCAAGACAGTCAATCTGCATGAAGGTTATGTGCTGGTGGTGGCGAATTCGATGGTCAAGCATAACCTCGTTGACTCGGAATACAATACCCGCAGGAAAGACTGCGAAAGCGCGGCAGCTAAAATCGGCATGGTGGTCAAGTCGGTAAAAGCGCTCCGGGATGTCACCCCGGATATGCTGGAAAGAAATGCTCACCTGCTGACCCGCCAGGAATATCGCCGGGCCTTGCACATCGTCGGCGAAAATGACCGCGTCCTCCGTGGTGTAGCGTTTCTGGAACAGGGAGCAATCGAAGAATTTGGAAAACTGCTGTTTGAATCACATCGCAGTTCGATAGAAAACTTTGAAAACAGCTGCCCGGAACTGGATTTTCTGGTGGAACAAGCCAAGTCAATTCCAGGATGCCTCGGCGCCCGTCTCAGCGGCGGCGGCTTCGGCGGGATTTCAATTCATCTGGTTGCGGAAGCGGAGTCGGATTCATACTGTCAGCGGATTGCCACCGCGTTCAAACTTCAGACCGGCAAGGACGCTGAGATGATCAAGTGTGCTATCGGGGAAGGCGCTTCTGTCGAAAAGCTTTAGAGTTTTAATGCATGACACTCCGGCATCCCGTCCGCAATAATGATTGCGGACGGGATATTCTTTTGTAAACAGTTGCCTGACAGCTTTTCAAATATGAAAAAATATGCCTGCGGGATTGAAATTTCCGGATTAATGGCTAATTTAATGGTTTGAAAAAATTCCCCCGGCTGTATGCTGTTATTCTTTTGGGGGGTGTGAGATAAAAAATATTAAGGAGATGTATTCTATGACAAATAATCATTCAAATCATAAAAAAACGGATCATCAGAACGACGAACCGGAAGCTGCTGATTTAAACGATGCAGTGGAGGCTATGAATGAAACCGGCAGCGTTGAAGCCGCGGTTGAAGCAATTGAGACCAATTGGGATTTGCCGGTGGAAACCGCTCCCGAACAGCGTATTGCCAGTTTGGAAAAGGAACTCGCCGACACGCATGACCGCCATCTCCGGCTGCAGGCCGAATACCAGAACTACCGCAAACGCGTTTCAAAAGATATAGCCACTGCCCGATTCCTGGCAATGGCTGAATCCGCGATGCCTTTTCTTCAGGTCTGCGATTATTTGAACATGGCCATGGCCGCGGCGGAAACCTCGGATAATCTGGATGCCATCCGGCAGGGCTTGAAGATGATTACGGGCGAATACCAGAAGGCAATGGATGAACTCGGCATCGTGAAAGTCAACGCTGTCGGCGAGCAATTCAATCCGGAATTACATGATGCGCTGGCACACGAAGCTTCAAGCGATGTTCCCGAGGGTAAAGTAATCAAACAATGGAACTGCGGCTACAAACTGGGCGAAAGACTTCTCCGTCCCGCCAAAGTTGTAGTGAGCAGCGGCCCCGAAAAAGCCGAAGATAAGCAGGAAGGTTGAAGATTATGGCTACGACAAAAGATTTTTACGAACTGCTTGGCATCAGCCGGACTGCTTCTCCGGAAGAGATCAAGAAAGCATATCGCAAGCTGGCGATTCAATTTCACCCGGATAAAAACCCGGGCAACAAGGAAGCCGAGGAGAAATTCAAGGAAATATCTCACGCTTATGAAGTCTTGAGCGACAAGACCAAGCGCGCGCAGTACGATCAGTTCGGTCCGGAAGCTTTTACCAGCGCCGGCCGTGCCAACGGTCCAAGCGGAGCAGGCGGCGGATTCCATGATCCGTTCGACATCTTCAGCCAGGTCTTCGGCAGCGGATTTGGCGGGGGAGGCGGCGGTGGCGGCAATAGCAGTATTTTTGAAGATCTTTTTGGCGGCGGCGGCTCCAGGCGCTCCTCCAATGGCGCCCGTGACGGTTCCGATTTGCGCTATGATCTGGAAATTGATTTTGAAGACGCGGTTTACGGCGCTGACAAGAAAATCAGAATTCCGAAACTTTCAGGCTGTGACCACTGCAACTCTTCCGGTTGCGAACCGGGATCCGGCCGCAACACCTGTACCAGATGCGGCGGCTCCGGCCAGGTATCAATGTCACAGGGGTTTTTCAGTGTCCGGCAGGCCTGTCCCTCGTGCCAGGGTGCCGGTCAGATTATCCAGAACCCGTGCAAAGTATGCCGCGGCGCCGGACGCGTTCAGACTGAAAAAACGCTCCAGATTCACATTCCGCCGGGCGTTGACACCGGCTCCAGACTCCGCGTCGCCGGTGAAGGCGAAGGCGGCGTAAGAGGCGGCAGCGTCGGCGACCTGTATGTTTTCATCCATGTCCGCGCTCACGAAATCTTCAGGCGCGACGGCAACGATATCATCTGTGATGTTCCCATTTCGTTTGCGGTGGCAACCCTCGGCGGTATCGTCGAGGTGCCGACCGTAACCGGCAAAGCTAAAATGAAAATTCCGGAATGCACCCAGAACGGCACGGTACTGCGACTGAAGGGCAAAGGCTTCCCTTCCCTGCGCGGCGGGGCCCGCGGTGATATGCACGTCCGCATCTTCATCGAAGTACCGAAAAATCTGAGCAGGGAGCAGCGTACTGATCTGGAAAATTTCTCCACGAAGCTGGTTGAATCGAAAAATCATCCGCTCCGGGAAGAGTTCGTCAATAAAGCCAGACGGTTCATGACCGGCGATTAATCTTTAACAGGAATCGGCAATGCCCAGAAAAGACGATGACCGCAATCCAGTGCTGCTGACCAACAAAAAAGCCTTTCATGACTATATTGTGATCGAAGCGCTGGAAGCTGGAATCAAGCTGCACGGAACGGAAGTGAAAAGCTGCCGTGAACGCGCTATTTCAGTTGCCGACGCCTTTGTCAAAATCGAAAAGGGGCAGGCGTTTTTATACAATGTCAACATCTCAGCGTATTCGCACGGCAGCGTTTTCAACCATACTCCGGTAAGCGTCCGCAAACTGCTGCTGAACCGTCGCGAAATTCTCAAGCTCGCACAGATGGTCAAGGAAAAAGGTTATACCATTATTCCATTGAAATTTTACCTGAAACACGGTCTGGTAAAAGTCGAGATCGGTCTCTGCAAAGGCAAAACCCATGGCGACAAACGCGATACCCTCCGGGAGCGCCAGGACAAACTAGAAACCGACCGCGCCATCCGCAACTACAACAAATCCTGAGTCAGCTCTGAGTTAAAAATGTGTCAGAATCAGCAATCGTCCTTGAAATCCATTGCGCCGTTATCTAAATTATCCGCTCACTATAAAACAATGCAATACTGGAAAAATAAATTCAGCATTGGGTAATAAGGTATCTAAAAAATGTGCGATGTCAGATCTTTGACGGCAGTACTGCTGACCGGAATCTTTGGCGCCATCTGGATTTCAGGCGGAAACGCCTGGTCGCAGGAAACTGAAAATACAGCCGCGATGCCGGCAGCCGTAGAAAGTGCGGCAGCGAAACCGGCAGCCGGGGAAAAGGCAGCGGAAACTCCGGCTGTTGAAAAAAAGGTGGAGACTCCCGCCCCCGAAGCAATTGTCCTTGGCGGGTTCAGAATGTCATTCAATCCGGGAAATCCGTCCCCGGGCTGGCGTTATCTTTGGAACGCGGCAGGCGAGGTCGGTAAAGCGATACATTACCGTCCGCTGATCTGGAATAAATCCGGCGCTTATACTCCGGATTCGCGATTCCCGGCAGGTTCCCCGGCCAAAGGTTTGATGCTGGATATGCTGTCCGGTTATCCCGGCCAGGGCAGCGCGGCAGCGCCGGATAAACTCGATCACTATGTGATTATCGCCTATACCATGCAGAAAGACAGCACCGGCAATGTCTGGCTAACTGACGGCAGCATCATGAAGCCGATCGGCGGGGAAAAGGAAACTATTGAACTGCAAATTTATGTAAATGACACACTTAAATATTCTGACAATGTTTCAACCTCTGAAACCCCGGTGCTGTTTCAGCAGGATCTGGGACAGCTTAAAAAAGGCGACACCATCTATGCGGCAGTCGGCCCGGACAATAATGATGCTGAAGACATGTTCCATCTGGATTTCAACCTGAAAGAGCTGCCGGCCGGCATTGAACCGGACGAACAGTTGAACCTGATAAAGCCTCCCGCCGATATTCCTGAAGTAAAACGCCTGCCAGGCGGCAAGCCGAGTCCGGCATTCCTGGAAAAACATGATGCATTTATCCGCCAGGCGGCGGCGGTCAACCCGGACGTGCTGTTTCTGGGAGATTCGATTACTGCCGAATGGCTGGAAGCCGGCAGGGCAATCTGGAGTAAGCATGTCACCGTTTACAAGCCGCTCAATCTCGGCATCAGCGGCGACCGCACTGAAAATGTATTATGGCGGCTATCAAACGGCGAAATCGATAAAATAAAGCCCAAAGTGATTGTACTGATGATCGGAACCAATAATCTCTATATGTACAGCGTTGATGAAATCTGCGAAGGCGTTGCGGCAATACTCAATGAACTCAATGACCGGCTGCCGGAAAGTAAAATACTGCTGCTGGGCATATTGCCCCGTGCTAAATCCGCCGACGCCAGGGTTCGCGCCAAGATCCGGCAGATTAATGAACAGCTGGCCAAAATGGCGGACGGTAAAAATATCCGCTTTCTTGATTTTGGCGGAGAATTAGTCGAACCGGACGGCTCGATCAGTGAAGAAATCATGCCGGATTTTATGCACCTCAGCGAAAGCGGATATAATATCTGGTTCGATGAAATGTCGCCGTACCTGATCGAAATGCTGGGACTCGATAAAGAGTGAGTTCGGGCACCGGCGATTACTCCTTAAGAACAGAAATATGTTTCTCTGCTGAATCTGCCAGCCCCTGAAGGCTGTAACCGCCCTCCAGCAGCGAAATCATCCGGCCATTGCAGCACTTTTCTGCAATTTCCTTGACGATGCGGGTCATTGCCGCATAACATTCCGCGGTAACGTTCATCCCGCCGAGCGGATCATCCTGATGGGCGTCAAATCCGGCGGAAACAAGAATAAAGTCAGGCTTGAACGCCAGCGCCTGCGGTTTCAATACTTCTTTAAAGGCCCTGATATATTCTTTATCGCCAGTGCCTTTCGGAACAGGCACATTAACCTTCAAACCATACCCCTGCCCTGCTCCTTTATCATCAGCGCCTCCGGTGCCGGGATAGAACGGCGAACGGTGTATGGAGAAATAAAAAACATTCGGATCATCATTAAAAATCGCCTGCGTACCGTTGCCGTGGTGAACATCAAAATCCACAATCAGCACTTTTTGCAGTTTATACTTTTCCTGGATGTAACGCGCGGCGATTGCGACATTATTAAAAATGCAGAAACCCATCGCCTTATTCTTTAACGCATGATGACCCGGCGGTCGAATTGCGCAAAAAGCATTCTTCACGTCCCCGGCCATAACCGCATCAACAGCGCACAACACTCCGCCAGCCGCCATACGGGCAGCATCATACGAATCAACCGAAATGGCGGTGTCCTTCGAATCCATAAACGTCTTCCCGTCCCGGCAGCTTTTTTCAACATTCGCCACATATTCCGGCGAATGCACCAGTAAAATCCAGTTCAGCGGCGCAGGAGTGACCGGGACTGGTTTCAGGCTGGACAATAAAGCAGTATCTTTCAACTGGTTTACAATAGCGGTTAACCGTGCGCGGCGCTCTGGATGCGTCATTCCGGTATCATGTTTCAACATATCGGCATGATAAATAAAACCGGTTTTCATGTCTTCAGCCAACACTGTATTTCCGGCCGGCATTATTCCTGCGGCTGCCATCATAAGATATGGTTTCCAGAAAAACATTTTTAACCTGTCAATAAATGAAACACTCGGTCTTCTGTCCCAGGTATTCGCGATTGCGAGTAATATCGAAAGTAATCATACCGCCTGATTTCATCACGGACTTATCCGCCTTGAAATCAAAATTCACGGATTTTCTGCCTGACGGCGGAACAGTGATTTCAGCGGATTGCTTGACTGCCTCAACCCCATGCGGCGTAACTGGCGTAACTTCCAGGACCGCAATCGTTTTTGCCGGATTCATCACGGTAAATTCCACTGAAAAACTCTCCGCGGCAGGCTGGGAATATGGAAAAACTTTAAAAATATGCTGGTTGAACGTCAACTGATAATACTCATTAGCAGATATTTCTTTCATTGCGTCAACGATCTCATAGGTCCAGTCAAGCCGTTTTTCGAAATCCGCACGGCGGAACATAAACGGATGCATATGGCTTGCCAGCACCCATTCCGGCTCCAGCCGCAGCAGCAGTTTAATTGAGCGCCGCCAGCCATTCTCCGGATCGCCGCCGTTAAACGAACTGAAGCCGCCGGTACCGCCCCATTGCTGGGCGGGATAGAAATTATCGCCGCTGAAAAATACTTTCCGACTGTCAATCACGGCAAAGTATCCGGCATGCAAATCGGTCTGTCCCGGAAATTCAAATACCCCGAAGGTATATTCATGCCATTTGAAAGTTTCATTGTCAGCATAACCGCAGTCTACTTTGATCCCTGGAAAATACTGAAAAGGACGCTTGAACGCCGGAGGATTTTCCAATGCCGGCTTCAGGTAATTACTGCATATTACTTCGAAATCAGCATATTTGCGCAATTCGTTGATTCCCACCCAGTGATCAAAATGAAAATGGGAAATCAATATTCGCTCGATGGCCGTTCCGGGAAAACACGCTTCAAACTCTTTCAGAAACTGGCGTACATGCTCATCATCCTGCTCGTAAAAATCAATCAGCAGCGCTTTCTTAGCTTCAGAAATTACGACATAAATATTGCCGCGCATCCAGATATGTTCCGACACCTGCTGAAAACATCCTTTCGTACACGGTATCCGGTGTGATGCAGGAACTTCAGGACAGTTGGTTTCGTAAAACTGCGCCAGTTGATTGAGCCGGTCCATCGTAAGCGTAAGAGCCTCGAATGTATTACCGCGCATAACTTCCCCGTGCGCCGGACAAAGCATATCCGGACGTGCCATCCGGAGCAGGCGCAGAGCTTCCACGCCGCGGGATTGTCCGGTACCGGTATGATGCATGTGCTCAAAATTGTAAGCCGCATAGATTTTTCCCGGCGCATAAATTGCATCCCCGGAAAAACATATCCGTTCGTTGACTGAATCTGCAAAATACGCGGTCTGGCACTCCATAAAACCGCCTATTCGCAACGGCGAAATAACATAATCGCCAAACTGAATTTTCGGAGGTGGACTGCCGGGATTATTCAGGGATGACGGGATTTCATAAACACCTGGAAACAATGAAAATCTCACCGGATTGCCGGGTTTCACCGCGAAACGTTCAAGGATCTCTTCCGTGCCAGCCGGATAATATACCGGTACGCCGGGCGGCAGCCGGGAAAGTCCCTGGCAATGGTTGCGTTGCGGCACCGTAATATAGACCGCGTGAATAGTCGTGATACCCATCGCAGGCAGTTCCTCCAGCACACCGCCTGAACCGAAATCAATCAAAACCGCATCTGCACCGTTCCGGATGATATACACCCGGCAGCAGTCTTTGTCGAAACAGTAAATATTCTCCGTAATATTGATTATTGCCATTTTACTCCCTTCGCTTCTATAAACGCTTCTCCCGTCCATTTTTTTTCAATTTTCAATTACCCTTATTCCGCTTTAATAAAACCGGATCCTGCCACCGGCTTGCAGACCAGAACCGAGGTTTTCAACCCTTCCGGCGAATAATAATTTTTCTCGAGTACGGCAATCAGGTTGCTTACGGCATCCTTGCGGGCCAGCACCATCATGCAGCCGCCAAGTCCGGCCCCGGCCAGTTGAGCGCCGACTATCCCTTCGGTCTGCAAAGCAATATCAACCATCCGGTCAATGTCCGGCAGACTGCAAGCGTAAGCCCCGGGCTGCCATTGCAGCTGGGCGCGGATAACGCGTTCCGGATCGCCGCTTTCCAGGTCTTCCATCAGTCCGAGAATATGGGCGTTGGAAACCGGGGCTTTGGACGCGGAGGCTTTCCAGTCCTTGTCGAATACCGCCACGCGGTCACCGTTATGGGACACATTCATGAATCTGCCGATCTCGGCAATATTTCCAGTCTTCAGCGCATCGGCATAAAGCCGTGAACGTTCAAACTCGCTGAGTCCGAACAGCACCACGCCGCGAATCGGATAAAGTCCGTCCGCCGGCGGCTGATGGCTGGAGCAGAGTTTGCGCAGATTTTCATCCGGCAGCATCTGCTGAAGCTCGTCCAGCGTGGCATATTCCGGCAGATGCAGCAGAATGCGGTAAATCCAGCTCAGCGGGATACCCAGATTTCTGGTATTCAAGTCCCGCAGATGCTTTAACAGGGGAACATACTGCGGAAACTGCTTTTTGATCAGCATAAAACCGATGCGGTAACAGCAGATCCGGTGATTGAACTGATCTTTGGCAAAGGATGATTTACAGGCCTTGATGCCGGAATCGCACACCACCATGACATAATCCTCCGGAAACGGCACAGTCTCCTGCACCGCGAAATCGAAGAACGTCACTTTGACGACCTTGCCTTTCTGTCCTAGTTTCACCGCCGCGTGGTCGGCGCTGCCGCCGCGGGTGCCGACAAACCATTCGCCTTCACCGCAGAGCGTAACCAGTTGCGACGGAAAAGTGTCCAGCCGGTTGACCGCGACGACCGCTTCGGCCGTGCCCACAACCAGCGTGGAGGAGGAACTGAGACCGGCCGCCATCGGCACGTTGCCGGAAACAAAAATATCCATGCCCCGCAGCGGCATGTGGGTAAATTTTTTCTGCAGGCGCAAAACGGCGGCTTTGACATAATGCGACCAGTCAACGCCGTAGCTGCTGATCAGTTTAGCGAGTTTCTCGCTGTTGATCAGTGACAGCCAGTCATCCCAGGGCAGATCGCGTACCAGTTCGGAGATCGAAAAGCAGACCGGTTTGAAATTCGGGTCGAGGTGGTGAAGGCAGACATTGTCATCCTGCCGCGGATGCACCACCATCCGGGTCTCGTAGCCGATAGTCATCAGATTGCAGTTTCCGCCCTGATGGTCAACATGACGGCCCATCACATTGAGCCGGCCAGGCGAACGGATAATCCCGACAACCGCCTCATCCCCCAGCTGCGCCGCGGCGAAATCAATCAGCGGAATGTAATGTTTCGCCTGAGCGCTGATCACGTCAACATCATCGCTGTAAATCTCCGCAAATTCCTGATGCAGCGCCGCCTGTCCGGCAAGCTTTGCATCACTTACCTCCGCAATCAGCTTGCGCCATTCCCCTGCTGTCCGGAATTCTTTGTGAGAGGGTGTCCTGGCAACCTGTTTCTCCCTGCCTGTTTTGATAATATTTTCGATTTCAAGCAGTTCCGCCGGATTATTGTATCCCAGTATCTGGGAATGGTCCTCAACTTTCAGCATCCCGGTATCATACGCGCCGGACTGCATGGAGCGGCGGTAGAGAATATTGACGATATCGGAAAGATATTCCTCCTGCTGGGCGTTGTCGCGCTGAAGCCCGGCCAGCGCGTATTTCAAATCACCCCAGCGGGCGATATACACCGAATTGTTGCACCACGATGATTTTTCCGCCTCCGCCGGAGTCAGGCTTAATATGCCTTCGCCGGTTTCAAAGTCGAAACGGGTTTTCTCCGCCGGAATCATCGGGAGAATATTTTCAGGAGAAAGTTTAAACTGGCCGTCATGCAGAGCGGTCCAGAGAGCGCCGAAAGCTTTTGCCAGCTTCCGTTCGTCATGCCTGCCGCCGCAAAATCCATCCGCAGCCATTTTTATCAGCGCATGCCGGTCGTCCGGCAGAATATTATTCTCCGCCATCACGCGTAAATCATGAAGCACCTGGCGCTGGCGGATATCGGCCATCTCCACAATGGCAAACGGACGGCCATGCTGATCGGAAAGAATCCGCCCCTGCCCCGAACCTTCGCGGCGCGGCAGCGCCAGAAGCGCCATCCTGCAATTTTCAGTATAATACAGATTGAACAGACGTTCCAGCACGGACTGCGCAATTATCCGATCACCGGCGACTACCAGCACCGCCGCGCTGTCGGCAATCATCGGCATCGCGCCGAACACGCAGCGCAGCGCGTTGGCAGTTCCGAGCTGATCCCGCTGATATACAAAAGACACATTGTCGTATTTGGCGCCGACCGTTTCCATCACCTGCCCGGCAAGCGACCCGACAATCAGCACATGCTGTTTGATGCCGCAGTCGTTGTAGGTTTTTATCGCCCGGTTCACCGCGGGTATGCCGTCTATTTCAAAACATACTTTATGAATGGTGTTCGACCCCATGCGCGACCCTTTGCCGGCGGCAAGGATAACGGTGTATTCCGGACATTGAGCAGACATCTGGCCTCCCTTAGTATCTTTGTTTTATACTTCTCTTTTTAAAACTTAACCACAGAGACATCCCGCAGTCGCGAGACTAACCCGAGAGTCAGCAAGGCACAGAGAAATCCATGCTTTCCGGTTTCACGGTTTGACTGTAATACCGTTAAGCTGTAATGCCGTAATACCGCTTTATTCTGTCTCCTGACTTCTGACTGACTTCCCCATCTTATTTTAAGATACACCTGCAAGCACAAATTCAAACCGGATGATTTAAATTATTCAATTGCTTTGCCGTTATAAGTGGCGGATATCAGTGGCGCTTCTTCAAATAAAGCAAGCACCGGAGTCAGGTCTTCCGGGCCGGTCGCGGTTACATGTAAACCGTTCCCTGATTTGCGCCATTCCACACAAACAAAACCAGACGGAGTAGCGACCGAGCCTTTTACAGCGTTGAAACCGCCGGAACAAGGCGACAGCAGGAACTTTTTAAATCCCGGCTCCAGCGGCCTGATCCCGAGCACCCAGGCGTAATAGTAATACACCGGCAGACTGCTCCAGGCATGGCAGAGACTGCCGGCGCCGTCAAAATCAGCAGCGCCTTTTCCGGTTTCCCACAAACTGGTGGCGCCTGCCAGTATCATCGGATCAAAATTCCGTTTCAGCGCGGCAGCAACATATTCTCTGGCCTGCGGCGATAATGGCATCAACGCGGAAAGCATGTAAAGCATGGCGCTGAAAGTCACACCCTCCAGCTTACCGGAATAAACCGTCTGCAGCACCGCAGACAGTTTTTCGGCCGGAACGATATTATTATAAAGAGCCAGGAACTGGATATGGTCGTGATATTCCTGAAGTTTTCCGTCAATCATTTTCGTGGCATAGCAATTATGCCGCACGTCCCAGAAATTACGGTTGATTGCATCTTTCAGTTCTGCCGCAAGCGCGAAATATTTTACGGCTCTAACATCCTGTCCGCTGCGCTGAAGCATTTCAGCATATGAGTGAAGCATTTCATGAAAATATAAATTATATGGAGCATGGTATTCGTCCACTTGAGAATCCATTGCCGACAAGCCCGGCGCCCATTCGTAAAAATGCCACATTGCCGTGTCCGGATTCAGGCGGTACAAACCGTTATCCGGATTATGCAGTTCCAGTATTCTGCCGGTCATCAGTTCTATCTGTGAATCAAACTTGCGGAAAACCGCATCACTGCCACTGTGCAGCCAATGTTCATTGATTTCGGAAACCCAGACAAAACTGAATATCGGAATCGTTACGGAAACTCTGGCCGGAGCGCACAACTCCAGCAGTTCGTCCGGACGGATCCCCCTGCCCAGCAGATCAATTGAAGCAGCGGCGAAATCGTAATTGCCCCAGACATAATATCCGTACAGCATCTGATTCCGCGAATCATAGGCGTAAAGCCCCTGTTCCCGCCAGGGACAATCCTCGTAATGTTCATGCATGCAAAGTTCCAGCGTCCTGATGCCGATGTCATTCGTACGGTCAGCCAAAGTGTCGCCGCTCTGAAAATCTCCGCGCGGCGGCAACGGCAGACTGAGCGGCCGGAGCCCGACGTAGCGGATCAAAACCGGACTCGCCATACGAGTTATATTCAACTGAATATAACGGCCGCCAATACGTCTGGGCAGCACATAACGATTCAAACCTTCCCTGCAGATATAACGGTCCGTAAAATTCCTGTAGCCAATTTTATTGCGCACTTTGCCATCCAGCAAGTGTTCGCCATGCGAAATGTCAATTACAGTTCCGGCAGCGGCGGCAAGTTCTAAATCCATTAAACCAGCATTTTCCGCACCAAGGTCAACAACGATAAAATTGCCGTTCGCCGGAGCTTCCGGCAACTTGAGCGTCAACGTGCGTTCAGTAGCGGAGTCAAGTACCGGGCAGGATTCAACTCCTTCAAACATCGGCGAAACCGGACAAGGCCATATCTGGTCATTTGCAACAGTATCGGCAAAGATTTCCTGTTCCTCTTTACGCAGAATAACACCCTGCATCACCACCATAACCGGAATACGAGTTCCGATTGTCAGCGACGGAACCGGTCGCAAAGACAATTTCTTCCAGAAACCGTCAACCATACCAGCTAGTACTTCAGCAGCAGGCCAGGCGGAATCGTCAAAATCCGGATTCGTCCAGTCAGCATCATTTCGTGCATCAAACATGGTGACAAAACCCAGTTGCAAGGTAAGTCTCGGAAGTCCGCCGGATTGAAACGCCGGAGATTGAATACATTTCCAACTGCTGTCAGAAACGATTTCTTGAACTGTGTTTTTCAATACGGCGATCATTCCCGCCCTGCCTTTGCGGTAAGTGGAAAAATCAGCCCCGCAGTAATAGGCCAGCACACAAAGTACATTCCCGCCTGGCTTCAATAACGATTCAACCTGAAACGCGCTGTAAGTCTTTTCCGCCGGATAATCGCTGAACTGTCCGCGCCCGATTTCCTGACCATTCAGATATGCGACAAAATCTGTGTCGGCGGAAATATAAAGTATTGTGCTGCTGATGTCATCAATTGAAAATTCTTTGCGAAAACAGACATACTGATGTTCCGTGTCCGCCGCCTCTTTTCTCCATATCCAACGGGCATTGCTAAAAAGATCATTCATAAAATTTGCTTCTTTTGTGATTATCAAACTGAAATATACTCTGCACTGCTGAAAATTTAACCATGCGTTGCTAAACTCATTACATACTATTAAGTATATCCAGTCGGATTTCAAGTCACACAACCATCCCGGCGAGAATAATTTTCCCCCGGACGGGCAGCACACGGGCATAAATCCGGAGTATTCTCTGCATTATACAGTTTTCAGTGATAGAAAAAAATGGCGGTAATTATCCGGTTTATCGCTGTAATAATCGGAAAACTATGATAAGTTAATTTCTATAATTTACAGCTTTTTTTCAATGAAAGATAAAGATGGAAACAGGTGACGATATTCTGGCAATAGAAGAAGATGAAATTTCTTCAGGCAAAAAAGCAAAAGGACTTTTCAGAAAAATATTCTGGTTCGTTTTAAGAATCGGACTGGCGGCCGGGATTATCGGCTGGCTGGTAAGCAGAAATTTTGACAAGTTCGTGCAAAGCCTCGCCGCATTCAATTACTACTGGCTGATACCGGCGTGTCTGTGTTATTTTCTGCACATGCTGGTCTGCTCATGGCGCTGGTATAAACTGGCAAAGGTGCTGGATATCCAGATCACCCTTTACGACGCGTTTTCACTGACCATGAAATCATATTTCTTTTCCCTGGTAATTCCAGGCGGCGCAATCGGCGGCGACCTGGCGAAAGTCGGCTTTCTCTCCTCCAGAACGCCCAAAGGCACCAAAGTTGAAGGCGCGTTTACGATCCTGATGGACAGAATCGTGGGCATGGTGGCACTGTTCTCTATCGCCATTATTATCATTCTTTCGACGCTGCCGATACTGATGAGCATTGATTTGACCGTGCTCGGGCTGCAAAACAAACTGATGCATGTCGCGGCTATCGCCGGTCTGCTGGGAATGTGCCTTTTCGGACTGATCGCGATGTTCGCCATATTCTATCATCAAACGCTGGAAAAATTCAAACCAATCGGCTACCTGATGAAGATGGGCGACCGCTACACCAACAACGCCGTCAGCCGCATGACCGCCGCCACCGACATTTACCGCAACCAGTTGAAGCTCTTCCTGGAAATGACTGTTGTCAGTATTTTCCTGGTCCATCTGAATATGGTCTTAGTCGTATTTTTCATCATGAAAGGAATGGGCATCGGACACGTCCACCTGGTGACGCTGACCTCGGCAGTAATCATCGGCAACATTGCCGGACTGATCCCGCTGACCGTTTCCGGAGTCGGACTGCGCGACGTGACTATTGCCACGATTCTTTATGCCGGAGGCATCGAGAACGCCACCACGATCCCGATTATTTTTACCGCGCTGATCCTGGTTTTCAACATTTTCTCAGGTTTGTTTTTTGTATTCGACAGCGACAAGAAGAATAAGCGTCGTCAGGCATCTGACAAACCGCAATAATTTTTGTGAAATTTTTCCGGTTTTCACGTTTTTAAGTCTGGTCTTTGAATGTAATTTATCGAAAACAGTGGAATTTTACAGCTATGGCTATAAGCAGTGACGGTTTTCAATTAGAGATGAATTTCGACAGCAGCATCAACCGCTTCAGGCATTGTCTGGACAACGGGGTTTTTGTCATGCTGATCGAACTTAACACTCCGGCACGGGATACCGATCTCTCGGCGGCAGGCGCCAGACTCCAGGAAATTGAATATGCGATTTCAAACATCAATGAAATGCCGATCGGACTGGCGTTCACCGATAAATATGCCAATATCGCATCCTGGAAGGTCGCCGACTACGCCACCTGTCTCTCCAAAGACCGCCGCGACCGCCACGTTATTTACATCAGCGGACGCGATACCACCAGTGAATCACAGGTGGATACGCTCAATATGTGCGCCGCCAACGGATTTTTCAATGTCGTTCCGGTTTCCGGTGACAGTTTTCCCGGCGAAAACGCCAAAGACACCCGCAAACGGTCATTCACGGAAAGCATTCATCTGCTCCATCATATCAAGAATATAAAGGATTCGCCGTTCTTTCCCGGATGCGCGGTCAATCCGTTCAAATATACCTCTGACGACTCTTTCACCCAGTATTTCAAACTGGTGAAAAAACTGAATTTCGGTGCTGAGTTCATGGTCACCAACTTCGGCTGGGACATGATGAAACATCACGAACTGAGATGGTATCTAAGCAGCCGCAACCTGCATTACCCGTCCATCGCCCGGCTGTCCGTGCTGACCCCGGAAAAAGTGGAAAAAATCATTGCCGGCGACATCCCCGGCGTACACATTTCGCCTGACTTCAAAATCATTCTGGAAAACGAGCTGAAGTATTCCTACAACCAGTTCGAATCCGCGCAATGGCGGCGGCTCCAGCTTCAGGCGGCCGGCTGCAAGCTTCTCGGCTACAGCGGTATTCAGATCGCCGGACTCGATTCTCCGGACAAAATCAAAATCGCCGCCAGACGCATTACCGAAGCAATGGGCGAGTTCCAGTCTTTCAACGACTGGACCAATGAATATTTCGAACATCTGGGACGTGCGGAAATGGCCCCCTACCCGCACCGGTTCTATACTTTCGGACGCGGCTTCAGCAAACCTTATGCTGAAGGCATCCCGAAAATGGCCACCATCAAGGAGCCGGAAAGTTCTTCCGGCGAGAAATTCAGCTACAAGCTCCGTAAATTCATGTTCCCCCATGCCGACAAACAGAATTCGCACGAACATCTGCTGACGAAAAAACTGCTGGTCGGATGCCGGGAATGTTCATACTGCCGACTGCCGCTGACTCAGTACGTCTGCCCGGAACACTGCCCCAAAGGCCTGGCCAACGGCCCCTGCGGCGGTACCCGCGCCAGCGGCGAATGCGAACTCGGCGGCATTGAATGTATTCATTCCCAGATCATGCGTCTGGCCGTATGGCGAAACCAGACCGACACGCTGGAGGAAAACTATATCGGACCCGCCGTAAGACGAAAATTGAGATAAAGCAATAATGACAGAATATTTTATGCAACCGGTCTGTGCTGTTGAGTCTGTGGTTAATCGTTCCCCTGAATTCAAGTTTTAAAACATTTAACTATAAAAACTAGTTGGAGATTAAAAATGGCTAAAGTTCTTCCTTTTCATGGCTTGCTGCCGACACCGGAAAAAGCGGCACAAGTGGCGGCGGTTCCATATGATGTGGTAAATTCTGAAGAAGCGGCAAAGCTCGCGGAAGGCAATCCCCTGAGTTTTCTTCGCATCTCCAAACCCGAAATCGAACTCGAGCCCGGCATTGACCTCTATGATGATAAAGTCTATGCCAAAGCGCTGGCCAACTTCAAACGTCTTTGCGAACTGGCCCCGCTAAAACTTGATTCTGATGAACACCTCTACATTTACCGCCTGAAAATGGGTGATCATGTCCAGACCGGCATCGTCGGCGCGGTTTCCGCTGATGAATACAATAAAAATATCATCAAAAAGCATGAGAAGACCCGCAGGGACAAGGAAGACGACCGTACCCGCCACGTCATGACCCTGCATTCGCACACCGGTCCCGCTTTCCTGACCTACCGCGATTCCGCGCAGATCGACGACCTTGTCGGTAAACTAACCGCAGCGCCGCCGTTATTCGACTTCACTGCTCCGGACGGTATTGTCCATACCCTCTGGCGCGTAGACGCCGGCAGCAGTCGCATTCTGTCCGATCTATTCGCCAATGTGCCTTATCTCTATATTGCCGACGGCCATCACCGCAGCGCCGCCGCCGCCAGAACCGCCGCCGAATGCGCCCCGAAAAACCCGCACCACACCGGCAAAGAAGATTATAATTACTTTCTGGCAGTAACCTTCCCCGCATCCCAGCTAAAAATTCTGCCATATAACCGCGCAGTAAAAACCATGAACAGTATGACCAGTGCGCAATTCCTGCAAGCGCTGTCCGCTAAATTTAACATCGCCGATACCGGCAGTAAACAGCCGTCCAAATCCGGCGAGTTCTGCATGTATCTCGACGGCAAATGGTCGCTGGTCACTCCAAAATTCGATGTCAAAACGCTCGGCGTGATTGAATGTCTCGACGTAAGCATCCTTCAGGACAATATCCTGGCCGCCCTGCTCGGCATTGACGATCCGCGCACCAGCAAGGAAATTGACTTCATCGGCGGCATCCGCGGCACTGCCGAACTCGAAAAACTGGTCAACAGCGGCAAATATGCAGTAGCGTTTTCGATGTTCCCCACCACGCTCAACCAGTTGATGAACATCGCCGACGCCGATGCGATCATGCCCCCGAAATCCACCTGGTTTGAGCCAAAATTGCGCGACGGCATAGTGTGCCATAATTTCTAAGGAGCTGTCAAGAAATAAACTTGACAAGTCTCGCGAAATATCCCGGAGAGATTTTGGGAATTGCCGGTAAGGCGCATACCTGAAGGTATGTAACGAACCGGCAAACACAAAGGCATTCGGGAGAAGCGCGAAGATGTAAAGGTTATTTCTTTACGGCTCCTAAGTCGGAAAATATACTCTGCACGGCTGAAATTTTAACATAGATTGCGAAGATTTAAAGACTGTAACCGCAAAGATGTCACCATGCGGCAGATATAAATTTAAAACGGTCTATCCGCCGTTTTCCATTTTTTTGAGGATTATTTCGGCTGGAGTCAGATATTTTTTATCATTATTGCATTGTTTGCAGCATGTAACTATGTTGCCTTTGGTGCTTTTACCGCCTCTCACGATGGGAAGAACATGGTCCATGGTCAGGGTATCCGGGCTGAAGGTTTTACCGCAGTAATGACAGCGGCCTTTGGCAATCTCATTTTTCCACCATTGAGTCTGGCGCAGTTCCCTGGCCTTCTGCTTTTCCCGGGCGACGTGTTTATCGTCTTTGTTTATTTCAATCCATTCATCCATGATTCACCTGGAAGATAGAATTTGTTCGGCAACTTTCAAACCGTCAACGGCGGCCGAGGTGATGCCTCCGGCAAACCCGGCGCCTTCACCGGCAATATACAGCTTCTTGACCTGATTTTCCATTGTCTCCGGATCTCTGTCGAAACGTACCGGACTGGAAATATAAGACTCAATCCCGATGATCCGCCCGGACTTCATGAATCCCGGGAAGATCTTTTCGAAGTGGACCAGTGCGGTGGCGATGGCCCGGGATATGGGTTCGGGCAGCAGTTCGTCCAGTCGTGCCGGGCGCAGACCGAAACTATAGCTGGTCTCACCAGAAGCCAAATGCTTTTCCCGCCGGACAAAAGCCGCGGCATCCTGAGCCGGGGCGGTATAATTACTGCCGCCCAGTTCGAAGGCGCGGCGTTCAAGGCTGGCCAGAAAGTCATAAGCATCGGCGGCATGTTCGAAGGTTTCCGGCGGCATAGTGGCGATCAGGCAGGAATTGGCGAACTTGCCGTTACGGGCATAGCGGCTCATGCCATTGGTCGAAAGCTGTCCGGCAAATGCGGTTGAAGGTACGATTTCGCCGCCTGGACACATGCAGAACGTGGTAACCCCGGCGGTATTGAACTTCTCAGGCGGCCGGCTGACCAGGCTGTATTCCGCCGCGCCGAGACAGTGGGGCCTGTTCGCCAGATGGTATTGATTGCGGTCAATAAACTCTTGCAAGTGTTCGATCCGGCAGCCAAGCTGAAAGCCTTTGCGCTGGTGGGCGATCCCCTGGCGCATAAGTTCGCCGGACAGTTCCCGTCCGCCGAGTCCGTGAGCCAGCAGTACAGCCGGGGCATGATGATTTTCGCCGTCCAGCATGGTGACGCCTTCGCAAACGCCGTCTTTCAGCAGCAGGGATTTGACACCCCGTCCGAAATGGAACCGGCCGCCCATCTCCTCAATCTTTTTACGGATGTTAGTAACCATGACCGGCAGGATGTCAGACCCGATATGCGGGTGTTTCAGGTAAAGTATCTCCGGCGGAGCTCCGGCGTCAACAAACGCCTGCAGGATGAACCCGATTCTGGAGTCCCGGGTGCGGGTATAAAGCTTGCCGTCGGAAAACGTGCCGGCACCGCCCTCGCCCAGCAGATAGTTACTCTCCGGATTGAGCAGCCGGGACTGATGAAAATCGTCAATATCCTGTTTTCTGCGGGAGACATCGAATCCGCGGTCAAAGATGACAGGCTCGCAGCCGCAGGCAGCCAGCAGATATGCGGCCATCAGTCCGGCCGGACCGGTCCCGACAATCAACGGATGCTTAACCGGGGTGCCGCCAGACTGGAGTTTCAGGGAATCAATGCCGTAGAGTATTTCCGCTTCCGCAGTTTCCGCAGTACCGGCGGGAACGGCATCGAGGCCGTCGATATCCGCAATTATGGAATAAATCAGTTGCGGCACCCGGCTTCTGGAATCAATGCTTTTGCTCAAGATTCTATAACCGGTGATATTTGCCGCCGCCGTATGGCAGTATGCGGCAATATAGGGATGAAGCCTGCGATCAATTTTCCGGCAGTCGCGGGGAATCTCGTTGATGCTGATCTTCAGATTTTCAAGTTTCAGGCGCATTATCACTTTACATCTTTTTCCGAGAACACAATGGCCTCGAAAACGCTGAATCTGGCCTCCGGCGCAGTCCAGGCATCGGCAGCCAGACCGGCTTTCATACACAAATGACGCAGCGTGGTCTCGCGGTCCCAGCCCTGTTCAGGTGCAACCTGCGGCAGGAAGACGGCGGAGCGTCCGCAGCATGAAATGACAATGCCGTGCTGCCCGACGACGAAATCTTCGTAAGACGGGACCTCCCGGATCGGGGTAAGTATCGAAATTTCAATGATCACTTCATCAAGTTCGTCATTATCCAGCGGGGGGAAACGCGGATCGCTGAAGGCGGAATTCAAGGCATTGCGGCCGATATTTCTGCCCAGCGGCTCAAAAGCATTGATATTACCGATACAGCCGCGCAGTGCGCCGTCGCAGGAGTGCAGCGTGACAAAGCAGGACCCCTGGCGGTCAAGTTTGCCGCCAATGTCTCCAAGCAGCGGCAAGGTCTTGTCTTCGAGTTTGGCCTTGATGCTCTGGCGGATGAAAAGCAGGATTTTCTTCTGTTCTGCCAGGGAAAAGTTTTCTTCGCTGTTCATGATTTCAACTCCCTTTCATCATAATTAACATTGCAATTGCTACCGAATTCACGATCAGAATAATCATCAGCTGCGCGAGTCCGCCGACCATGGAGCCGAAAACCGGGAAGTTCGCCCAGCCCGTGATTTGTGACAGCTTCCAGATGGCAAAAAGATTGATTACCAGCAGCGGAAAAACGGCAAATCCGACAAATACACTATAACCCGGATTTTTTCTTTTTCTCTTAGCCATCTCTTATGATCTGCTTTTTATAACATTATACCAGCCGAAAATAATGAACCCCGCAGTCGGCCCCAGCCCGGCGATTAACGGGTTGATAATACCCTGTTTGCCGAGCACCAGGCATATCTGCGATGCAATCATATACACTACAATCAGCGCGGTTGCTGAAATTACCGCCAGCATGATCCCGGAACGTTCGTTCTTTGTTGCCAGCGGCAGCCCCAGGAAGACCGCCAGGAAACACGACCACGGAAATGCAATCCGGTAATAAAGCACAGTCAGGAAAATCGCTTCGCAGCGGGAGGCCATGTTTTTGGTCTTGTGCAGAATATCCACAATCACCCACATCGGCAGCTCTTCCACATCCTTGACCGCATTGATAATGTCTTCAGGCGTTTCCGGCACTTCTTTCAGGCTTTTTTCGAAACTGCCAAGGTGCTGCGAGCTTTTCGGCATCAATCCGTCCAAACTATACGGGGTGTAAGATACTTTTTCAAAAACCCAGCCCTTTTTAGGAATAAACCGGGTGGTCTGCGCGGTAATATCCCATGCCAGCGAACCGTCCGGACGAAAAGATTTCAGCGTGACGTATTCGTGCTCCCCGTTTGCATTGAAAGACCTGAACAACCAGGTACGCTCTTTATCCGGACTGCGGAAAGTAAGCATCCGCTGCAATTCCATTGTTTTCTGACGGGAACGGTTCGTCATGGCGGTTTTCAGGACTTCCGCTTCTCTGTCGGTATTGGGTACCAGATTTTCATTGAACCAGAAATTAATCCCGGTTACAAACAGTCCGACAGCAAGAACAGAACCGCCGCAGCGGAAAAGCGAGATGCCGGAAGCCCGCATTGCGGTTACTTCCATGTTTTTACCGAACTTTGCCATCGTCCACATACAGGCCAGCAATACCGATATCGGCAGGATAAAGCGGATATTACCCGGCAGTTTCAGCAGAAAGTAGTTAGCCATAATAGAGAACGAGGTTTTGGCATCCAGAAAATCCGAGAGGTCATTAAACACGTCGCCGATGATGAACAGCAGCACAAAGGCAAGCATCAGAACGCTCAGGTGGATCATGAATTCCCTGAGGATATAATAATCAAGGGTCGGCAGGAACAACCAGCGCCTCGGCGTTATTTGCGGACATTCTTTACTGTTTTCCATTACTTCTCCATTTTGTAAACAGAAACAAGTTCGAATATAGCCTGTTTTATAGATTTTTAAAGCATCTTATGCTCTATAAGGTTGAAATTTTAAAATAGATTGCGAAGACTTTGAGAATTGGTTCGTATTCTGAGATGGCTGCCGATACCGGGGTATCGAAGGCCTTGAAGAGTGCGAATCCAAAATCAAAAGATCGCAATCCCGCAGGCGCGGGACTGTCTTTTTCCGTTCCTTCTTCAGGCGATGCGGGTATCGCCCATCAGCCGGATCGAAAAATTCCAATCCGCAATCCTGCTCGTCTATGTTAAATTTTCAACCTTAGGAGCTGTCAAGAAATAAACTTGACAAGTCCCGCGAAATATCCCGAAGAGATTTTGGGAATTGCCGGTAAGGCGCATACCTGAAGGTATGTAACGAACCGGCAAACACAAAAGCATTCTGGAGAAGCGCGAAGATGTAAAGGTTATTTCTTTACGGCTCCTTAGAGAGTATCTAAATTTTTCCGCCGTGCAGAATATATAAAAAACAAAACCGGAAGCATGTTATAAAACAGCTCCCGGCCTGGTCTCCGACATAACGTCAGAAGTGAAAAACAAAACAGATCAATGCCTCATCTTGGCTTCACGGCGTTTGACTTCGCTAGGTTTTTCATAATGTCTGCGATTGCGGAGGTCTTTCAAAGTACCTTCTTTGTCCAGTTTCTTTTTAAGCCTGCGCAGAGCGCGGTCAATCGCTTCGCCTTTTTTGACGCGAACTTCTGTATCCATTGTTTTTCACCTCCTTCTGCGGTATTTAAGATTTTTTAATATATTAGTCGCTGGCAAAACCCGCTTCATCAGCGAGCATGCATTTCAGCTTGGTCAGCGCCTGGTTCTGAATCTGTCTTACGCGTTCACGGGTACGCCCGATTTCCTGACTGACTTCTTCCAGAGTACGCGGTCTGCTGCCGTCAAGTCCGAAACGCATTTTCAAAATCATCTTTTCCCGTTCATCAAGCTCTTCCAGCAAGTCCATCAGCCGGTCAACGGATTCCACATCGCCCAGAATCTGATCCGGAGTCATGGCACGGCGGTCAGGAATGATATCCTGAAACTCGCCGTCCTCGCCCTGTTGAATCGGGTCATGCAGCGAAAACGTCCTGAGGTCGGCCAGTCTGAGCCCGGCGACGGTACGTTCGCTGAAATCCAGATGCACCGCGATTTCGGCGTCAGTGGGATCACGTCCCAGCTCTTCGGCCAGTTTCATCCTGACGGACTTGATTTTATTGATCTTGCCGGCGGACTGTACAGGAATACGGATTGTCCTGCTCTGGTTGGCCAGAGCGCGGCGCATTGACTGTTTAATCCACCATGCAGCATAAGAACTGAATTTAGCGCCCTTGGCAGGGTCAAATTTTTCCACCGCGCGCATCAGGCCGATATTGCCTTCAGAGATCAAATCCAGCAGCGGCAGCCCGAGACCTTTGAAGTCATGCGCAATCTTTACCACAAGCCGCAGATTGGCTTTGATCAGAGTGGCCCGTGCTTCGTCATGCGCAATCACGTCTTTACCGTGAATGGCGGCGGCAAGCTCGACTTCCTCTTTCTTGGTGACCAGAGATATCTGGCCGATATCCTGCATATAAACTTTCATCGTGTCGTTCTTGGAACCGCCGGTAGACCGGCTGTTCAACGCATTCTGGCGTTCAATATCTTTTTCCTGCTTGGTCTGCGGTTTCTCGTTTTTTTCCTGGGCACGGATTTCTTTTTTCCGGACTTTCGGCAATTGCTCGCGTCTGACGACACTCTGAGTCACAAGCTTGATTTCAGCTTTAAGATCTTTTTCAACTGCCGTTTTAGCCGGCTTCACGGCTTTTTCCGGCGCTTTGGATAAGGTATTAGTTTTCACAGGAATAATTTCTTTATGATGAGCTGAAGCCTTCACGGCTTTTTCCGGAGCTTTCGAAACAACAGGCGTCTTCTCTGCCTTCAATACCGGTTTGGCCGCGGACTTCACAGCTTTCGCCGGAACTTGCGGGGCAGCAGGTTTGACCTCTTTTTTCGGAGCCGGAACAGGTTTGACAACTTTTGCCGGAGCTTTAACAGTAACAGCTTTCTTGACCGGCTTTACTTCTTTCTTCGGAATTGAAACGGCTTTCGCCGGAGCTTTCTTAGGAGCGGACTTGACAACTTTCGCCGGTGCCTTGGCAACAACCACTTTCCTGACCGGCTTAACGGTCTTTTTCGGGGTTGAAACAGCTTTTACCGGGGTTTTGACAGGAACAGCTTTAGCGACAGGCCTGGCCGCCTTTTTAGGGGCTGCAGTAACTTTAACGGCTTGCGCCGGAGCTTTTTTGGAAACGGGCTTGACAACTTTTGCCGGGGCGGCTTTAGTGACATGCTTGACGACTTTTGCCGGAGCTTTCTTATGATCGGCTTTTTTTACTACCGGCATTGAGGCATGTTTCGGAGCCTGAACAGCTTTAGCGACTTTCGCGGGGGCAGCTTTAGTGACAGGTCTGGCTGCTTTCTTAGGCGCAGCAACAACTTTAACGGCTTTCGCCGGAACTTTCTTTGGCGCTGGTTTGGCAACTTTCGCCGGGGCTTGTTTGGGCACGGGCTTGACAACTTTAGCCGGAGCTTTTTGGGGGACGGGCTTGACAACTTTCGCCGGGGCTTTCTGCGGGGCGGCCTTTTTTGCAGGCGGAACGGCCTTCTTCGGAGCCGGCGCAGCCTTTAAAACAGGTTTTGATGTTTTTCCGGCTAAAGCCTTTTTCTCGGTTTTAGAATCTTTTTTTGCTGCCATGTTTCACTTTTTAACGAATTCTGCTTATTTTTTGCTTAAATTATTGCGCTTCTGCAGAATCGCGTGTTGTCAAAGTTGATATTACAATATATTTATTAATAGACAAATTTAAAACGACTTTATCCCGTCCTTCTTGCTGGCAGAATATATTTCTGTCACAAAAAGGTTATAATACTCGATGAAGTGAAAAAAATCAAGTGTAATTATGTTAAAATGGCGCGAAAATATTAAAAAATGGTTACGGGATTCAAGTGTCCGCAGCAATTTGATTTCCGATACTGACGAGGACACACTGGCCCCGCTTCTGCTCAAAGAACGGCTGGCATTCGGCAAAACCACAGTCATCGTGCTGCCGGTCATGAACCAGGCGGAACAGCTGGCGGCGGGAATTGCCGCCTGGAACCGGGAATTCAAGCTGGGGTTCCACAGCCTTTACCTGCCGGAAACCATGGAAGGCGGCAAATACGTCCCGGAAAATGAAGCCGACCGCGCCCGGGCCCTGTATGACTCGCTGAAGTCCAAATACGACATCATCATCGGCAGCGCCGCCTCTTTTCTGGCTCCGGTGCCCGATCCGGAAACGGTGCTGGCCGCCGAGATCATCCTGCGCCCCGGCATGGAATATTCGTTCACCGGGCTGCTGGAGAAACTGGTGGAACTGGACTACGATGACGAATTTGAGGTAAATGTCAAAGGCGAATTCTCCCGGCGCGGCGGCATCATTGACGTTTTCTCCCCGTCCTGCGACTATCCTGTGCGAATCGAATTCTGGGGCGACCAGATTGAAACAATGCGTAAATTCAGTCCCGACTCCCAGCGTTCGATTGAGGAAGTTGACGAATACCGGATCATCGGCCGTTCCGGACTGGATATGGACAGCACGGGCGTGGACTTCTTCAATTATCTGGATAAGATATCCGCCGAACTGGTCGTGATCTTTCCGGATGAATGTATGGAGCATCTGGAGAATTTTGCTTCCGGGACGGAGCTGGAACGCTTCAAATCAGTGCTGGACAAATATGCCCATGGCCGGCTGGTGAGAGTGCAGGACGTGACTCTGGACGCCGCGCTTGAACACCAGCGGCGCTCCGACTGCTTCCCGGCGGTGGCGCATCTGAGAAAATCGCTGCCGGCGGAAATTCGCGACGGCGGCATGGAAATACTGCGCAAACTGATCTCCGACCAGATCCGGCAGTGGCTTGATACCGGCTACACGGTGGCGCTGCTGGGCAATGACAAGGCTTCCTGCAACCACATCAAACGCTGGTGCAAACTGTACGATATAGATTCGGCAAAAGTGGAAATTGACGTCGCCGCCATTGCCGAAGGCGTGATTTTCCCCCAGGCCAGAACGGTTTTCCTGGGCGAAAAGGAACTGTTCACGGCCAATCTGTTCAAACGCAAGTCATCCTCGCTGCCGGCGGCCGCGTCTCCGCCCGCCGCCGCGGTTGCGGAAGAGGCGTCGGCGCTCGCCGACCTGGACGAAGGCGATTACGCTGTTCACCTCATCCACGGCATCGGGATCTTCCGGGGGTTCCGCGAAATTGACGCCAAGGGCGTGAAACGCGAAGTGATTGTGATGGAATACCAGGACAACGCCATGCTGTATGTGCCGGTCTGGCAGGCGGGCATGGTCAGCCGCTATATCGGTTCGCAAGCCACCGTGACGCTGCACAAGATCGGCGGCCGCAAATGGGTCACCGCCAAAATCGAGGCCGTCAAAGCCGTCCGCGATTTCGCCGCCGACATGCTCCGCTTCCAGGCGGTGCGCAACTCCACTGAAGGCACGGTGTTTCCGGAAGACGACCTGGAACAGCGGGTGTTTGAAGACGCGTTCCCCTATGAAGACACCGTCGATCAGAAACGCGCGGTAGTCGAGATCAAGGCCGATATGCACAAATCCCGCCCGATGGACCGCCTGCTCTGCGGCGACGTCGGCTACGGCAAAACGGAAGTCGCGATCCGGGTGGCGTTCAAAGCCGTCATGGCCGGATATCAGGTTGCCATCCTGGTGCCGACTACGGTGCTGGCGCAGCAGCACTATTACAGTTTTACCGAACGCTTCGCCCAATACCCGATCGTCATTGAAATGCTCAGCCGCTTCCGCTCCCCGGTCGAACAGAAGCAGATCATCGAGAAAATGCGTTCCGGCGGCATTGATATCATTATCGGCACCCACCGCCTGATTCAGGAGGATGTGGGGTTTGCCAAACTCGGACTGGTGGTCATTGACGAGGAACAGCGCTTCGGGGTCAAGCACAAGGAACGGCTGAAACATTTCCGCACCGCCGTGGATGTGCTGACGATGTCGGCCACGCCGATTCCGCGGACGCTGTACATGGCCATGACCGGGGCCAGGGACCTGAGCACCATCATGACCGCTCCCGGACTCCGCCTGCCGATCCAGACCATCGTTTCCAACTACGATGAAAAGTTCGTCATTGACTCTATCAGAAAAGAAATCAAGCGCGGCGGACAGGTCTTCTATATCCACAACCGGATCAAGACGATCCAGGCGACGGCCGACAATCTCAAGCGGCTGCTGCCTGAAGCCAGATTCGCGGTCGGACACGGCCAGATGGACGAAGAGGAACTCGAACTGGCCATGACCAGATTCCTGTCCGGCAAAATCGACGTCCTGGTCTGCACCACCATTATCGAGTCCGGTCTGGATATCCCCAATGCCAATACGATCATCATTGAACGGGCCGACCGGTTCGGGCTGGCGGAACTCTATCAGCTCCGGGGACGGGTGGGCCGCTGGAACCGCCAGGCATACGCCTATCTGCTGCTGCCCAAGGAGCAGGTGATCTCTTCCGACGCCAGAAAACGCATCTCCGCCATCCGCCGCTACACCCATCTCGGGGCCGGCTTCAGACTCGCCTTGCGCGACCTGGAAATACGCGGCGCCGGCAATCTGCTGGGCGCGGAACAGAGCGGACATATCAATACCATCGGCTTTGACCTTTACTGCCAGCTGCTCCGCTCGGAGGTCTCCAGAATGAGCGGCGGCGAGGATGAATTCCTGCCTGCGGTTGACGTCGCCATTGAATTTGTGGACTTCGCCCATGAGGCTCCGGAAGGTCATCTGGCCGCCGGCTTCCCCCCGGAATACATTGTCTCTGAACGGCTGCGCATGGAAGCCTACCGCCGCCTGGGTTCGTTTAACCATGCGGAAGACCTGGCAGGCTTCGCCGACGAACTGGAAGACCGGTTCGGCAGTCTCCCCGAACCCGCCCAAAATATGTTTAAAGTGGTTGAAGTCAAAATCCATGCCTCCCGCGCCGGATATTCCTCGGTCTCGGTTGCCGACAACAAAGTATACTTCAAAGGCGATGCCGGGATTTACCGCCGCAACGGCATGATCCCGGTCATCAACCCCGCCAATTCGCCTAAATTCAAACTGGACAATCTGCTGGAGATCGCCCGCCTGGTCCGTCCGGTGGAAACCTGAAGCGAGTGAAGAAAAACCCGTGAACGCCGCTCTCCGCAGCGGCTTTATGCATTTCGCCGTTCCGGCGAACAACGCCTCGCCGGAGGCACAACATTTCACCAGTCACCAGTCCAGTCACCAGTCACCAGTCACCAGTCACCAGTCACCAGTCACCAGTCACCAGTCACCAGTCACCAGTCACCAGTCACCAGTCACCAGTCACCAGTCACCAGTCACCAGTCACCAGTCACCAGTCACCAGTCACCA
>CAIPAT010000209.1 GCA_903863035.1 uncultured Lentisphaeria bacterium
CTATACTTCGCTGGAAACACCAGATGGTATAGCAGTAAGGTTTTATTATGTCTTTTATATATATGTTCGTCCATATCATAATATACACCCTAAATCAAAGCCGACCCAGAGGGTCGGGGAATTTACCCAACTAAGATTCAAGTATCCATCTCAAACTTTATATTGCGGGGACGGTAGCGGCAATGCGAATGCTATAGGATACTCCGCCGCGGTTGGCACAAACGATTTCCGCACCCCATACATTCCCGGAGTCAGCAATACAAAATATTTAGCCCGACATAACAAATCGATTAATACATTACTTCTTGACGGCCATGCCGAAACGTTCGCTACAACCACATTTCCGATAGATTATGCTGACGCCACCATGCCTGTAAGTCTCAAAAATGTAAACATATTCTGGCGTGGAAATCCTCTTGGCAATACCTCGCTATAATTATAATGGACAACCTATATTTTATTTTTAGAGAAAATTACATTATGTCCAAAATAATAAGTTGCGTGAGTCTATGTTTATTTCTACTGATTGGCGGAATGCTTTCTGTACATGCTGATTCAGGGCTGACCATCAAACAGGGGCAACCGTTCAAGATAATCTGCCCCGCCCAGGCCTTGCCGGTGGAAAAAACCGCGGCGGCGGAACTGGCGGTTTACCTGGAGAAAACCACAGGGGCAAAGCCGCAGGTAGTTGCCGAATCAGCTTCCGGCGATGCTTCAGGTAATGCATATATCGGACAGTGCGCTTTCACCAGACAGCAGAAATTTTATCAGAAAGAGCTGAAGCCAGAAGGATTTCAAGTCACCGTCGATAACGGCAAACTCTTTATTTACGGCAGCGATCAGAACGGCGATCCTTATGCCGCCGACATTCGCACTGGTACTTTGTTCGGCGTGTATGATTTCATTGAAAAGGAATTGGGTGTGGCCTGGCTGTGGCCGGGCGAACTCGGCGAAGACGTCCCCGCGCCCCGCGAAATAGAGTTGAAAGACTTTTCCCGGTCAGACAGCCCCCGCTTTATGTTCCGCTTAATGACTCACTACTTTAATAGATATGAACCGCCGCAAATAAAAAAAGAAATAAGCGTATGGGCCAAACGCATGAAGTTGAGCAAAGTGTGGAAAGGCTGGGCCGGGCATAGCTGGGATACTTATATGTTCAAGACCGGCATGGATAAGCAGCGCCCGGAATGGCTGGCGTTATGGGAAGGGCAACGCAAAAAACCGCATTGCTGCACCTCCAACCAGGAATTCCGCGATTACATAGTCGACCAGTGCCTTACCAGCAAAATGAACCAAAAATATAATGTCGTTTCCATATCTCCTTCGGATGGTTACGGCTTTTGCGAATGCGAAAAATGCCGTGCGCTGGATCCGAAAGGCACCGACTATTCAAGTCCCGCAGTCAGCGTTTCAGACCGTTATTGGGCTTATGCCAACTATGTGGCTGGAGAAGTGAAAAAGAAGAATCCGAATCTTGGGGTGGCGATGTTTGCCTACACCGCTTACCGGGATCCTCCGTCCAATATTGCCAAAATGGAAGACAACATCTATGTCTCTTTCACCTTCAGTAAAGCATATTTCGTCAAGCCGGATCAAAAGAAAAAATATTACGAACTTATCGACCGCTGGAATGCCAAAGGCGTGAAAATGCTCGGGCGCGAATATTGGGGCATGCACTACTGGATGAGCCTGCCGTTTATTTTTACCAGTCAGATCAAAGACGCAATGCCTTATCTTTATAATCATGGATTCCTCGGCATGGATGGCGAAGCCGAAAAAAGTTTTGCGACTCAGGGGCCAAATTATTATCTGGTGGCTCACCTGATGTGGAATCCGCTCGCCGACGCCGATAAAATAATGAACCGGTATTATCAGGGGTTCGGGCCGGCGGCGGAACACATCAGAAAATATTACGGAGTTTTTGAACAATCCATCCTGGACAATCAGGATAAAATAAAAGATTTCAGCTACCGGGAACTCATCAATTCGTGGCCTGAAATCTTTCCGGAACAAACCATTGCGCAGGCCGGAAAATGCCTTGACGAAGCAATCGTCGCGGCTTCCGGCAATAAAACCAGCATGGAACGGGTTAAATTCGTGGCGGTTGGTTATGAATACACTAAAGTGATGGTTGAACTGCTGGGAATTTATCGTCGCCTGGGACGCGCCGGCGTGCCGCTGAATTTCTTCAACCGTGATGGCGATCTGGAAGAATTAAAACAGTATAAAATGGAAAAACTCCCGGCGGGAGCCGAAGAATTCTGGAAAAAGCATCCGGCGCAGCCATTGGAAAAAATTGAAAAAATCCGGTTGCTGAAACGTGCGCAGTTTCTCGGCAATGAGCGGGTGCGAATATTAAATCAATATGCTCAACTGCCGGCAGTGGCGCTGGGATTGTATAATTATGCGGAAAACACAAAAAAGTTTCAATGGCATCCAGTAGTCCTGAAAGCGCTGGCTGACGAAGAAACGTCAAAAGGAAATTAAGATGAATCGAATGTCCGGAATCATAAATTGCCTGATCTCAGGTGCGTTATTGTTAACCGGCGCTGCGGTGTCGGCAACTGCGGCTTCTGAATTGGTTATCAAGCAGGGGCAGCCGTTCAAGATAATCTGTCCCGCTCAGGCTTTGCCGGTGGAAAAGACCGCGGCGGCGGAACTGGCGGTTTATTTGGAGAAAACCACCGGAGCCAAGCCGCAGATTCTTGCCGAGCCGGAATCCGGCGATGCGTATATCGGGCAATGTGCATTCACCAAACAGCAGAAGTTTTATCAGAAAGAGTTGAAGCAGGAAGGATTTCAAGTCACCGTCGATAACGGCAAACTTTTCATTTACGGCAATGACCAGGACGGCGAGCCTTACTCCGGGTCAATTTGCACCGGAACTCTGTTTGGAGTATATGATTTCATCGGGAAAGAATTGGGCGTGGCCTGGTTATGGCCGGGCGAACTCGGCGAAGACATCCCCTCCCCGCGCGAAATAGCGCTGAATGACTCTTCCAGGCTGGAAACTCCGGGTTTCATGATCCGTTCAATGGCATTCGGTTATATGAAATACGAGCCGGACAAATTAAAGAAAGACTTTTCCGTCTGGGCAAAACGGATGAAGATGAGCTGGATTCCTCGCGCCTGGTTCGGTCACAGCTGGGATTATTACATCTTCAGGACAGGCGCAGACAAGGCGCATCCGGAATGGTTGGCGCTGGTAAACGGCGTCCGGAGGAAACCGCATTGCTGCACCTCCAACAAAGAATTCCGTGATTATGTCGTGGAACAGTGCTTGACTAATAAAACCAATAAACAAATGTCGATAGTGTCGATTTCCCCCTCCGACGGCGGCGGGTTCTGTGAATGTGACGGCTGCCGGGCACTGGATCCCAAGGGGACCGATTACACTAAAAGCATTCCAAACCTGTCTAACCGCCATTGGGATTATGCAAATTATGTAGCCAAAGAAGTAAAAAAGAAGAATCCGAATCTTGGCGTGGGAATGTTTGCCTATACAGCGTACAGCAATCCTCCGACCAATATCAGCGAATTTGAAGATAATGTTTATGTGTCTTTCACGTTCAGTGAGGCTTATTTCGTCAAACCTGAACAGAAAAAGCGTTACTATGAGATGATTGACTGCTGGAAAAGCAAAGGCGTGAAAATCGTCGGCCGCGAATACTGGGGAATGCATTACTGGCTTGATCTGCCCTATCTGTTTACCCGCCAGATTAAAGACGCAATGCCTTATCTTTATGACCGGGGTTTGATTGCCATGTATGGCGAATCCGGCAAAAATTTCGCCACTCAAGGCCCGAACTATTTTCTTTCAACTCAACTGATGTGGAACCCGCACGCCAATGCCGACAAAATCATGGAGCGGTTTTACCAGGGGTTCGGCCCGGCGGCGGAGGCGATTAGAAAATATTATGACTGCTTCGAACAATCAATTCTGGATAATCAGAATAAGTTTCAGGATTTTGCCTACGCTAACCTGATTCTGGCCTGGCCCGAAATATTCCCGCCGCAAACTATCGAAAACGCCGGAAAATATCTGGAAGAAGCCGTCAAGGCCGCCGGTGGCAGCAAGTTATACGCGGAACGGGTTAAATTTGTCGGAATCGGTTATGAATACACTAAAATGATGGTCGAGTTGCTCGGGATATACCGGGAGTTGTCCAGAGGCGGAGTACGTATAAGCGCTTTTAATCCGCCGGAAACTGAAAAGCGGAACATGGATAAAGCTGAAAAAGTAAAACTGCTCCGCCGTGCGGTGGAACTGGGCAACGAACGGGAGCGCATCCTCAACGAAAATGTGAATCTTCCAGCCATTTCAAGAGGGCTGTACATGTTCACCATTGACAGGAAAATCCGACCCTGGCATAAAACTGTGAAAGACGCCCTGTCCAAAGAAGAAGCAGCCGCTTCAAAGTGAGTTTATCTGAATAACTAATTGTTTTTGTGCAATATATTAAATTTGAAGGATTGTCCGGATGAAAAAATTAATCTCTCTGATTATTGCCGCAGCGTCAGTATTTGTAACTGCGGCGGCGACGGCAAATGAGGCGCTGCTGATTTCTAAAAACAAAGAGTTCGTTGTCGCATATCCGGATAAGCCGCTGCCTGTGGAAAAAACCGCCGCTGACGAACTGGCGGTGCATATAACAAAAACCACCGGGGCAAAAACCACGGCATTGGCGGAAAATAAATTGTCCGCGCCGGACGCTGCACAGGCATACGTCGGTCAGTGCGCTTTCACCAAACAGCAGAAATTCTATCAGCAGAAGTTAAAGCAGGAAGAATTTCAAATTAACGTCAACGGCGGCAAGCTATTCATTTACGGCGATGATCAGAACGGCAATCCCTACGCGGGAAACATTCGTACCGGAACTTTGTTCGGCGTATATGATTTCATCGAAAAAGAGTTGGGTGTCGCCTGGTTGTGGCCGGGTGAGCTTGGCGAAGATATTCCAGCGCAGCATGAAATATTATTAAATGATTTTGCCCGGCCCGGCAGTCCCGGATTCATGATGCGTTCAATGGATTTTTGTTATATGAAATATGAGCCGGCAAAGATAAAAGAAGAAATAAATGTCTGGACTAAACGGATGAAGTTGAGCAAAGTGCAGAAAGTCTGGTTCGGACATAGCTGGGATTATTATGTTTTCCGGACAGGCATGGATAAGCAGCATCCGGAATGGTTGGCGTTATGGGAAGGCCAGCGCAAAAAACCGCACTGCTGCACCTCCAATCAGGAATTTCGCGATTATGTCGTGGAACAATGTCTCAACAACAAGATGAACAAAGATTTCAAGATAGTTTCAATCTCCCCCTCTGACGGCTATGGTTTCTGTGAGTGCGAAAAATGCCGTGCGCTGGACCCGAAAGGTACCGACTATTCAGCGTCTTCCGCCAATTTCTCAGACCGGCATTGGGATTATGCCAATTATGTGGCGAAAGAAGTTAAAAAGAAGAATCCGAATCTGGGGATAGGAATGTTTGCCTACACCGCTTACAGTAACCCTCCGGCCAATATCAGCAAGCTGGAAGATAATATTTATGTGTCTTTCACTTTCAGCGAAGCATATTTCGTCAAGCCTGACAAGAAAAAGCATTACTATGGACTGATTGACAGCTGGAAAAGCAAAGGCGTGAAAATCATCGGCCGCGAATATTGGGGCATGCATTACTGGATGAGCCTGCCGTTTATTTTCACCAGCCAGATTAAAGACGCGATGCCTTATCTTTATGACCGGGGTTTGATTGGCATGTACGGAGAAACCGAAAAGAGCTTTGCGACTCAGGGGCCGAATTATTATCTGGCGGCTCATCTGATGTGGAATCCTCACGCCGACGCCGACAAAATCATGGACCGTTACTATCAGGGTTATGGACCGGCGGCGGACGCGATCAGAAAATATTACGGTACTTTTGAACAGTCAATTCTGGACAATCAGGATAAAATCAAGGATTTCAGTTACCGCGAGATCATTAACTCGTGGCCGGAAATCTTTCCGGAACAGGCGGTTGTCCAGGCCGGAAAATTCATTGACGAAGCGTTGGCAGCGGCTTCCGGCAATAAAATCATTGAGGAACGGGTGAAATTTGTGGCGGCCGGTTATGAGTACACTAAAGTGATGGTCGAACTGCTGGGGATTTATCGCCGTCTGGGGCGTGCCGGGGTGCCCCTGAATAACTTCAGCCGGGCCGGTGATCTGGAGGAACTCAAGCATTATAAAATTGAAAAGCCGCTGCCCGTATCTGAAGAATTCTGGAGCAGGCATCCGGGGCAGCCATTGGAGAAAGCCGAAAAGGTCCGGCTGCTGAAACGGGCGCTGTTTCTTGGCAACGAACGAATCCGGATATTGAATCAATATGCTCCGCTTCCAGCGGTTTCGCTGGGGATGTATAAATATACGGAAGACAATAAAATCAGGCAGTGGCATTTGACCGTCCAGCAAGCTCTGTCCGCTGAAGCAACAACAAAAGGAAACTGACATGATCAAACTATTCCTTTCGTCATTCATCATTTTTGCTGCCGTATTTACGCAGGCAGGTAAAGTTGCGCTGGTCGGAGACGGTTACGGCAAACATGAAATCAAGCTGATCATCAATCAGGCGGTCGTATCACCTGAAGTAACTTATTTGTATGAAAATTGCGGGGTAGCAATTCCGATAGACAGGCTGGATCAGTTCAGCCTGCTGATTGTTGCCACGGCGGTTGCGACTCCGGTCACAAGCCAGGATTTGGATAAGCTGCACAGATGGGTGGCAAAAGGCGGACATTTGATTTTGATCCAGAGCGCCGCGCTGGTTGTCCGCAAAGATAAATCTTATGAATTCGGTTCCGGTTATGAAGCGACGCGGGAACTGCTGCAGATATCCGATCCTCCTACCGCGATTTTTGCGTTGTCGGATAATATCGCGGTCGGAGTTGCCGACGGAATAAAATCACTGGGGTTGAAGATTCCAGAAGATGTGTCCTTGATCGGTTATGACAATAAGGACTTTACGCAAGTAATGGCTCCCGAACTGACAACGGTATTTACTCATTTTGATGAAATCGGCGAACATGCGGCAACGCTGCTTATAGGAAAAATTGAGAACCCGGATTTCGAATTGAAGAAAACTGTCTGCACCCCTGAACTGGTCATAAGGGAATCATGCGCGGAGCGAAGTAGTGAGTGGGGAATAAGGTTCAACAATAACTAAACTGAAGTTTTCCTGAAAATTGAAATTTTAGTTCATGAAGCCCAGCGGAAAATTGATGAGCAGACGAATTTAACGGCGGGGATGAGTCCTTCGGGGCATCTCCCCTGAAAAATGGACTCTCCGGCAAGTTCGCCGGAGATTTTCCGGCGGATGTCGGCGAATGCAAAAGCCCCGGTGCGTTTGCCCGGGTGTCTCCGGTCAGGTGCATGATCGAGTTTGAACGCATAAATCCATATCAGTGACATGGCAAAACAACAGAGGTCGAAATGGTTTTCAACGGCAAGCGGTTTGCGGCACTGGGAGTCGATGGCTCCGATGTCCTGCTTTATTTCCTTGAATCCGCTCTCGATTTTCCATCGTGCGGAATAAAACTCGATCATC
>CAIPAT010000210.1 GCA_903863035.1 uncultured Lentisphaeria bacterium
TATGCATTCGCAAAATAATATTACAAGCATTAAATAAAAAATATCAATAATATATTACTGGCTACGTTTTTAAGAAAAAAAGTGACTTATATCACTTATATTAAACAAGATAGATGCAAAAACGCAAAAGAATATCCGTTTAAAGTTGCTCCCGGTCAGGGTTATGCGGTAAACTTCTCCGACCGCCCGGTGCGTTATCTGACTGCGGATAATCAAGGTGTTTTGAATATTGAACTGGAAAAAGAAAACAATTACTGTTCGTTTACGGCAGTTCCCTGCGATATTAAGAATCTGCTGGCCGGAGTTGAATGGTACGGGCAGTCCGATACAGCACCTAAATTCACGCTGGACTGGGGCCATGAAGGCGGCAAGACTGCTGCCGGAATGCAGGCTGACGGCAAAGTTGGAACTTACAGCCGTGATCCGGCGGTATCGCGCAGCGGCAACCCCGGACTCAAGATCGAAAAAACCGCTCAATCCGGCGAAGTCTCCTGGAAATCCAAGCCGGTACAGGTTAAACCCGGGCAGGAATACCTGTTTTCCGGATGGTATCATCTGACCGAACCGAATTTCGGCGCGACAGCGATGTTCCAGGTGTTATTACCGGCAGCCGGCGGCAATCCTGAAAAAATGTTTCAGCAGGTCTTCATTAATCCGCTGGTGGCTCCACTCTACGGCACGCAATGGAGATATGTGCAAACCCGTTTCAAAGTGCCGGAAGGCTATAACCAGCTATATGCTTCGCTAAGCTTGCGCGGAGCTCCCCAGACCATCTGGTGGGATGATGTAAACCTGCAACCAGCGCCGGCGCTGAACAGTCTCCCGGCCAGAGAATTTTCCGCAGCGGAAGCCAAATCAACGATCCCGGCCGAGCAAGTCCGCCAAATATGGAAAGACCGCGAACCGGTCAAAGTAGAAGTGAAAACTGCCGGCAGTTTCCCGGTGCTTTATATCAATAACAGGCCTGTTCCATCGCTGGTTTATAATAACTATGTAGTCAAAACCGGCGAGAGCGAAATGAAGCGCATGCTCGGTGCCGGAATAAAATGGTATTATCTCTGGATAACCCCTAATTACACCAAAGACTGGTGGCTGGGCAAAGGCAAATATGATTTTTCTGAAATCAGAAAAAGCATTGAACAAGCCCTCTCCTATGATCCTGACGCAGTAATTATGCTGGAAGTGAAAATCACGCCAAATTATCGTGAATGGGGCGAGGAAAATCCGGATGCGGTATGGCGCGACCATGACGGCAGGAAAGTTGCCGGGCATAAACATTCCGTGACCAAGCCGGACAAACTGGGCAACAGCCCGGATGACAAATGGGCTTGCAGCTACAGCGCGGATGATTTCAGAACCAGTGTTGCCGCCGCATTGCGCGATTTGATTAAAAATATCAAAAGTTTCGAATGCGGCAAAGCGGTTGCCGGCATCAACTTCCACTGCGGCACTGACAATCAGTGGTTCCCTCATGTTAACTATCAAGGATTTGATTTTGCCACCGGCGCGGAAAAAGATTTCCGTATCTTCCTGAAAGAGATTTACGGCAGCGACGTCAACCGTTTACGCCAGGCCTGGGACATGCCGGAAGTAACGTTTGAAACGGCAAAACTGGCTCCGTTCGAACTGCGCAATCAAGGCTGGTTTTTCGATCCTAAAAAAGGAAAAGACCGCCGGGTCATTGATTCCAACCGCTACAATGACATCGGCATGATGCAGACAGCAAATTACTTCGGAAAAGTCGTCAAGGAGGAATTCGGCAGAAATGTCTTTATCAATTTTTACTCTCCTGACATCATTCAGGGTTACAGCGGACGCTCCAACCAGAAACTGCTGTTTGACTACAACTATATTGACGGATTTATCAGTGTGCCAGATTACGGCTTGTGGCGGATTGCAGGTCGTACCGGCAATTACAGTTCCGTCGCCGGCTCATACGGCTTACACGGCAAGCTTATTCTGAGTGAACTCGATTACCGGACTCACGCCTGCTGGCTGCCGGCGGATGCCGCCTATCAAATCATGATTCAAGGCGGAGTAAACAGCGAACAGGAATTTATCAGTCAGGCCCGGCGCGATCTGGGCGCGCTGGCGGCGCAGGGCCAGGGCGGATGGTTCCTGGCGATGAACCGGATACTGTTCAGCACACCAAAATATGTGGAGACTGTTAAAGAACTTGCCGCCGCGATGGACAGGGCGGCTAAACAGCCCATGCCGGATGACCGGGGCCAGATGGGCGTGTTCATCGACGATGAAATGAGAAATTACGCCAGTTACGACTTCAGTAAAGGTTTTAACAATCTTTCTGTCGGGATGGCTAGAATAACCTTGAACCGTTCAGGAGTAACATGGGATGCCTACAATCTGGCTGACCTGCAGAATTCGAAGCGGGCGAAATACAAAGTCAATCTCTTCCTGTCTTCGCCGGCCATTTCCGCCGGTCAGATCGAATGGGTGAAAACGAATCTGCAAAAAGACGGCAATGTCGTGGTGTTTGTCAACGCCGCCGGGATGTGTTCGGACAAAGGTTCGTTTGATGAGAATGTATTTCAGTTGACCGGTATAAAAGTCAAATATGCGCCTGAAACTTCCAGCTACTACCGGATACGTCCGGTGAAAGGGGTAAATGATAAAATCGCCGCCGGACTCAAAGATAATGTGTTGACCGAATTTAAGGAACCATTGATCTATGTTGACGACCCCGGGGCGATTGCTTTCGGCGAAATTTCCGGAACCGGAAAAACCGGCTGGGCGGTCAAAAGGTTTAAAGACTGGACCAGTGTTTACATTTCAATCGCGGGAGCTTTTACGCCTGAGCTGCTCAGAAACATCGTCCATGAAGCCGGAATTGAGCCTCTCGGTCCCTGCAATGATGTTACCTCCGGCGGCAACGGTTTTATCACCATCCATGCGCTGTTCGACGGCAATAAAGAATTGCGCTGGCAGGACAAATGTGATCTGGTTGATCTGGCGTCAGGGGATATCATCAAAAATGTAAATTCCCTTTCATTACCGATGAAAGCCGGAGAAACCCGCTGGTTCCGCAAAGTTGCGGCAAAGTGATAATTTCATCGGGAGAAATGCTCCTGTTATTAAGGATATAGTTTGCCGTTCCAGTAAACCCCGGTGGTAACCGGCAGCGCGACCAGACCGGCAGCATAAGGAACAGTGTCGCCGGGATTGACATAAATAGTATTGGATGAAGACGGCTGATCATTGTCCGGATTCTGATAGACCGACGGCGGAATCGAATCAGGAACGGCGTCTTCAGGCAGTACGCTGCCATGGTTATCTTTCAACTGCTTTTCAAATGCCGCGGCTTTGTCCGGATCATAGCCTAACGCCAGAGCGGAATCCGGCTGCATATCGGTAAAATTCGCACAGCCGGCGGCGTCATCCTTGACGAAGCTTACTCCGGGCGGGGTGTTTTGAATGATTTCCGCTTCTTTATACACATCGCCGTCATTTAAGTCCGGGTACGGTGATAACCGATGATATTCCGCATATAAACAGGCATAATAACTTTTTCATTTCATCCTCGTTTATGTTCCAATATATGCCGGATAGCCGCAAAAGCAAGATCAGGAACCCGACGCGTTTTTGTCTTTGCCGTAGATTCTCCTGATATCCGGAAGTTCGGTTGAATAGTAGTGCACCCATATATAAATATGGTTAAACAGCGCAGCGGCAAGGGCGGCAGTCGAAGCATACCACAGGCCCGGAAACCACAGCAGAAAAAATCCAAAAGTGTACATGCCATTGCCGGTAAACCGGAAAATGCCTTCTTTGATGAACGGTATGGAACGATAAGATGCGTCAAAATGGTCTATCCCTAAAGCGCGCTTGAAACTGAAATAGCGTTTGACCGAGTAAAACAGATAAATTGCTGGAATCAGCATGATTACCGCGCCAATCCGCAACGCGGCTTCATTCAGATGGAGCGTATCACGATTCGAGAATGCAAGAATGAATACAAAAATCACCCGCAGCACACCCAGCGTCGCAAACAGTATGGCATACACGGTAAATGCGCGCACCCCAAATACTCGGGTCAACAAAGCCAGATGAAGCTGAGTGCGCCAGCAAAACCAGACAAAGATCTGGTGTGCCGCCGCTGTCGCCACTGCAATCCCAAGCCATAAAGCGCTGGACAATCCCGCAAAACTGCCGGCACGGATGCTGTCAGTTCCGCTGACGACGAACATCGCGGCAATGAGAATTGCCAGAAGCAAAACATGCAGCCACTGCTTCTCAAAGATTAATCCGGCCGGATACATTATATTATTCTCCTTCTACCTTTCCGCCAACAAAAGACTGGCAATAAATATATTGCGCTTGAAGTTTATTTGCCAATGCTGTCGGGATTTGTTTATACTCTGCACGGCTGAAAATTTAACATATATTTCGAAGATTCTGAGAATTGGTTCGTATTCTGAGAGTCCTACGATACCGGGGTATCGAAGGCCTCGAAGAGTGCGAATCCAGATTCGAAAGATCGCAAGCACTTAGCGGCTTGCGGCGGTCTTTTACTGCTCCTCATTCAGGCGATATCATATCGCCACTCGATCGGATCGGAAAAATCCAATCCGCAATCCTTCATGTCTATATTTTTAATTTTCAGCCGTGTCAGAGTATGTTCAGCCTGGCAGTTTGTCGGACTGAGGACTTCGTAACGAGAAAATCATCGGGCAAAGCCGGATTTTCTGACGAAAAACTGAGAATAGCAACGCTATTTGATGTCTTTTCGACTAAAATTCCGGCAAAGTCCGGGACTTTTCGCAGTAGA
>CAIPAT010000211.1 GCA_903863035.1 uncultured Lentisphaeria bacterium
AATTAATATAAGCGTTTTTGTCATTCTGAACCGTATATCGTTTAATGCCAGCCTCCCTGGCGGCGCTCTCCAGCCAGTCCGGATCTCCTACCGCAATGGCTTCGCTCCAATATCCTTCGCGTTCACGCGAAATGCAAGTTAATTTGTCGTCTAAAGTTTTCAGATACCAGGTTCTGAATGCCTTCTCCAAGTTGATGTCCAGGCACTGCAGCAGACGCTTCATGTTGATGATCCGGTAGCGTTCCCGTTTGCCGAGCAGTTCGTGAATGGCGCAATGCTCCCATTCATCCGGATGCTCCACCGCTCCGGCGCGAACCATGTTCAAGTCAATATAAAACAAGCAGTGTCTCAGGTGAGCGCCGCTCTGAATGCGGGTGGCATGAAACCGGTCGCTCCAGAATGCCCCCTGCCGGTTTTTAAGCGCGTTATATTTCTGTCCGACCGCGCCGTGCAGGAACTGCAATGCTTTGGAGATGTCATCGCCATGCCGCGCGGTCAGAAGCAGATGCACATGATTGCTGGTTATCATGTAGTCCAGCACGTCAACCTTGAACCGCCGTTTCATCTCCCACAGTTCCCTGATGTAGATTTCCCGGTATTTAGCAAACTTGAACAGAAACTCCCGTTTGTGACACCGATGAGTCACATGATAGCAGGCCCCGTCAATCCAGCCACGGCGTCTTCTCGGCATAGTTTACCTCCACATTTCAGCTTAAATTAATAAAATAGCTTTAAAAAATAGATTTAAGATGGTATTTATTTAAGTATATATATCATTTTAACTACAAAAAGTTAATAAAAATGGTTAGAAATGGGGTCTGACCCCGCGAAACCCGTCGGCAATTCCTTGCCGCAACTATCTTTAAGAGTTACTTCCCAGTAAGAACCTTTCTGCTCTATTTTTGAGATTCCCCATCCCCTGCTGATATCGCGATTGGGTAGATCTTTGGCTTCTGTATCTGTGTTAAAGGCAACGCAGCAATTATTTCCAATGACCCAGTTTTCTGCATTTTTTACTTTCAGAACTTTATCAGAATAGTTACATGGCTCTATCAGTTCAGTATCTGTTCCGGTACATATGTTGATGTACCTGGCTTGAATTGGTTTTTTCGCCTCATCCAGGCAATTTATACCAAAGTAACATAATGCTCCAGGGGTACCAATCGATTTGAATTCTCCTGACAAGATATACCTTTTGCCGGAATCCACAGATATAGTTTCTTTTAATACAATATATGTACCCTTGACAACAATGCATTTGACGTTATCATCAATCACATTTGTCAATCCTGCCGGACCCCATTTATCGGCTTCGCTAAAAATATCTGTATCCTGTGCGTATAGCCTGCTTGACAATAGGAACATCATAATCATTAAAAACATATATAATTTTTTCATACCACTTATCTCCTTATAGCTTGTTTTTTATACGCATTTTTTTATTTTTGATCCCTAAATCATTTATCTCATGATATTTTCCGCCTCCACCGGAAAAATTATTCTTATTGATTTTGAATATTGCCACGCCGCAATCTATATATGGCTCCAATCAGATATAATGACTTGTACATGTATAATCTTTTAGTCTCTAACAATTAGCGTTCCAGGAATCCTGACAATCTTTTGACATATATCATAGCCAGATTCATAAAGAGTATCTACCGCAGCGGCACCCATTGCATGGCGATTGACATGAATGGTAGTGAGGTGTTCCAAGCCTTTTTCCCGCATGGTGAAATCATCGAAGCCAGTAATTAGTGGCATTTTCGTCGTGAATCTTTTTTTGAAGCGTAATGCCGGATCATCCTGAGGGAAAAGAACCGCTGTTGGAACGTCTGGCTGGCTATTTAAATTTTCGATAATATCGTCGAAATTGCCTGATTCAGAAACAAATCCATTAAGGTCACGATATTTCATTTCAAGGTTGAATGCCATAGTTCTTTCGTCCATGTTCAAGGGACCGATGCTGCCAGCTTTTGCGAAAATAAACCTTTGGCAACCACACGAAACACCATGATTTACAAGTTGACGGATGCCATCAAAATTGTCTGTAATAACGCATGAACTGCCGGGAGTGATATAATCAATCAGTGACGATTTGACCGATGGCGAGAAAAGGAGCGCGCCAGTGGCAAAATGAATTTTAGCTCCAGTAGAAACCGCGATATAACCTTCATCGGCTTCGACTGGATAGGCAGAAAATACGTTCTTAGAATGTTCACTAATATTGATATATTCAATCCGGAAGTCGAGATTCAGTTCTTCAGACCGCTCCCTAGCCCCTGTTTGAAACTCTTCAATGTATTTGTGGGCATAAGCAAAGAATACAATCCTTTTCAGATGGGTGTCAAGGGGGGATATGGATGATGATACACTCCCACGGTAATTGGACAACATGCCACTACCGCGTATTTTGCGAACAAAGCCCATTTTAGTCAAGGCGTTCTGAGCCCGCACTGCCGTCTGACCGCTGGTCTCAAACTTGGTGCAAATTTCCTGCCTAGAATAAAGGCGCGTTCCAGATGGAAAGTGACCGTTTTTAATTTCTTCAGCAATTTCATCAGCAATCTTCAAATATAAACTTTTCATAGTAGTTGAACCTTTATGTATACAAGTATACTGCTATTTAAAGATTCTGTCAATATCAATTACATTATTTCAGCAAAAAAGAATGAAACTAAAATTTAAAAATTGAAGAAGTCCAACAGCCGTGCAAGATTGCATCGAATAACTTAATTCCAGCAAGGGAACCGGACAGCGCCACCGACACTTATGCATCTCTTTAATGAAGACTGGACATGAACGCACACAAAGCCAATTATTTTCCTCAATCTTTTTTTTGCTTTTGCCCCCGATGGCCTATTTGAAATCGGGACATTCGAGATCAGCGAAATTTGGACATTTCAGTCGGTGCTGACAACAAAAAGCAATTTCGACTCCGGCCAATATTAATGCGCGTTGACACAGAAGATGCAAGCCCGCTCACTTTCCTAATGCTTTGAGCGCTTCCTTTGCTAATTCGTTTCCCTGTTCGGCGGCTTTGCGATACCATCTAAGCGCTTCTGCTGGATCTTTTGCTACACCATCCCCTCCTAATGAATAACAGCTTCCAAGAGTAAATTGTGCATCCTCATTTCCTTGTTCCGCCGCTTTTCGATACCATTTAACAGCCTCGGCTTTATCTTCAATTCTTTCTCCGTTATGATAACAGCAAGCGAGACTATTTTGTGCGGCTGCATCCCCTTGTTCAGCCGCTTTGCGGTAATTGTCAGCTAACGCATTTAGCGCTTTCTGTGCTTCCGCGTCTCCCTGATTCACGGCTTTGCGATACCATTTAACTGCTTCGACAGCGTCTTTAGCTACGCCCTCGCCGTTAAGATAGCAGTTCCCAAGATTATTTTGTGCCTTCGGATAATATTGTGCAGCGGCTTTACGCCACCATTTTTCGGCCATAACTTTATTATTGGCTATGTCACCGCCGCTATTATCATAAAAACATCCAACATTAAACAGAACTTCAGCTCCGCCTTTTTCTGCTGCCTTGTTCCACCATTTTGCTGCTTCTGTTTCATTTTTCTCCATTCCATCTCCTTTAGCATAACAAACTCCTATTTTAAATTGGATATCCGTCCCGCCATTTTCTCCGGCTTTGCGCCACCATTCTGCGGCTTCAACTTTATCTTTGGTGCCGCCAATGCCTGCCGCATAACACCTTCCTAGTTCAAACTCTGCATTGATATTTCCCTGTTCAGCAGCTTTACGATACCATTTTACTGCTTCTGACGGGTCTTTTTCAACACCAGATCCGTTATAATAACTACGTCCAAGATTATACAGCGCCTCCTTGAGCCCCTGCTCTGCTGGGTCTTTTGCCAAATAACTGCCGTTTTCATAACACAAGCCAAGATTATACTGCGCGTCAGCATTTCCCTTATCTGCGGCTTTCTTGAGCCATATCAAAGCCTGACTGAGTTCAGCCACCTCGCCGTTCCACTTTACGTGACACATTCCCAGCTCGAATTGCGCTTTTGCAAGACCACGTTCAGCGGCTTTACGAAACCATATTGCCGCTTTGACCGGGTCTTTCTCCATGGCTTTACCGCTTAAATAACAACGCCCTAGATTATACTGAGCCAACACATCTCCAAGTTCTGCGGCCTTACGGTACTGTTCACACTCGTTATACGGGTCCGCCGTGGAATCCGCAAATACCGAAGTGGGCGACTGCATGACGGCAAGCAATCCGACGGTTAATAATGCCGCATTTCTAATTTTCATAATATATTTCTCCCTTTTAAATTCTTATAGCCACTTCTGTCTTGATATTTACTCTGTCTTTGCAATTGCAGTTTGGGCATCCTTGTTACCCCGTTCGGCCGCTTTCCGATACCACTCCGACGCTTTGGCAATATCTTTTTCAATGCCATAACCTTTTTCATAGCACTGCCCGAGATTATACTGCGCTTTCGCATTCCCCCGCTCGGCGGCTTTATACCACCACTTTACCGCCTCGCCATTATCTTGAGCTGCGCCTATACCTTTTTCATAGCACTGCCCAAGCTTATACTGCGCATCGGCATGTCCCTGTTCCGCAGCTTTGCGATACCATTGAACCGCCACGGCTTTATTTTGAGTGACCCCGTCGCCATTAGAGCAACACAATCCTAGGCTGTACTGTGCTCCGGCATGTCCCTGTTCCGCAGCTTTGCGATACCATGCCACCGCTTCTGCAATATCCGGCAATATGCCTTCTCCATTGTCACAGCACAATCCCAGCTTATACTGCGCTCCGGCATTTCCCTGGTCAGCGGCTTTGCGATACCATGTCACAGCTCTGGCTTTATCTTGAGCGACACCATCACCGTTTGCATAACACAACCCTAAATTATATTGCGCCAATGCATGCCCCTGCTCTGCGGCTTTGCAATACAATTTTGCAGCATCGTCGATATCTCTGACGATGCCATCCCCGTTTGCATAACACAATCCAAGATTATATTGTGCTCCTGCGTGCCCCTGTTCTGCGGCTTTATAATACCATTTCAGTGCGACAGATATATCTTTTGCTGCACCATCCCCGTTTGCATAACACAATCCAAGATTATATTGTGCTCCTGCGTGCCCCTGTTCTGCGGCCTTGCGGTACCATTCTATAGCGTCCTCATTGCGCTGGACAACACCTTCGCCTTTTTGATAACACACCCCTAGATTGTTCTGTGCTCCAGCATGTCCTTGTTCTGTGGCTTTGCGAAACCAGTTCATCGCCATGCAAGCATCTTTAGCAGCGCCGTTGCCGGTTAGATAGCCCACCCCGAGATTGTTCTGTGCATTCGAGTCGCCCTGCTCTGCGGCTTTGCGGTACCAGTTCATCGCCATGCAAGCATCTTTAGCAATTCCGTTGCCGGTTAGATAGCAGGCCCCAAGGTTATTCTGCGCATTCGCATCTCCACGGCTGGCGGCTCTGCGATACCAAACAATCGCTTTTGTCATATCTCTGGCAACTCCATCGCCGTTTTCATAGCACCATCCAAGATTATTTTGCGCACTCGCATCTCCTGACTCGGCATTGCTGCGATATTCGTCAGCGCCGGCACCATAAGTATAGCATGACCAAAGACAAACAGTTAAAATGGCTAAAAAGACCAGATTTTTCTTCATTTCATTTTTCTCCTGAAAAGTTAATCTGCTATATATTATCAAATACAGGGACGTAAATATTCTTTTGAAAAAGCGTCGCGTCTAAGACAGAATTATGGTATTTCAGTATATTTTAATTTTTAATCCTTTTTCGTACTTTGCGACGAATTATAATCTATTTCTGGCATTTCCGTTATCACATATAATGGCGGCACTGCTGTAACAAGACATTTAAAATTCAATTTTACATCATTCCGGTTTATCCCTTTTGTGATGAAATAACCACTTACCAGGAATGTTCCACTTCTATCTGGAGAAATTTTTAGTTCTGGAGTACCCCACTTAGGAAATATTGTAGATTCTTTTTCCTTAGCTAATCCTTTTACAGCCTCGACAGCACATTTCCATATTTCCAACTGATCAGGAGTAGAATTGACAAAAATCTTGCGGTTCCCCTCTTCTACTTCCTGGCGTGGAGTAGATTTACCGGGCTTACCCGAACTATCGTGAGACCTGTCAGTTCCGGAAGATTTTCCATTGCCAATCCCGTTACCGGAACCACCATTACCGTTCCCATTGCCATTGCCATTGCCATTGCCATTTCCTTTGCCTTTACCAGCCCCTGAACCGGAGCTGCCATTGCCAATACCGCTACCGCCCTGCTTGCTATTGCCTTTATCCTCACCCGAGCCAGAACCGCCATTGCCAGTTCCGCCTGAATTGCCTGGTTTATTTTTACTATTAACTTTGCCGTCACCACCAGAACCGGAATTAGAACCGTTATTGCCAGTTCCGCCTACTTTATCGGATTTATTATCTGCCGTTTTGTCTATTGCGCTGGATGAGTCACTGGATTTTAGCAATGCAACCAACAACAAAAGCAAAAGGATGGAAACAGAAAAAAAGAGTATCGTTTTGAAGGAATCGTTTGTATTATCGCGCATTTATAAATTCCTCAATTTAAAGCTCTATATTCCGCGGTTGGTGCAAAATACAACACACAAGTGTCTTCTCGTTCTGGCAAAAACCAGTCAAATGAAAATTTATTGTTTCTTAAGTATTTCAGCAACGGGATTAACGCGTGAAAAGAATCATGATTTACAGTGATTCTTACAAATCTACGATCTTTGTTAACCTGATTAAAAACCAAATCAAGCATTGAATTGTCTTTTGGGGAGTCACCTTTTAGAGCAACACCAAGTCCGGTTATAGGTTTTATTAAAGCGATATTCGAAGTTATAAACTTATAAGTGATGTCATTGCTAGCATGTATTTTTTCATTTCCTGCATATAGTATAATGTGCTCATAGTCACTTATTCGATAAAGAGAATTTTTCCCCAGATAGACCGCAAAGGGTTGTTTCTCTGTTTTTGATAGTTTAGCAAATCCGACCATGCGCTCTTCTGCCCTTGCAGTCTCTTCTTGAATTTTTTTTATTTGTTTGTGAACATCCTCAATCTGTTTATCCAGCATGGAGATTTGTTGTGTGAAACTTGAAATATTTTCTTTGATACTAGATTCAAATTTCCCTTTTTCATGTTGTTTAATTTTAATTTCTGTCGAGTTCAAGCGGAATCTATTTTCCTGCTGCCTTATTTCGTTCTGTAACACAGTATTCTCATCTTTTAAAGAAGCAAGTCTCTCGATATATTTGCCAGTATCAATCGTAGTATAACTGTTAATGAATTTTTGTTTCATGGAATTCTGTTGCTGGATGACACTAATATCTTTTTCCATCTGAACGATTTCCTGATTGATCGCATCAATTTTGATTTTATCTGTTTTTTCCTTGGGCAGAATCTGATTAACCGGCAGAAGCGAAGAAATAATGACAAGAGCAATGGCGATAAACATTACTCCGCCGAAGGTATTGCTCATTGTATCCAGCAATAATTCCAGACTGTCATTAGCGATAGATGTTTTTCTTTTTGCCATTATTCCGAATAAACCCCCTGAGCAGCTTCTTCAATAGGCTCCTTGCTGATGTCATACCTTTTCCCATCGACACTATGTTGCAGTGTCATGATGTAACCTGTACTGCTTGGTTTATAAAGCATAACAAGAAAATAGTCAGACGAACTTTTACCATCTAAAAATCTCAGGAACTGGTTAATGCTTTCATCCATAGTCGGTTTTTCAGAAAAGAAATCAAATATTTTCGACTCACCTTGTATCTGCGCCCTGATATTTTTCCCACTGCATTCCACCAGCAGAAGCTTCTTATTGATACCACCGGCCGAGGTAAATGATATTTTGTTCTTATTCTTTTCATATTTGTTTTTTGCTTCTGAGAGTTTTACATCCGCATCTGCCAGCTTTTGTTTCGCTTCAGAAAGCATTTCTTTATTGCTTTTTTTGATTGATTTCTCTTTTTCCGGCAAGATTGTCAGAATTTCATTTAATTCATTAAGAGAAGTGCGCAAATTATTTAGTTTATTATCATTGTTAGCAGATGTTTCAATCAGCTCTTTTCGAAAAACCTCTTCATCTCGGATTCTTTTTAATAAAGAACTTAAATCCTGCTGGCGCAAGTCTAAGAGGATTTTGTCGTTTTCAAATATGCGCTTTTTCTCCTCTGTAATAATTTGCGAATATTTATCTTTTGTCCTCTGTGCCTTTGCCAAGTCTACTGCAATATATGACGGAGGCATCTTGGCTAAAAGCTTTGCCTGATTAGAAATAAGATCCAGAATCAACATCAACACTACCAGGATCATTATGCCTGAAACGGTTGTAATTATATCCTGAAAAGCAAAGAGTGAGATTGGCGGGTCGTCAGAGCTGCGCATAGAATAACCCTTTATTCTTTGCTATCAAATTCGTCATTAATGTCCAGCATTCTAAGCTTGGAAATCATATTCCGATGGCAATAATCAGAACACTCATCCAAAAAATCTTCTTCTTTCTTCTTTAGCATTGTCAGCCACAGCTGGAGAACAAATGCTGCGACAAGCGCTATTAATGTTGTTTCAAATGCCACCGCCAGTCCGCCGGTTACGCCGTTAAGCGAGCTTTTTAATTTATCTATATCAGCGCCTTGTGCAACTACTGCGCCGAATCCGCCCACGGCTTGTGACAGTCCTAGCACTGTTCCGATAAAACCCAGCACGGGGATTCCCCAGATAAACCCCTTCAATAAAGTATAAGTGCTTTCAAAATACTGTTCATCATTGGCAGCTTGAGTAGTAAGCACCGATGATACATCAGAAACTCTGCCGATATTTTTCAGATTTGACAACGCCCGGCTCATTCTATTGAAAAGGACAAATTTCTGAGGCATATGAACTTTATCATAAATGGACTTCAATATTTCAGAGGCATTCATAGAAGACAGCACGAATGCAGGGTCTTGTGGTACAATATCAATTTCCAGAGCCTTCTCCTGCATTTTCAACTTTCTGCTTTTAATAATTAAAATCGCGCACGCCCATGCAGCCAGAAGTACGGTATAATAAGGAATAGTACTGCGATTGCATTCGCCGCCATGAAAGAACATATCAACCATTTGATAGCGGTGAGTGGTCCAGAACGGATAAAGTGCCAGGTAAAAAAGCACGCTTAAAATTATAGCCATTAAAAAGGATAAAATATTATTTACTCCTGTATATTTCTTACTGGCGAAGCCGATTACTTTTTCAATATCTTCACTGTTCCCGTTTAATTCAAATTTTTGCATTTAATATCCTCCTGCTATTCTGTCAAATTAATTTTAAGGTCAACTGTATTAGATTTATCATCCTGTCCATAAGAAAAATACCCGCACAAGAACATAAAAGAGACAGCCACGGGCAATATTTTAAATATCGGATAATCGGATAACGTATTATAAATTCCGTGCAGAACTGCGGCAAAAAGAATTCCGACAATAATAATATTCTTCTTATTTCTGATTTCCCCTGCCGCCACAAACCAGGCGGCAATACCGCACCAGGTGGCATGGAGCACCGGCAATGTGATATATCGTACCAGTTGTATGGATATAAAACTCGAATAGATGCTAATAAATTGGATGTTGGAGTCGGCTTTGCTAAGCGCCGCATGGCTCATGCTTGAATATCTTTCTGTGTATAATACCCCCTCAGCTATTGCAAACCCGAATCCGGAAAGCATGCCAAGAAACATGTAGTCTTTAACAGAATAATTTTTACCTCTGGCAAAAATCAAAATTGGCAGAATTTTAACCAGTTCTTCGCAAAGGCCGACACCGAAGATAAATCCTGTCAGTTTTTCCAGCAACGGGGGATCAAATTTAGCATTACTGCCAACGAGTCCGTAAAATGAAGAAATTAGCGGCATTCGCTGAACTGCAAGTAACACCCCGACGCCTATTACCATAGTAAATAAAGCAATGGCTATACCACTTTTCCAAACAGGCTTTTGCGGCTTTAACAGCAGTGCGAATGCTCCCGCCCAGGCAATGCAAAAATATACTCCCCAGAAATAACTGCTGAAATCGCCGAGAGATCCAGCTTCGCTCATAATTACAAGCGGAGCAAGTCCGAAGAAAAAAAACATTTTGATGATATTTTTTTTCATTACAGATATGGTCAACATTTTCTTAATGGGTATCAAAAAATGCATACTGCTCAACTCATCTTCCGGCATATCATAAATTGTTTCAAGGTGTTTGACCGTAATGATCGGGTATGATGCAGATACCTTTTTTGTTTTAAAGTATTTGCCAGCCTCGTACCACTCATCAGTTCCTGAATAACGGATGTAATCTGATGAAAAGAGTAACCCTTTATTAGCAAAAAAATCCATCTTGGAACTAGAAAATGGGCCGGCAGTTTCCCCGTTTCTTTTTACTGTCCAGCAATTTCCGGCATCATCTGATGTTTCAATTGCAGGTGATATTATCTTATTATTTTCAGCGGCTGGCGGTCTGGCATCAATTTTCTTTTGGACAGCAACTATCTTGAAGTCGGAATGGCTATGTATGCTTATCCATGTTTTACCATCAACAGAAATCTGATATAGCGGAGATATCTCTCCGTCTGCAAGCATTTTTTTTGTTTGCTCAAGAGAAAACGGACCACTTGCCTTACCTCGCCAATATAGTTGATATATTGCCTCACTCATATCTTGCCTTGCAAAAGTTGTTTAACCAGTAAATAGGAAACTCCGCTGCTTATTATGACCATTGCAGGAATGATAAATACTATCAAGTTCTCTTTTATGCCGGATATTCGCGTTAATCCGCTGTATAGAATTAAAATTACTGCAGAAAAAAGGTAGATGGCGATTGATGCAAGAAAAATCCCAACCAGACGCGGGTCTTGCCCTGCCGTTTCAAAATTCTTAGCAACAACTACTCCTATTATCGCTACTGCAAACGGCAATAAAGCCGCTCCGGCGATAAGAGCGTCGCCGCCAATTCCACCAGCCTTTTCGGATCCCAGTAAAAAACGGATAATGCACGCACCTGCGGCAAGACTGACAAATGGTATTAAAGCTGTAATGATAATTTCAACCATTTTATTTGAAGGCATGCTGTTTGTTGCTGCAGTTGACAGTTCGGTTGGAATAAGTTCTTTTAAACCTAAAAAAAAGCAAACCAGCGTAACTACTGCCAGGCCAATACCAATTTTCAAGCTGCCGTCATCTCCATATCGTTTATAAACTTCAGGCAGCCCGCAGACGGGATCCCAGATTATTGAAAACACGCTGACATTGCTCACATCGTTTTCTGCCGTTTTTTTGACGGTTTTTCTTGGCTGTTGTACTCTTGCTGGATTTTCCTCTTGATCCTCTGCTTCTCCTGAAAAAACTTGAGTTTCCTCTTCTGATTCGAAGTTTAATTCTGATTCTGAATAGTTATTGCTCTGGGATGTTCTAATTTTAGCTTTTGCCGGGGTGTCTATGACAACATTTTTTTGTCGAAAAAGCCAGTCAACCTTTTCCGCCTCAATCCATTCGATTCGATCGGTGGAAATTTGATGCTCTGCGGTAACCATCCCGCGTCCAGCCAGATCTTTGATTTTATCCCTGGTAAGCGGACCGAGGACTTTTCCCTGACGCTTTAAAAAAAATTGTTCCATAGCAATTATTTCCTCATGTTTTCCGGCCAGCAGGACGGCCATTCAATATCATTATATTTAATCCTGATTTCTGCTGCCTTATTTCTATATTCATTACGAAAATCATCGGTTGTTTTATTATCTGACGGCCTAAATAAAACCACACCTTCAGTCAGTTTGGTTTTGTATTCCGGCAATATCTTAATAATTCCAGATTCATTGACCTTGCCAGCCACCAGAAACTCCCAGTTGCCATTAACAGCGTTTAATATCCATATTTCACTATTTTGCGGGATTGAATATTTATTCCCGTTTCTAAATATCCCGCAGTAATTCAATTTACGGGAAAGGCTTAGTGCTAAAAGATCACGCTTGAATACACTGCATTTCAGCATATTTTCAACATCAGCAGCATTTACTGCGTTAATTACTTTCTCCAGCCGTTCCCGGTCTGTTGTGCTTAACTGCATCCAGTTATAATCTTGAGGAAAAAAACGCAGACATGTATCAATTTTTTTAGAAATATCAGTGTATTTGTCTCCTCCGTTATAATCAACATCTTTCAAAAACTTTATAAATATCTGAATAAACTGTAACCGTAAATATGGATTCATCGTTTTAAATCTGATCAGTTCCTGCACTTGCTTCGCACAAAATTCATCAGCGGAAGCATCGCATTCAAGACGCTGTTCATAAAGGTTATGAATGAATTGCGAATGCGGGGAGAGTTGCGTATCATTACGCGGAGTCAACAAAGTATAGCCTCCGATTTCTTTAACTTCCACTTTTTCAGGACCGCGTCCATCCATATTATATGTTAGCTGTATTGCGTATTCTTCCTGAACATCTGTTCCCATTGTACTGCGCAATGGCTTAATGCCTGTTTTATATATAACCTCTTCCATCGCTCTTGATCTCGTCCACTTTATTTGAATATCAGTATAGAATTCTTTTACCACTTTACGATGGTCTTCAAATACGATTCCGTACATCTGCGCCATACGCCTGTTTGCATTAATGTTTTCAATTGTCTGCTTTAGCTCTTTTGCGTTATTGCGGAATTTTATAAAATTATTTACATAACTTGACATGTCATTCCGCAATATGTTCTCTTCCGGTTTTGCCGGTTCCAGATCGCGCTTGAACTCTTCAGCCTGAGCAGTAGTTAGATCCTGCGACTCGAAAATCTTGAACTTATCGACCGCGACACCACAAATTACCATCTTCAATAATGTTTTAAACTGAGATGTCTTATTATCGGGGAAATTAGTAACATATTCTTTCAGCAAATCCCTGTACTTTTCCAAGGACAGGTCTGGTTGCTGCATTGCCGCCAGCATCGTTTTCTTTTGATTTTGTACTTTGAGAGTCTCTGTATAATTACCCTCTAATAGTTTAAGTTCAGTTTTAATCCGGTCTATCTCCTCATATATTTGTGGAGATACCCGCTGCATGGATTTAGTTTTATTATATAATTCTCTGTAATCATATAATATTTTACTGTGCTGATCTAAATTATCATCTGCCTGACATAGATTAATTTCCTTTCGCAGGCCTTCCATTTCAGAAATTGCCTTTTTAAAGGTAGAATCGCGCTTATCCTGAAGCTCTCTGTCAATTTTTTCTTTTTTAATTATAATAGTCTTCAAAACCAGTTTGTCTTCATCTCGGATTACCAACTGGTTTGCTTCTGTCAGGATAACATCAACATCCAGATTATCTGCATATTTATTGTCGATTGATGAATTAGCTTGTGCAATGATAATTTTCAAGCGTTCCAATTTTACAGCTTCTTCTTTTTGTGCGGCATTGAAGCGGCTCTCCAATTCCAGCAACCGGGGATTGACAGCGATTCCAGGGTCATTAAGGCGAAGCTCTTTGAACAATTTCTCGGCTGACACAAGATTCCTGGCGGTTAGCGCTTGTTCGAGCCGATCCGACCAGTCACGCATGGACTTTTCCCTGTTGTGCCATAATATACTCAATAATACCAGGACAAATACCCCTGCAATACAGCAAACAGTTAAAACCATCTTTGCTATATGTTTTCGTTTAGCCGCCAAATCCGCCTCTTCTTTGCGAGTCAGGTATATCCTGGTAATGTTCTCCGGTACAGGCTTATCAAAGACATTCAATTTCAGGTAAATATTATTTAATGTGTCTATCGGCAAATTATTCTCCAGCGCCAGTTCCAGCTCAATCAGTATATCATTGAACTGCTTTTCTTCATCACGTTCCCTTTGCTGCTGATCAAGCCACGCCCTGGCCTCACTTACCTGGCGCGAGTCGTTGTCATTCGGAGTGAATCGTTCCGAACGCAGATGCTCCCAGCGCGTCAGTAAATTTTTGAGTTCTTGAAAATTAAACGAACTATACGCGTCAGCTATCTTTTCAAGCAAACGGTCAGCCCGTTCCCTGAGTGTCTTCTGGAGATGGGTTTCAAGCAACTGGTTGATTTTCTTAATTACTTTCTCTTCGGGTTTTACCCGCAATTCAGGATGGTTCAGCTCTTTGAAAACTATTTTCAGTTGTGTGAAGTCAGATTTTTCAATACATTGCCTGGCAATATCAGTAAGATTGTCAATGTATTTCTTTTCAAATTCAAGTAAGCTTTCCAGCCAGTTGCTATTATCCGGATCCAGATTGATAATCTTGCGCAACAGCAGAATTTTGTCCTGTTCGCTTCCTGCGCGGGAAATCTTGCGGTATTTATCCAGCAGCGGTTTCAAGCCGGCAGATTCACGATAGGCTCTATTAAGCTTGTCAACAATATCTGTCCGCAATGATGGCGGATGCGGCCAGTCGTAGGCAAGACATAACTCCAGCCATTCATCGCGCCTGGAAAAATCCAGGCTCTCCGCATAGCTCATTACTGCCGGTTCCATTTCTGCAAAATTAATCGCTTCTACAAACATCTGCTTGCTAAGATATTCGTTGCATTGTTCCAGTCGTGTGTTTAATTCACGGCAAAGCGCTGCATATTGCCCGGCAAATTCTCTGGCTTGAGGGCTATCCATCTGATCCGGAGAATCCAGAAACTCTATAATCTGACGGATTAACTGCTCTTCATGTTTCATAATTACATTCCTGAAAAAACTTTATTCTTAAATATTTATTGCTAGTCATCTGTAGATTGATATCCGAACTGTTCGAAATCAATTTCCTTCACAACAATAGTCTTACTAATCAGTTGAACCTTCAACGAAGAAATTTTACGCTGTTCAGTTTGTAATTTATCCAGTTCATATTTATCCATTTCCGATAAAAATATCATCTGTAACCTCCCATGCATACTTTCACAGGCTTGAGCAAAACTCTTTCTAGCGGAGGCGTAATTACTAACAACATCCTTACATTTATTATAGTCCGAAAAAGATAATGAATCCGGCTTCTTTTTAAGGTATGACTGAAGCTTCTCATATATTTTAACGTTATCTGCTTTTGTATCACCCCTGCTTATCTCTAATATTTGGGCAATTTTCTTAAAATTGGCAGTAGCAGTCATTAAGCGTTCCCATCTGTCTTTAAAATCATTTATACTGTCGATTACTTCTTTATCGCTGCTTGTTATGTATTTTTTTGAATTCAACTTCGATTTTGACGCATCAAGTATTTTGCATATAGTGTCATATTCGTTTGTGGTTAATTTATCTTCCTTTGCCAGCATTTTTTTTATACTCAGCACGCGCGTATCAAAATCATGCTTGGCCTGAGCCAGCTTAATATTAACCAATTGGAATGAAAAAATATCTTGATTAAATTTACAATTATCGGACAGCTTATAGCCTTCACATCGCGGTTCCAAGAGGAGGTTTGGAAAATTAGCCATCTTGTCTTCTTCGGTTAATTTATAGGCCAATTTCAGTGCGCCATCCTTAACAATAAAGCTTCCTTTGCCTTTTGCCAAAGGCGCACTGCATCCAGGCGTAAAATCCGGATAGTATGATTTACCGTTGATTACATACTGCTCAATATCCGCGGTAAAACTTTTTAATAACTTAAGTTGACTTTCAGCCGTTCCATATGGCGCTATTTTTTCTATCACTAAACAACCATTATTCACCAAAAAATAAAATGCATCCTCATATTTGGAAGATATGCCACTGACGATGTTTATCTGTCCGATAACCTTACTTGAATTATTATTCTCTAATTTTGCGAAGACTGGAGGTGATTTTAGTTTGACTTCAATCTTCGCATCCCCTGATAGCTCTAGCGGAATATTTATTTTTAAAGGTTCCTGAGACGGAGAATTAATTTTAGCGGAGCTATTGGCAGAAACAAGCTTATTTATCTGTTCCGTCCAGTTTTTCCAGAAGGTCAGACGTGATTGTTCCGTTTTGTTTTCAATTTGTTCTGCCGCTGATGTAGTTGTGGAAGTTACCGGAGGTGGTTGCGGATTCTCCTGATTCGTGGATTGGGCAGACTTAGAAGTCGGCTGGACATCTTTTGTGTCCGGTGCTTTAGTCTCTGTGACTGGAGAGTTTATTTTACTTTTATCCAATAGAATTTTCTCTGCCGGTTGAGTAGTAATATTCTCAACAGTTTGTTTATTTGGAGATTGTGGTTGATCCGATTTTGTTGCTTTATCGGCGACTACAGGAGTACTACTCCTGGCTAACGCCCATACCAGCAAAAGTGTTATTACAGTAATTACGAGAATAATCATCTTCTGCTTTTTCGCCAAAGCCTCTGCATCTGTTTTATTTGTATGTCGTTCCTGTGTCATTTAATTATTTATTATTCTATTCTTTTTTGAAAGTTATTTCCTTAACGAGCTGATCGGCTTCTTGTCCTTCATCATTTTTTATTTTTTTTGACATTTTAACCAATATTTCTTTCTCGCTAAGCAATTTATCCTTAGCTATTTTTAGTTCACCTTCTGCCTTTGTTTTATGTTCACTGGTTTCTCTTTGAACGGATTCTAAGTCTTCAATAAGTGGTTTAAGCTTCTTTTTATTTGGTTCGGAAATACCATTTAAGTCTTTTATTTTGTTCTTTTTTATAGTTTTGATAAGCTCTATCTGTTTCATTTCTGTATCAAAAGGGGGTTTACTTAATATTTCCTGTCTTAAACGATTAATTTCAAACTCAAAATTTGTTTGTTCATTAATATTAATTTTAATATCACTGCTCTTTTTAGTCAATTCTTTTTTATTCATTATGTCAACGGCACCGGTCCCTAAATTCTTGATCTTTAAATCTAAAGCATTCATTTCTTTTTCTAATTCTATTTTGCTTTTATCACGAGGTTTCTTAAAATGTAGCTCAATGACCTTTTTAATCTCTTCAAATTTATCATCCTTTATTTTGTCATTTGTAGATTTATTAAATACCTCAACTGCTTTATTTAATTTTGTTTTATCTCCTGCATCTGCCGTTAGTAAAAGGAAATATGGTTTCCCCTCCAAATTTTTAATAATTTGCCACAGAACCTTATCAATTTCTTTTTCACAATTTTCTATTTTTTTATTAACCTTATTTAAGCTCTCCATCTTGTCATTGATCGCTTTAGAGGTTAAGCTACAAGAGAACGTCGTATCGCTAAATTCGTTGACTTTAAAAATGTAACCTTCGCTATTTGGAAATAAATCCGGAAGTTGTGACCAATTAGCCAACTTGTCTTCTGCTGTTAATTTATAGGCCATTTTCAGTGCGTTTTCCTTAACAATAAAGCTTCCTTTGCCTATTTCCAATGGGTAGCTGCAACTAGGCGTAAAATTTGGGTAGTATGATTTGCCGTTGATAACATACTGCTCAATATCATCGGTAAAACTTTTTAGCAACTTAAGTTGATTCTCTAAGGTGCCATATGGTGGTACTTTTTCTATCACTAAACAACCATTATTCACCGAAAAATAAAATGCATCCTCATATTTGGAAGATATGCCACTGACGATGTTTATCTGTCCAATAACCTTAATTGAATTATTATTCTTTAATATTGCGAAGGCTGGAGATGATTTTAGTTTGACTTCAATCTTCGCATCCCCTGATAGCTCTAGCGGAATATTTATTTTTAAAGGTTCTGGAGACTGAGGATTAATAGTAGCATTAAGGATCTTTGTAGAATCGAGTTTTTTCATCTGTTCCGTCCATCTTTTCCAAAAAGTAAGACGCAATAGTTCTGCTTTATTGTCGATTATCGCTAATGGTGGCTTATTCGTGAGATTCGCTGGCGGTTGTGGAGGCGGATCATTCGCAGTAGGTTTGGTGGCGGATGTAGAAGGCGACTGGGTTGTTTTTGTTTCTGGCTTTTTAGCTTCCAATGTTTGTCCATAAGGAACAATGCCGACTGACCTTGACTCTGGTTCTGCTTTATCTTGAGGAAGATTGCTCGTATTACCTGTATCTTTATTGACAGAGATATCCTTTAAATTATCGGACGAGGCAGTTTCACTGGATTTATTGCTGCCTGTAATGTGAAAGAACAGGAATATTACAACAGCAATTGTCGCAATAATAATTGTCGCGATAGTTAATTTATATGTTAGGGTATTTTCATCGGCTGACTGATTTGCCTGGTTTATTGGCTCAAGGATTCGTGCCGGCGTGCGGGTACGTGCGGGTGCAATCGCAGGTTTCCGATATGGCTGCATTTGAGGCGATGGCATTTGTAATGACGGCATCTTCTTACGTTCCGGCTCATCAAGATTCATTGCTTCATGATCAAGTTTCGCCCCCGTTATACTTGAAAGAATCTTGGGAATCTTTTCTTCGCCAGTTCTTGCTCTTTCCGCCAGTAAACCATCGGGCGCTCTTTCCATTGGTTTTGTGAGGTCAATTATTAAAGCACCGGGTTGCCTTCTAGCTTCTTTAAGCGCGTCAGAATCAGGCACGCAGAAGCGCCAGTTGCATTGCACCGATGGTGGCAGACTGGTAAAATAAGTGTTGAATGACACCTGCCAGCGGTCTTCAGGCCTGAGCAGCATCAGAGCCTCATCAACCAGAGACAAAGTATCAACATTGCAATTAGGATCAAAGATAATGAACGCGGTCTTATCCGGAGTTTTCACGAAAGAATCGGCAAGAACGGCGGCCCATCCGGCATCGCCGGTAACCTGCTCCCAGGTCGCGGCCTTTCGCAATGGCCATTCATATTCGCCTAATCTCTTCTGCTGCTCGATAATTCCAGGATCAGATTCCCATTTACTCAAAAAAAGTTCTGGGACTCTGAATACAACTGCGGGACCGCACTTGATGCGCTCCTGAACATCAAAAACTAAATGATGCGCCAGTTTATTCGATCTTTTGGAATAATCCAGCCCGGCAAAACATATTCTGCTTAAGATATGGATTGGTGTAGAACCAATAGATGTTTTATAATGGGAATAAGAAACCGGATTGAGATTGGCGTTTTTGTCGTAATGCGGGAAAACCGGTTTATAAGCACTGAGGCTTTCTAATAGCTGTACCAGATTGGCCGGCATGCCACGGGTGTAGGCGACCACACAGAAACCGCTGCTTCCCTCTCTGAGCCCCTTAGGAGCGGAGGTATAAATTAATTCTTGTGCCATAATGAAATTTCTTCTAAAATATTTATGTTAAAGGTTAATATACATAAAAAGCGTTACAAAAAGCTATTTATCCCAGAAGCTTTGCTGCTGTTCCTTCGGTGCATCAGTGTATTTGTGATGCGGCAGTTTAAACCATACTTTTGCATCAGCATCATATAATGTATTGCCTAAATATAATGATGGCAGCACAACCCGTTCATTCTTACCCGGAATTGAGAAGACTACCATGTTATTGGCAATCCTGTATTTTTCAACTGTAACCATATTTTCCATCTGTGTTTCCGACAATGGATGTAAACAGCTCTTCAAGTAGCCATGATATGAAAGCAGCAGCAACAGCGGAACTTCAGCCCAGACGGGCGACAGATTGTCTGGCTTAACCGCAATCATGTCGTGTTCCTTGTCATATTCCGGCATTTGCCCGAGTGCGCTTACCGGGATGAAAAAGACTTGTTCCGCAAAAACTTCGGCGACAGAGATTATTTCCGGCGAAAGCTTTAGTAGAAGGTCACGCAGCAGATATGATATTTTTAAAATACAACCAATATCGAGCCGATAGCGCATATTTGCTTCGTCATATTTCAACGGTTCCTCGTTTTCCAGGTCAACTGGAAACATTTCCCGCCACATATCATATTTAGGTACTACAATCAATAGCGGTTTTGAATATTTCTCAGTTGCTTTCATGCCTGTATATCTTCGGATACGGCTGATCATTTCATTCAGCAGCGCCATTTGATTGGTAACTTTGCCCGCTTCGTTTACCTGTGGATCTTCAGGATTGCATTTAGTTATCATTCGCCCGTCTTTTGATGGATCAAATAAAAAAATCAAGCCGCTGGAATGGCTCAAATGCGATGTTGCTAAATTTGTTATTTGTTCGCGCCCCGGCTCAAAATGCTCACCAGCGTTGTCATACAGCACCATATTTCTAGGGGGAAGTGCCTTGCCGTCTTCATGACTATGATGCGTATCCAGCGGCTGTAGTTTGAAAACAAATGGAATCGGCAGGTTGACATTCATGCCCTCAAAAAGTATTTGATTGGTGAACTCGTTCCCTTGCAGTTCCGTTTTCGGCAGAGCCACATATTCTGAGTGATTCGGATTATTAAATAGAAGCTGGTCATACCGGTTCAGCACCATATTTGAAACGCCGTCAGCATCGGAAATGGCTAGATCCAATTTTTGAGGAAGAATTTTCCTTAATCGCCATATTAAAGAGGTAGTAAAATATGATTTCCCGCTAGCCGGAGCACCGATAATAGAATAAAAAAACGAATCCAGGTCAATAATTGAATCCGGAATTCTTAAATGGCAGCGTGGACATGCCATATCCGGACATTCAAGTCCGTGAGCATCAACGGCATTGCCTTTGGCATTAAACCTGGTCGGCAAAAAACGCTGTTGTGCATCCGCGCCAAGAACCGGGTCTCCTGTAAGGTCAGTATGCCGGGATATGTAATGTATTGACTCCAGGCTGAATTTATCCCAGCAATGTGGACAAGTAACTACTTTTTCCCCAACATCAGTCTCGCTATAGCCGGAACTGGCAGCATGATAAATATGAGAGCTTTCGTGTCTTACCGGCTCCTGCTCGTGCTTTGTTTGCTGATTCTTTTCTGTGTTAGTGTCAAACAGTCCGTCGATTTGTTCAGCCTCATGCCATTCCGGGGCATCATTTAGTTTTATCAACGTCTCTGGAGTGATTTTGCCGGTTCGCGCAAACTCTATCATTTCATCATCATTATACGGGCCGAGTTCCTTGCCTGATCCAAAAACAAACCACTTGTTTCCATTCATATTTTCCTCTTTGCCGCCATCGGTTCTGAATAAAACGCGATACGCTCCAATTAATATTATATCTCCATCTGCGAGCAATGATATTTTTGTCTTTTCCCCATTAACAGATATGCCGTTCCTGCTGTTATTATCTTTAATATTCCAGCCGTCATCACCAAAACTTAGCTCGGCATGATAATGAGAAACGCTTTCTGCATTGATTACAATTGTGTTATCAACCTGTCTCCCTAATGTAAAAGTTGCTTCGGGGTCAAGACGAACTTTATCTCCGAAGTTTTCTCCAACAATCAAATAAGACAATTCTTTCTGTGTCATAACACCGCAATTTTTTATGAACAGCAATTTAAATTTCAGAACAGAGTAAATTAATGACTGGCGGAGTTAACAGGAGTCTGCAATATTCTAATTATTATTAATAAAAGTATCCTGAAAATCTCTCCCCGTCACATTTAAGATAAGCTGTACATATCCTCCAACTGATATATGAATCTAATGTCACAAAATATAAAATTCAATAAAAAATAAAAAAAAACGAAATAATCTTAGCCAAAATAAGGAACGTTAAAATATATTATGAGCAAATCTGCCCAAATACAAAACAATTCGCAAATCTGCATTAATATGGTAAATTGATTGTGTACAGTTGTTTTTTCGCTAATGGAGTATATAAACAGAAAGAAGAAAAAACTTTCATAAGACTTGCGGCTTATTTAACTGAATAGGAATGCATCTATGTTTAATACAATGTTTACAATTTTATTGCTCTTTGTGGTGACGTCTTTTAATGTAAACTCTTTCTGTGCAGACAGATCTGCTGATAGACAAAGATCTGCTGATAAACAAAGATCTGCTGATAAACAAAGATCTGCTGATAAACAAAGTTCTGCTGATAAACAAAGAAAAACTTTTGAAGATAATCACTCCGGCAAAAAATATCCGCCGACATTCAAGACCGATGCCAGCGACTACCATAATGGCAAAGATGTCATTATCGGTTATGATAAACCCATGCGCGACTGGAGCAAGCCTGTCCCTGAAGAACGGGATATAAAATGTCCGAAATGCAGCGGCACCGGCCTGACCAAGGAAATGGTCGGCAATGTTGATCCTAAACTCGAAGTTAAAATCTGCAAGCGGTGCAGCGGAAAAGGAACGATAGGCAGGACAAAAATATGATTCAGAGTCAGTCAGAATTAATCTGGATTTCAGTTCGAATTTCATACAGCATTATCCGGAGACGCCGTTTGAACTCTTTAATTACGGTGTCGGCGGAACGCGGGTTGGTTACGGTTTGTGGCGGTTGACGCACGAATACGAATTTCGCGGCATCAAGTATGCGTCGCTGGTGGCAATCAATCCGGACATTGTTCAGCTGGAAAGTTTCGCCTATAATAATGGTTCTGATGGCGATTTTCCAGGGTGGGCTTGAGCATTGCCGGGATATGGAATATTGGGGCACTTTAGCTTTTGTGTTTTCGTGCAATAGTTCATTAATTTAGCGCATCTTTCTGCTCTTTTTTTCAACTCCCCAAACAACGTTTTATTCAATCTGAAATATCGCCGGATGGATAATATTATCAAGCCTCAACAACACAAAATCCGTCAGCCTGACTTTGGAGTGCACGGCGCCCGCGCCACCTGGGGGTCTGCCACGTTTATCCCGGCGGGATAACACGTTTATAGAAAAAATGACAAAAACATCTGCTATCCCGTCTGAATTGAACAACCCAGGCACGTTTGAGCTATAAACGTTGGATGCCTCCGGCATCATCTAAAACTGCTCCCCAATATTTTTCGATTTTTTTAAAATAGAGGTTGCTTTTATTTAGTTTTTGATTTATAATATTAAGTATGGACTGAATCAATCGACAATAACGGCAGATTTATTCTTGGCTATTCTATGGGATAACTGATTAGAAATTGCTGCTTTCGCTTGATTCGGTTTAGCACATACTTAACTAATATAAAAATCCAGAAAGGAGACATGTATCATGGCTGAATCAAAGTACGACGAAAGTTTTCCGGAACGCGCAATGGATTTCGCAGCAGAAGGGCTGACTGACAGTCAGATTGCTTACAAGCTGGGTATTTCGCGTTCATCATTCTACAACTATAAACAGCAGTATCCGAGGTTTGACGAGGCGATTGACGTCGGCCGGGACGTCATTGACAGCAGAATCGAAAACCGTCTGCTGGAACTGGCGCTGGGTAATTACACCAT
>CAIPAT010000212.1 GCA_903863035.1 uncultured Lentisphaeria bacterium
TATACTTCGCTGGAAACACCAGATGGTATAGCAGTAAGGTTTTATTATGTCTTTTATATATATGTTCGTCCATATCATAATATACACCCTAAATCAAAGCCGACCCAGAGGGTCGGGGAATTTACCCAACTAAGATTAAATGCAAAAGGATTGACATTTTTGCTCATAATACATTCCTCATTAAATCAAACGGATTATTTTCCAGTCGTTAAAATTTTTATCCCTATTGATTATTTTTAAGTATGGCTCGTATTTTAAAATCTTGCCAGCTAGTATTTCATCAGGGGGTTCTCCAACTCTTGTAGCAAAAGATTCAAACAGAATCTTTTGATTTTTAGGAACTTTAGATAGAAAGTCAGAATCTATGATGACATCAAAATCTTTTATATAAAAAGTTCTAACGATTTCATACATCGTCGAGTTTCTCTCAACTTCATGAATGTCAGCTTTGATAAAATCAGAGTCATTAGTTATCGCCAGCTCAACAACTGTAGCCATTGATGTCTCCCTTGATGAAAGTCCCTTATTACCTAAAGCTACAACCAGCGGTTTTTCTTCTTCATTATTATTGTGCTTAAATACTGATAAATCAGAGTTACAATGAGTATGCCCGTGCAAAATAATAGTCTTCTTTTTGCTTTGGAAAATATGTTTTAGCATTATTCCTGAGTCGATTAAATTTGCATATGGCCTGACTTCAATATTATTTGTGGGCAACGGATTGTGATGCATTAAAATAATAACGCAATCACTATTGGCACCGTGCAATTGCTCACTTAATTTATCTATTTGATTTCGACCTAAAGCAGGAATATCCATTGCTACTAATTGATACTTTGTCTCGTTTGGAACTTTGGTGAGCTTTTTACAAACTTCATCAGGAGTACCAAGTTTCTTTAATTCTTTTTGCCAAATGTCGAGAGGAATATCATGGTGCGCATGTTCTGTTCCACCTAAGCAAGAATTCATAGCAATCAGAGGAATATTGGCATAAAGTATTTCTGTAGGAATGACCGATTTTGTGCCATTTGAATTTGTTGTGTAGCCCACATAAGAAAAACCAAATTTTTCGCACGTAGCAGAAAATTCATTTAATTCTCCTCCGAGTTTGCGCTTTCTAACAATATCATGGTTCCCTGGCGCAATAATTACATTATTGGGGGTAACAGATAAATTACTGGCCAATCGAGAAATATATTCTGCCCCGTCATTTATATTTTTTTTAAAAGTCTTAAGATTTTTACTCGCGTTGGCAATATCTCCTGTACATGCAATCACATCAAATTGTTCTGGGAATAATCTCTTAATATCAATAATGAAACGTTCACGGCAATCTGTAACAAGCTGGCTTCCAAGTTGATGGGATATTGCATTGTCTTTAATTTGCCCCATCTCATCGGCCTTATTGGAGGGGGGGGTCTTATCGAAGTGCAAATCTGAGATGTGTAGAATTCTAATTAATTTCACTATTTACTCCTAGCTCTATCATATAATGAGATAAAAAATTTAATATGAGCTTATCTTCACAGCTAAATATGACTTTCCCTTTCCCTCCAGATATTAACTCAGTACTAGCAATATTCTGCGTTTCGGACATCTGGCTAAACTTCATTTTCCAATGTTCTATGCTCTTTTGTATCGTTTCATTATCTTGATACCTGTTTATAATGTAAGGCTCAGGCATCTGAACAATTTCTTTAAACTCTGTTGCAGATGTCCCGAAAGCGCGATAAAAATAATCTAGTTTAGTCGGTACAATACCATGACTACCGTTCAAAATACATTGTACCCCTCTGATTTGTCTTCTAGACCAATGCTCCCCCAAAAAAGTTCTATCAATATCGGAAACTGGAACATATTTCATCGGAAATGAATAAATTCTACATCCTTTTTTCTGATTCAGCTTACATACAAGATGCAATCTATCATAGAAATCATCAGGAGTATCCTTGTAATTAAACAGGATATAACTGGAAATCTCTTTAAACCCTGCAGTCACCGCCCAGTCAATTTTCTGTTCATATTCTTCAGCCAAATCAATACTATCAAATGCTAGCCGCAAAGGCTTTAAAGCTATTGTAGCTAACTTTTGAATTCTTTCACAGGTTAGCAGTCTTAAGTCAATACCCTGATTAAAATCGACACTGCGGAGACATCTATTAAATCTGGCTCCTCTATGAAACCCCAATCCACTAATTTCATCAATAATTGAGTCAAAAGAAGACGATTGCAGAATATTATCGTCAAGTAAAACAAGATTTTGCTTCATTCCCCAATTATTATCAATATACGATACAATGGGTTCTAAAGCAATCTTCTCTATGAATTTGGGATGAATTATATTTACTGAGCAAAAATCACATCTCCGATTACAGCCTTGGGTCGATCTGAATATATAGCAGGTATCTAACATGTCTTTATAAGGGACATTACAATTTTCAAATATTCCATAATCAGGCGGTAAAGCATCAATACCGTACTCTTTTACTGAATTATACAGTGGAGATAAAATCGAATGCGTAGAAATAGCTTTTAAAATTGCTGAAACATCGCCTTTATAAGGGCCAATAATTGGTTTTATTCCTGTGGCCTTTTCAACCTTATCAGGCATTAATGTAGCCAATATCCCTCCTACCAAAATAGTCGATTGTGATTTGGCGTAAAAATTGATGGTCTTAATGGTCTTATTCCATTCAAAAGTAAATAAGGTTGTTATATATACAGCATCCCATTTTTGGTCTCTTAACGCGGGATTATTGCCTTTAAAAAAGACCACATCATCACCCTGCAAGCGATGCGCTGTAGCGATTTTCATTAAGCCCAACGGGGGGAAGCTGTTCTTATAATCCGGTTCAATTAACAGTATTTTTTTCTTAGTCATAATTAAATGTTAAACAACCACTAATGAATCGTTAAAAGCGTTACTTCTCACAAACATCATGACATTACTATATGATGAGCTTGCGGATAGCGGCGATAAATATTTTTTGCCTGGAGGAATGCAAACAACAATATCTTTTCCTTGACGTTGACTTATTTTCGAGTTAACACTGCGTCTCGTATTACAAACTCTAAGATCAAATTTGTCATACAAACTATGTACATGTGGATGATCAGAATTGGTCAAGATAACATGGCATCCGATTTCATGTAGACGCTTGACCTCACTGGCTAACTCAATATGATCATTCATTGAGAATGGCTGCTGTGTATATCTTTTAAAATCACTGGATTTTGATATTGGAACATAGGGGGGGTCAAGAAAAATAAAATCACCAGGTTTTGCATATTGATTCAAAACGCTTTTATAATCTCCGCAGATGATCGTTTTACCGTGAAGCACTTTTGACACATTGAGCAGGTTTTTTTCATCACAAATCTTTGGTTTTTTATATTGTCCGTAAGGAACATTAAAAAAACCTTGCTTATTTATTCTGTAGATTCCATTAAAACATGTTTTATTAAGGAATATTGTTCTAGCCGCAGCTTTTATTGGCTGCAAACTTTTCCAGTCAAAATTCCTTTGTTCGTAAAAAAAGTCCGCGCTGTTATTATATAATTTTAATTCTTTTATAAGATCTTCAACGTTTGAAGCGATCACTTTGTACAGATTAACTAGTTCTGGATTAGAGTCAGATATCACGGCATTGTTGGGGGTAAGCGCGAAGAACAATGCTCCACCGCCCAAAAAAGGCTCTATATACTTTCCATAGGATAGAGGGATATTAGGAAGAAGTACTTTTAATAACTGAGTCTTACCACCTGCCCATTTGAGAACAGGTTTAGCCATTATTCGATCGGTTAAAATCATGAAAAAACAGCACCTCAATGTTAATTAACAATTTTTTCCCCGATGGATCTATTATATACCAATATAAAAAGCTATCCTATACAATAAAAGTAAAGAATATACGGGATTTTTTCACGTTTTCAAGACATTTTATCAGAAACTTCTTGTCTTCTCTAAATATCACAAGATATCAGGGTCAAAAACTTCTTTTTCCGTTTCAGTGTTTTCGTTGCATGAATACCGGGAGCGATATGTCGCTCCGCTGGAAAAAGTAACTCAAGCTTCCAGCTTGAAGAAAGTCGCAAGCAGGATGCTTGCGGTACTTTGGTGGGGAATCGCAAGCAGCGGCTAAAACCTCTGGTCCCGCAGGCGCGGGATTAGTCGCCAAAGGCGAAATCCCAAAAGCCGCTGCGGAGAGCGGCGTTCCCGGGTTTTACTTCACTATCTTCATGTTCTTCATGGCGAGGTGTATTTGTTCTTTTTCGTGCCTCGCTAACTCTCGGGTTAGTCCCGCGACTGCGGGATGCTTTTCGTGGTTAACATGTATTTGTATTCTCTGTGTGAAACCCGGCTTTTAATCCAGATGCTTTTTCTCTTTTTGAGTGCGCTCCTCTTTGATTAAGTTGATCATTTTGTCAACTTGATCACGGAAGGACTGATTGCTGCGCCACGGACTGTTCTCCAGATGGAACTGCCACAGCTCTATCGCCTGCTGAAATTTGCCCTGCTGTTCCAGAGTATATGATTTCTGCCGCAGCGCTAAGACCGCAGCCTCAATTTCATGTTTTTCGTCCACCCGCTTGTCTTCTATGATTTTTTCATTCAGTTTGCTGAGCAATTCTTTGGCGGATTCGGCATATTCGCCGGGAGCGTTACGAATTACATATTCAAGTTTGGAGAATGCGTCCTGATACTGGTCAGAGGAACAATTTCTGGCGAAAGCAAGCGCGGCGGCGAAGGTTTTTTCTTTCTCTTTTCTGGCATTTTCTTTATTGCTGTAAATAACCAGCACCCCGAGCACAAGCAACATAATCAGCAGCGTAAACAGCAGCCGCTGCACTCTCGGCGGAATTGCCATACCGCGCGTGGATAAAAGCGACTTTATCGATTTGAATTGACCAGCCGGAGCGGCATTCCGAGCCTCTTTTTCCGCAATGATATCATTGCATTCGTCAATGATTTTCTGCCAGTCCGGGAACCGGTCATAACGTTTTTTTGCCAGCATTTTTACTATGACCGCAGCGGTTTTTTCAGAGAGTTCCGGGTTGATTTCCCGCGGATCCGGCACGGGGTCACAGAGATGTTTACTGACAATGCCAAGGGTGGTTTCGGAATCAAACGGCGGCTGTCCGGTAACCATCTGAAAAAAAGTCGCTCCCAGCGAATACATGTCCGCATGGAAGTCAACTTCTTCGCCTTTGGCCTGTTCCGGGCTGACATAATAAGGCGAACCAACCATTACGCCGCGCTGGGTAAGCTCCTCTTCATCAACCCCGTAGATTTTAGAAATGCCGAGGTCAAGCAGTTTGACCGTGCCTTCACTGGACAGCATGATATTTGACGGCTTCACATCGCGGTGAATCAGCTTGTGTTTCTGCCAGGCGTAATCCAGCGTCGCGGCAACGTCCCGGATAATTTTCAAGGCTGGTATTTCATCAAGCCGCTTTTTCCGTTTAATAACAGAGGAAAGGTCATCCCCTTTAATATAGGTCATTGAAAAATAACATACATCGTCTTCAATTCCGGCCTCTATCGCCTGCGCGATATTCGGGTGCTCGATTTTAGCCAGAGTCCGTACTTCGCGAAAAAAACGTTCCAGAGAGCTTTTGTTATTGACCAGCGCCGGGAGCAGTATTTTCAATGCGACAATCCGCTGCATGGACTTCTGTTCGGCCATAAAGACTTCACCCATGCCGCCGATGCCGATGGGCTTGATCAGGGTATAGTCCCCGACGACCTTCAGATGCTGAAAGCTGGTTCTTTCATTCAGTGAATCCGTTTGACTATCTTCAGTATTTTCCATATTTTCTCCTGCTGTTCCAGGCTATGTTCTATGGGACTGCTAGGACTGATGGGTATAACACCCAACACCAGTCACCAAAACCCGGTTATGACGGAGCATAACCCTCCATTAAAACCGGCTACATTCCCAGCTCTGTACTATTCTGACTACTAGGTTTTAGGTTTTAGGTTTTAGGTTTTATTCTAACTTCTAACTCCTAATTCCCTGTCTTCTATCTACATGTATTCCGGTTTTCCGGCTGTTCACTTGGACATTGGACATTCCGTGTTGGATATTGGATATTCCTCCCCGGCTGTTCATTCTGTCTCCTGTCTCCTGCCTTCTCCCCCTAATTCTTAAATGTACTGGTAAAATCGGTTTTGGCCCCCGGCGCGGTAATGCTCTGTTCCTTTTTCTTTTCTTTGCCGCTTTCACTCTTAATTCCGGTCACATCTGAAATTAAATCACCGCGAACGTTGAAATATCCTGTCTGCATTTCGTCAATATCTGTTCCAATAATTACCACGCCTTCGTCAATCTTGAATTTCATCCCGGTGCACTGGCAGACATAACGCACAACTTCGCTCATGGGAATCTTCGACAAGTGCATCGTGATTTTCGGCAGTTTGCCGGCCGCCTCTTTAGTAATCCCCGCAACAACGATGCTGACGCCTGCTTTTGCCGGATCATAGCGCTTACTGCTGCGGTTAAGGTATCTGACAACGGAAAAGATATCTGCATCTTCAAATTCAATATTAGGGAATATTATCGTTTCCATTTTTCCGGAAACGCCGGTTCCGGGAATTTCTATACGGACAACTGCCGCTTCGTCTTCAACCGCGGCGGCAGCATCCGTCTTCTTGTCTGCCGCTGCATCCTTCTTCTCTTCAGCGTAAACGCCAGACATCAGCAGCAGCACACAGATACGGATAATTCCGCTTAAAGTTTTTTTATAACGCTGCATCCTTCTTCCCCTATACTCAGGAGTCGAACTAACCACAGAGACATCCCGCAGCAGCGGGACTAACCCGAGAGTTAGCAAGGCACAGAAAAATCCTTCCCGCAGTCGCGGGACCACGAAACACCCGAAAGGCACGAAAAAGACAAATCAGTAAATATTTGCGAGAAACGCAAACATTAGCTGAATGTATTTTATCCTGTCCATCCTGTCCATCCCTGTAAAATTTTCAATTACACCGGTTCCTGACAGGCCAGCCAGCCTTCCCGTCCCGGAAACGCCTTCTGCACTATTCTGCCCAGCGGGATTTCAGGGGTTTCCGCAACCAGCGAACCCAGCGTGACAAATTCCCACCCGGCCTGTTTCGCCCTGGCGATATAATCGTCAAACATTTCCATACATTTGCCGCCTTCCGCTTCCGCGTGTACGGTAAGTACATTCAGTTTGCCGGGTCTGAGCAGGGAAAGCATGTAATCATTATAATTCGCATCGGTGACGCCGTTGCGGCCGAGCACTTCATCATAAGTCGGCAGAGTTACCGGCACCTGCACCTGGTCAAGCGGCTTGCCGCTGACCAGCGGGCGGAAAATAAAATCACCGCGGCAGTCACTGTTGTAAATAAACGGTAATTTGCTTTTTTCCAGTAAAACAGGATCAGTACAGCGCCAGCCGGGCATGGCTGAACTCACGGGGGCGCGTCCGGTTATTTGCGTAAGCAGATTGCAGCCTTTTTTGAAAGTTTCAAAAATTTCCTGCGCGGACATTTTCTCGATGCAAGCCTGGAGCTGGTGATGATCCCAGGCATGAAGGCCGATTTCGTGGCCGGCATCGGCGGCGGCTTTGATGGCATAACCCAGCCGTCTGCCGATCTGCGGACCGGGCCAGCATGTCCCCATTAAAATAATTTCAGGGCCGTACAAACCGGCGGCATCAGTGCGGAGCATTTTCCAGAGAAAAGCCGGTTTCAGCAGCCGCCACAGATGGCGGCCCATATTATCCGGTCCGACAGAGAAATAGAAAGTTCCGGTGATATCGTGTCTGGCGAAAAGGCGGCAGAGGCCGGGAACTCCGATTTTTGTTCCGCGGAAGGTATCAACATCAATTCTCAGCCCGATCTTCATTTCCTGCCACCGAATTTGAACAAGACCATATCGTCTTTTTTGACTTTGCTCTCGTAAATGATTTTTATGTTATTCAACGCGGTTGTCGCGGTTTCATCCGCGAGAAAAACGGCTTTATCGTAACCTGGTTCGTTCCTGATTTTTTCCAGAGCTTCAGGATTGCCGACCGCCGTGATTCTTTTCCCGAAATAAAATACAGCGCCGCCGCTGACTCTTTCCGTCGGGCGATACAAATACAATTGACGGTCTTTATCTGTTTCTTTCTGCGCGGCGCTGAAAACCATCTCCAGCGAATAAACCGGATTACGGGATTTTAAGATTATGACATCAACAGCCACATAGTTTATCGCGATGCCGAAGAAAATACCGGCCGCAATCAATTCCGGATGCCGTCCGTATCTGCCGAAAAGGCCGAATAAGATTAATCCGGCGGAAGCCAGCAGACAAAGAATTAAATTATCCGAGGCAAAAACCGGTTGTCTCAAGATTCTCGCGAGAATAAATAAAACCAGCGGCGATACGCAGACGATGCCTGCCAGAACAGCAGCTACTATCCGGACAATCAGCTTAACATTGATTTTTTCAGGCAGTTTCAATGTTCCTTCAACAATCCGGCCGATGAGAGTGCCGATCATCATTGCCTCCGCCGCATACAGCGGAAGCACATAAACCTGGCGTTTGCCGGCGGCAATGGAGAGCAGAACAAAAGGGATCAGCAGCCAGCACAGCATAAACAGCGAATTCCGGTTCCGCGTTGTTTTCACCTGAACAGCATGATATATCAGCGCAAACGGCAGCAGGATGGTCCACGGTTGAAGCTGTTCCGGCAATTTCTTGAGATAATAGTAAAACGGCTCGACGTGTTCGGCATGACTGCCCATAAACCGCCCGAAGTTGTTCGTCCAGACAACCGTATAGACTGCGTTATAACCGTGAGAACAGTAGAGCAGCCACAGCCACAACCCGATCGGGACAATCGCCAGCGCGGCGCCGGCAAAAAGATAACCCCAGCTTGAAAGGGTGAATTTTTTACGAATATACAGGTTGTCTATCAGCAGCCAGCAAAACAACGCGGATGCGGGTATTGCCAGTCCGATAAGTGATTTTGACAGCATTGCGCCGCCCAGAAAAAGGGTAAACAGCAGGAACCATTTCTTCTGCTTGCGAAAGCCTTCCGCTTCAGTAAGCCGCTGAAATGCCATCATCGCAAGAATGATGAACGCGCAAAGCAAAATATCGGTCATACATTTTCTGCCGTTATTCCAATATTGCGCGGAAGTGGCCAGCAGGCCGCCGCAGATCAGGGCGGTGAAGCCGGAATATCCCATATTCCGCACCAGCAGAAAAACCGCAATCACACCGGCGACAGCCGCCAGCGCGGCTGGAAATTTGGCAGCAAAATTGGTTTGCCCGAAGATTTTGATGGAAACCGCATCCAGCCAGAAAAACAGCGGCGGGGTTTCCAGAAAAGGTTCTCCGTTCAGCCGGGGCTGTACCCAGTTGTTGTAAACAGCTATTTCTGTGGCAATGCCGGCAATCCGCGGTTCGTCCGCGCCCCACAAATTGCGGGCGTTCAGTCCGGTAAGAAATACCACGGCGGCAAACACCGCCATGGCGGCCAGCCAGGCATTGGGGCGTACTCCAGTCATCCAGCGTCTGAATTTTTCAACGGACTTACTCATTCGCGCACCCTGAATTAAATGGTTTTGAATATCTTATTCGGCGCTGAAATCTCCGGATTTAATTGCTTCCTGCAGGAAGAAATTAAGGGTCTTTTCGATCGATTTTTCGAGCTTTATTTTCGGTTCCCAGTCAAGCAGGCGCATTGCATTCTTAATGCTGGGTTTACGGTGCTGCACATCCTGATAGCCCTTGCCGTAGAAAGCTCCGCTTTCAACAATCATATAACCGGCGAACGGCGGGAATTTCTTGCGGGAAGGATGCTTGTCGAATTTCTTGACCAGCATTTCCGCCATTTCTTTGATCGACGCTTCGTTGTCAGGATTGCCGATATTGACAATCTGACCGTCGCATATGCCATTTTTATTTTCGATGATCCTGAACAGCGCTTCGATACCTTCTTCAATATCAACGAAACAGCGTTTCTGCTCACCGCCGTCAACCAGCTGGATCGGAGAGCCTTGCACCAGATTCAGAATGAGTTGAGTTATTGCACGGGAACTGCCGATTCTGGCGGAAGTCAGGCTGTCAAGTTTCGGTCCGATCCAGTTAAACGGACGGAACAACGTGAATTTCAGGCCGTCTTTCGCGCCGTAAGCCCAGATAACGCGGTCGAGAAGCTGTTTGCTGCTGGAGTAGATCCAGCGCTGCATCCGGATCGGGCCGGTGACCAGCTTGGAATTGTCTTCGTCAAAATTTTCGTCCTGGCACATGCCGTAAACTTCAGAGGTGGACGGAAAAAGAATCCGTTTCTTATATTTTACGCAGTAACGGACGATGCGCAGATTTTCTTCAAAGTCCAGTTCAAATACACGCAGCGGATTTCTGGTGTATTCGATCGGGGTCGCAATGGCGACCAGCGGCAGGATAATGTCGCATTTGCGGATGTGGTATTCGATCCATTCGCGATGGATGGAGATATCCCCTTCCCGGAAAAAGAATCCGGGACGGTCCAGCAGATGAGTGATGTAGTTAGAACGCAGATCCAGTCCGTAAACTTCATATTTTCCACTGGCCAGGAGCCGTTCGCTGAGATGACTGCCGATGAAACCGTTTACCCCGAGAATGAGCACGCTCTTTTTCCGGCTGGCTTCTTTAAGGGTTCTGGCATCGGGGCCGAACACCATGTTTTCGACGATTCTGGCTTCCGCGGCAAACTGGGAACCGGACATATAAACGCCGTTCTCAAGCTGAGCGGATTCTATTCTGACAGCACCCTTGTTACCACAGGCAATGACCAGCGGATCGTAGGTGATGACCGTGCCGGGTTTGGCTTTCCTGGTATTTTTCGTTTCGGATACCGACCAGAAAAAGCACTTCCGGTCGCCCATGAAACTGAAAGCTCCGGGATAAGGACGGGTGGTGGCGCGTACCAGATTCCTGATCTCCTGCGCGGACTTGCTCCAGTCAATTTCGCCGTCGGCAGGCTTACGTCCGCCGAAATAAGAGGCTTTGGATTCATCCTGTTTTTTGCGCGGGGCTTTGCCTTTTTTGACCAGCGGCAGCAGCTTTTCCAGCAATACGGCGGCGGCCTTAGTGGCTTTCTGGTGAACGTCTTTCGCAGTGTCATCGGAGCCGATCGCGATCTTTTCCTGTCCGACAATATCGCCGTTGTCCGGCTTCGTGGTCATATAATGGAGAGTTACTCCGGTTTCAGTTTCGCCGTTGATGATCGCCCAGTTGATCGGAACTCTGCCGCGATACGCAGGAAGCAGTGAGCCGTGGAGGTTCAGGCACCCGTGTTTCGGAATCTCAAGAATCGGGCTTTTGATCATGTCCCTGAAGTAAAATGAAAAAATAATGTCCGGCTTGATGGCTTTGATTTTTTCGACCCATACCGGATGATTGATGTCTTCCGGCGCAAAAACCGGCAGACCTTCGGCGCATGCCAGTTCGGCGACCGAATCAAACCAGATATTTTCGTTCGGATTGTCTTTGTGGGTGAAAACCGCTGCAACTTCGAACCCGTTTTTAATCAGAGCCTTGATACCGGTACAGCCGATATTATGATAGCCTAGAACGACACATTTCATTTTTGCCTCCAAATATATTAAATTAATATCCTAATCAAATTCTGGTAAAAAATTGTACAAACAGCATAAGATAACAGAAATAAGCGATTTTTCTATTCCAGGATGAATATTTGTGAAAACAAAACCCGGAAAAACCGCGATAAATCAGCAGTTCAGAGGCTGACAGCGCATTTTTCGGGGAGAATGGGAGGAATGGGAAGCATGGGGCCGGAAATCCTGAATGTCCGTTGTGTCCGTGATTTCCACCGCCACCTGAAACATGGCGCCGGCATGATCTTTAACTCTGCGCGGCTGAAAATTTAAGCACAGCCGTGCAGAGCATGAGATTCAGTGCTGCCGTTATTTGGTTTCTCTGCCGACTACTTTTTCCACGAAGTAGCGGGGTCTGGCGCGGACGTCATAATAGATGCGTCCGATATATTCACCCAGCAGGCCCATGCCGACTAACTGGAATCCTGCGATGAAAAACAGCACGGCAAAAAATATAAAAGAACGCCACTCCCGGCGGATTCCGTAGAATTATTTTCCTAACAAAAGGAAAAATGACCTTACAAGACAACCGACACCAAAACTGACAATAGAAGAAATAATAATTGCTTTCATCGAAAATCTTCTGTTTTTTGCTTTCGCCCACTCAACATGTTGATTGAGCAAGAATTTATCATTGAACGTTTTACAGTCTTCCATCACCGTTAACCACCCATCAAAAGCCTGGTCAACATCAAGACATTCATTTTCTCTGGCAGCCGTTGCATTTTTCTTTATCCTGCCGATCAAGTTGTAAAGATTTTTATCAAACTCTCCATTGTCAATCAGGCTGGTATCGATCTTTTGCAGTTTCTTATACTCATCAATAGTATTTCTCAAAAATACTTTAAAAATATCAAAACAAGCTCGTTTCATGTGACCATAGGCTTCTTTGACGCATTGCTGTTCTGAGATAGTAGTGTTTGGGTTCCAGTGACGTGCAATGTGATCTAATGAAGCATTGAGTTCAAAAAGCATTTCAAGCGGGAGGTCATTCTCTGCTGAAGTTGCTGAATATAACGGTTTGACGTATTGGTAATAGAAACTAAAAAGCTCGGCCAAAGACTGTGGTTGTACCATTTATTTCTCCCAGATATCTTCACAACTTTTTTCAATTTGCGCATGAGAGATAGTATGGTTACTAAGAACATTACCCCGACCAATATAGGGGAATTTACTCGTAAAAGACATTGAAACATTATTATGCTTCAACTCAACCTGCTTACGCCACTTATCAACGGGGGTGTTGTAAATATCACTAATTTTGCATCCGGTAAGACTCTCTACAAAACGGTTCAACCTCTGAAGGACAGAGAATTCCTCATCCGCTAGATTTGATACATTAGGATTTGGCATTTTCAGCACCCCGTAATAATAAATAAGATTCAAACGCACAAACTTTTAAATAGCACTTTAAAAATACCTGATTTCGAGGAAAATCTTACTTTATTATCCTCGCAATTATAAAATATCATCTGGAATAGTACTTTGCAAATACCTTTTTTTCGAGGAAAGTCTAATTTTATTACCATAGATATTATGCTGTAATATTATTTCAAGCACTATGTTTCAATATTTACAATGCTTATTTGTTGTCTCTGCCGACTACTTTTTCAACGAAGTAGCGGGGTCTGGCGCGGACGTCATAATAGATGCGTCCGATATATTCACCCAGCAGGCCCATGCCGACTAACTGGAATCCTGCGATAAAAAACAGCACGGCAAACAAAGTGAATACTCCGCCCTGGGTATAGGCGTCACCGTGAATACAGCGCATGACAACAATCCAGGCGGCAAGCAGCACTCCCAGCGCGGAGACCAGTCCGCCGATGATGCTTAACAGACGCAGCGGGAAAGTGGTCATGCAGGTAAGCAGGTTAAATTGCAGGTTGATCAGCTTCCACACGGAATATTTGGATTCTCCAACCGCACGCTCATCATGGCCGACTTCCAACTCACAAGTCTCGCGGGCGAAACTGTTGCCCAGCACCGGAATGAATGTGCTGCGTTCATTGCATGCCAGCATAGCGTCCACTATCGGCCGGCGGTAAGCGCGCAGCATGCAGCCGTAATCCTTCATTTTGACGCCGGTCGCCTTCTGCGCGACTTTGTTGACCACATATGAAGCGGTCTTGCGAAACATGCTGTCTTTGCGGTTGGCGCGAATGGTGCCGATTACATCATAACCGCCTTTATCTGCATGATCGACAATTCGCGGAATTTCTTCCGGCGGATTCTGCAAATCGGCGTCAATGGTAATTGCCAGATCGGTGATCACGAGTGAAAATCCGGCCATAATAGCGGCATGCTGGCCGTAATTGCGGTTGAGAATGCAGCCGACAATCTTGTTCGGATACTTATCCGCCGCCGCGGTGATCATTTCTGCTGAGCGGTCTTTGCTGCCGTCATCAATCAGAATGATTTCAAATTTCTTTCCGGTTTTTTCACAGGCCGCGAGACAGCGTGAAATCAATTCATCAAGGCATGCCTCTTCATTATATACCGGAATGACGACGGAAAAAGAACTTATCGGTTTCTTAGTTGACATATTTTTACCTATAGTATGTTTATTTTCATTGTTCTATTATTTTTAGCTGATCCTAATGGATCCTACGGGTCTTATGGGGCCTATGTGGCCTATGGGTTTGCGTCACCATTCACCATTCACCATTCACCATTCACCATTCACCATTCACCATTCACCATTCACCATTCACCATTCACCATTCACCATTCACCATTCACCATTCACCA
>CAIPAT010000213.1 GCA_903863035.1 uncultured Lentisphaeria bacterium
AAACGAAGAAGAACAGGGGGAAAGCCGTGTGAGGGAAAACCGCACGCACGGTTTGGTCGATGAGGCAGAGCCGATAAGTCGCAACTCGTTGATGCTTAGAGGTTTTACTTTAATCGAACTCCTCGTTGTGATCGCTATCATAGCAATTTTGGCCGCAATGCTGCTTCCGGCGCTGGCTAAGGCCAGAGAACGCGCCCGGACCACTTCCTGCCTCAGCAAACTTAAGCAAGTCGGCCTGGCGGTAACAAGTTATCTCGACAGCAATGCCGGCTGGTTGCCGTACAAAGGATCAAACTGGTACGAGGATTCCCTGTTGGGATATTATCTTGCATCCAGTATTTCCAATATTAATGTGAATGTTGCCAGCAAAAATCCCGGTTTCTTTCTTTGCCCTGGAGACACCAAACCGATGTCGGACCGGGCTGATTCAGTAGATAAAGTCTGGTGTAATGTCGGGGGCGGACAATGGGCATATAAGCCGATCTCTTATGGTGCGAATGAGCGCGTTTTCGGTACCTCGCTGACCAATCCGTACGTTGCGCCGCATAAGATTACCCAAATCAAATATCCTGCAAAGACCCAATGTGTTTCCGATTCGATCAGGAGAAGCACTACAACTTATACCGACATTGCCTTCCGTCATCTCGGAACCGCAAATATTCTTTTCATCGACGGACATGTGAAGGCATATTCGCCGTTACGTATTCCGCCTTATAACGATTTCCAGAGATTCTATTACGGAGTTGGATCAGTTGACTGGAATGATTAAATTGCAATCAGTCCCATAAAAAATCAATTTTAAAGTTAAAACAAAAGGAGTTTAGAATGAAAAAACGTACTATCAGAAAACAGTTTACTTTGCTGGAACTCGTAATTGTCGTCTCTTTTCTCTCGTTAATGATGTTCATGGTGCAGGCGATTGCGGGGCAGCTGGCCACATCAGCGGAGAAAAATACCGCGTGTCAGGATAATCTGCGCAAGTTCGCTCAAGCTGCCACCCAGTATGCCGCCGATTTCGATGGATTTCTGCCATTTCCTGGACTTTTTTGGACCAATTCCGAAATGCTGGGGAAGAGGATGGACGCATGGATATCTTCTGACGCGCCATCTAAAAACATTGATACTTTCATGTGTCCGTCTGACAGCATTCCGATGGATAAACGGCAGGAGGGCGGTAATAAATTCTGGTCGAAGCTGCCTGACGGGCAGGGCGGGTATGTAGCCGTCTCCTATGGTATAAATCTGGTCGTGACCGGTATGCCTAATAATCAGTTTATGACTCCTCACCGTTTGAAAGTTATAGACAATCCCAAGGCGTGTATGCTATTTGCCGATGCGACCGCACGCGATATTCCGGCAGACCCGGAACGTGTGGTGGAACGTCATGACGGCAAAGCCAACATCGCATATGTCGACGGCCGTGTGGCGGACATCACCAAAGCGGCAGTTCCAAAATTCCAGAGCCACCTGAAACAGGCGTTCTGGGTTGGTGGAGAGGATTGATCATAGTCCCTGTCCAATCAGTTTGATTTTAAAACTCACGTATGAATATTAAGCCAGCCGGAGACCGGACTGGATTACCGGAGTATTGCATTGGTCGGAGTTAATAAATACAATATTCCCGTAATCTTCCTTACTGGCGGCTGTTCCCATTCAGAAATAATAAAATATTTTTAATCAACATTACAAGGAATTAAGATGAAGAGAAAAATCACCATTTTAGCTGGAGCCATGTTAGCGATTGCTGTCCAGGCCGAAGTGAAACTGGATATTCTGGAGTACAATCGTTTTCAAGCGGTCTGGAATGGAAAAACAGTGATCTCTCCATCCGAGCCGGGCCTTGCTAAATCCTCCGGCGGGGTCCTGGAGTTTTTTGACCCCACCACCCGCCAGATAAATAAAGTGAACGTCTTGCAGGAGGCGGCGGCTCTGCGTGTGCTAAATAAGCAGCGACAGCGGGTCTCTCTGGGTAAACCAACGCTGACTGTGGAGAAAAAGGATTGTACAATAACCTATTTGGAAAAATATCCAAACGCCGATGCCTGCTGGAAGGTAGTTATGACTCCGGTCGAAGACAACGCGCTGGACATCAGGGTGGAAATTTCAGTCAATTCTAATTACTGGCTGGAAGGATTTAACTTCGATCTTTTCAAAGTTGCGGCCAGCAATGCAACCGCTGATTCAGGGCAGTTGCGTTCCAGGATCAACAAGCAGAACCGCGAGAAGTTTCCTCCGCCAATTACCGGGCCGGTCACTATAGTCTATCCGCATGGTCCCGAATCCTATGTTCCCGCCGCGGTATTCCAGGGCGGGGAACTGGCTTTCGGCATCACTCAGCTTGACGTGCATAATACCTGGCGGCATGATGTCAACCGGCTGGAGTTGACCCCGAATAACAAGCGGACCAGCTACATTGTGACTTTGCAGTCCGGCTGGGCGAATACCAGTTCTTTCGCTAATTTCTACAAACACACTTTCAATGCCCGCTACCGGATGCGTTTCGCGGAGCCCAGACCGGCTGGCGAAGCCGGATATCTCACGATGGTCGACGGCAAGGATTTGTGGATAGACTACATGAAAGAACTCGATGATAATATGCCGAATTCCAAACAGCCTCAATTTGACATCAATAAGAACAACATCGTGATCTGTCATTACTTTACCTCTGAAGAAATGTACATAACACCTGAAAATCCGATGGGGTATCTGATGATGAGTCCCAACTGGAAAGATGACAAGTGGGAATGGGGGTACGAAAAGATCAACTCAGCTATGAGCAATGAGGAGATTAAAAAGCGTACCGGTCTTGGCGACGAGAATGCCGGAGCTCCGATCAAGTGGGTTAAACCTATGGCCGAACGTCTGGTTCGTGAGGCGCTTGAAATCAAAGCGCAGGCGGTGATTGTGATGAAGAGCGGAACCCATCCTCAGCAGGGGGAGCTTAATTACATACCTGAAAGCCACCTTTTTCATCCGTCGCTTGAAGAACGTGCGACCGTTGATAGTCCGGTACGTGAATGGGACTGGGTTCGTGGCGACATCAAAGTCTTCGATCCGCAGGGCAATCTGATTGGTGAAGATAATAACGTTGCTATTCAGGCGGCTGACAAGGAGCTTCTCATACCGTTTAATCGCGGAAACAGGTCGCGTCAGGAATTATTTATCCACGAGTCAAAGGTCAATGCGAATTTCGATAAGTACCGCGGCAAATTCGATATCGGTCCGAAAAACATCTATACGTTAAAGAATGTTGCCGGATTCGAAGTGGTGACACCCCAGAAGAATCTGATGGGAAAAAAGACCGGGGATACCGCTTCAGTGACAATTTTTCCGATTTCATGGAATCCGGAAGTCCGCGAGAAACCGTTTAAAGCCGAAATCAAAATTACATCCGTCGAACGTGCTGCCATTGATATATGGGCGAAGACCATGACTGATGCCGGTATTGAACTTGGCTTCCTGGTCCGCGAAGACATCACTGCCGGACCGCCGTGGAAACAGTTCGATTACAGCTTCGACTTTGGCAATGACTGGCAGTATCAGGTAATCAAGCAGCGTGTTCAATGGAACCGGGCCAGATTCGGAGAGAAATGCCGGTGGTTCTATTTTGATGTCTTCGGCGACTGGACCCCCTCGTTCGTCTTTGCGATGCTGCGCAGCGAATACCCTGACTGCTTCTTTTTTGTCGAGCATCCGAACGATGTTGCCGAACGTGTTGTAAACGGCTGGAAGTGGTTCGGAGAAAAGACCGAACTTGAGAAGTACGTCGCTCCGGCAAGTCTGAGTACAGTGGTTTTTGAGCGGCTTTTAACTTATAATCAGGACAAAGATAAATTGATGATAAAGAAGTTTTTCAATCAGCCTGGTTACATGCTTAATGTTCACCGCGGAGGACGTCGTATTATTGAACTTGCGAGAGACAACAAGTAATATATAGCGTAATTATAAAACATGGAGAAATTTAGAATGAACATCAAATCGTCATGGCGTCCTGTTTTGATTGCTGCATTGCTGCTGGCCGCAGCCGGCACGGCCTTCGCCGCTGATACTACGCCGTCGGATTCGGTGAAAACTATTGTGAATCCTGACTTCAAACTGTCGCCCGAAACATTCTTTAAAACGAATACCAATTTTCAAAAAGAAAGAAAAGTGTTCGCATGGTTTATGATGTGCTGCGGGCCGTTCAACGGCGGCCAGAGTGCAGGAATAGATCAGTATATGGTCGAGATACAGATGGCTCAGTCAATGGGAATTGACGGTTTCGGACTGGACATTATGCAGGTGAACAAAGAATACAAAACATCCATTGAGAAGATATTTCAGGCGGCAAAACAGCTTAACAGCGGCTTTAAGCTGTTTTTTGAGTTTGATTACGGTAAGCCAGACCTGGTTGAGCGTTCAGAGAACATAATCGCCCTTCTTAAAGAGTATTCAAAACATGAATGTTACCAGCTTGTAGACGGACGTCCGCTGGCGGGGTACTATGGTGGAGACCTGTCTGTGAAAGAAAATCAGGTGAAGAGCATTGAATGGTGGCGCGAAAATGTTGTCAAACCGCTGGCGGCTTCCAATATCAATATTTTCTACGTGCCGACAACCTGGGAGCAGATCCGCAGCGGGGGGGGCAGCATGGACACCTCCAACGCTGAAATCGCAAGCTGGGGCGAAACTGCCCAGGGGATGTCAATCTGGCAGATACAGCTGTCTCCGCTCGGCGGCGGATTAAAACTTCTGGAGCGACATGCTGAAGCTTTGCACAACGCCGGCAAAACATGGATGTCGACGGTTGCGATGCATTACTGGTGCGGCTCCAGTCGCAGCATTCCAAGCTGGTATTGGAAACCCGGTCAGCCGGCAGCAGCAGAATGCGTCAATGGAACTTATTACGAACATGCAGGCGGCAAAGGTCTTGACATGCAGTGGCAGTCAGTCATCAATATTCAGAAGCCGGAATGGGTGATGATGCTGACGTGGAACGATTACAACGAGTCGTATATCACACCGGTGGACGATTACAGGAAATACCCCAACGGCACTGGTCAGGCTCCGCTCGGCTGGTACAAGTCGATGGCAGGGCTGGACGAGTTGAACCGCTATTATATTCAATGGTACAAAACTGGCTCCCGTCCGGAGATTACCGCCGACAGTCTGTTTTACTCCTACCGGACAAGCAGTCAAAAACTGATTGCTTCCCATGATCCGCGTCCGCCGGTCAAGATTGGAAACGGACCGGTTGGCGACGACATTTATATAACTACCGCGCTCACCGCTCCAGCACGTCTGCTGGTCATCTCCGGTTCGTCAAAGATTGAATTTGATGTTCCGGCTGGAATTAATCACACCGTTGTACCATTTAGTGTTGGAAAACAGTCTTTTTCTCTCTGGCGTGATGGTGCCAGAATCGCAAACGTTGACGGCGCCCCAGTTGTAGACTCAATCCAGTTCTACAATTACTGGCCGACAACCGGACATGTCAAAGCCGGAAATAACGGTACACAAAAATAATAAGCATTACTGTTCAGAATACAGCTTTAACATTATAAAAATTTCAGGGAATAAAATGAATGAACTAAAAAACAGTTACTGCAATCCGCTGGCGATTCCGTCGATTCCTGTCGGGCGCAATGCCGGAGACAAGGAGAATGCCGGCGACTGGTGGCGGGAATTTGGCGATCCGACTGTGATCAGGTTCAAGGAGCGGTACTATCTTTTTCCGTCCTGCGGTATGATCTGGTACTCGGATGACATGATCCACTGGCACTTCCAGGCAATCAACCTTTATGATGTCGGCTGGGCTCCGACCGTTACTGAAAAGGCCGGGCGGCTTTATCTTTCAGCATCCTGGGAGGGGTCACAAATCTGGACAACAGAAGACCCGCTCGGACACTGGGAATGCCTGGGGGAGATTCGCGACGAGAATAATCAGCCGCTTAAATGGGCGGATCCGGCTCTTTTTACTGATGATGATGGCACAATATACGCGTATTATTCTTTAGGCGTCAACCGTGGAATTTTTGTTGCCAGGCTGCGGGATGACGATGTGACCAGGTTTGCCGGAGCTCCAGTTCATTGCTTTGCATATAATCCGGAGCATAAGTGGGAGCGGTTTGGAGAGTTCAATCAGAATCCATACTTCTCGCATCTCGAAGGAGCATCGATGACAAAATACAACTGCAAGTACTACTTGCAGTACAGCGCAGCCGGAGCTGAATGGCGTAATTATGCCGTCGGCTGCTACATCGCGGATTCACCGACCGGCCCATTCCGGTATCAGAAGCGCAATCCGGTGCTGATCCAGCGTCACGGCATGATCAATGGCTGCGGTCATAACTCAATTGTCGAGGGACCGGATGGGGAATTATGGTGTTTCTATACTATTCTGATGCGTCGCTATCGTGGATTGGAGCGGCGGATTGCCATGGATATAGTCCGTTTCGATGAAAATGGCGAAATGTATGTTGACGGCCCGTCGGAAACCCCGCGTTTCCTGGATGGCTCATATCCGGACAAAGTTGCAAATCTTACCAGCGGACAGCCGGTTAGAGCCACCAGCTTTGTTCCCGGGCACGAATCTGGTCTGGCAATAGATAACTACATACGCACCTGGTATGAGGCAGACCCGTCTGACCGGCAGCCGTCGCTGAACATTGATTTGCAGGGACGATTCAATTTAATGGGCGGCCGGTTCATTTTCAATGAGAAAATAACGCCGCACCATCCGTCACCGGCATTCTTCGGATTTCTGATAGAATATTTGTCAGACGGCGATAACTGGACTATACTTTGTGACCGCCGCAATGCTGATTTCGATGGTCATATCCGCTATGAAACATGGGATACGGTTACCGCGACCCGCGTTCGCCTTACCATCACACAGGTTCCGTCCGGAAACATTCCAGGCGTCATTGATTTCAGTATATTTGGAAAAGCGGAGATTGAAAAATGAGTAACACTCCTGAATATTTTGCCAATCTGAAAGATAAGTTTGTAACTATAGTCGCGCTGGGCGATTCCAATACCGAACAGAATCACTGGACTTACGGCAGTCTCTGCTGGGCCGGAATGCTGCCGATGGGGCTGTATAACGTTTTTCCCAAAGGGAAATGCGTTATTAATTCCGGAATCAGCGGCGATTCGGTGGAGTCCGGTCTGAGGCGTCTTAATCGGGATGTGTTGCGCTTTAATCCGGATATTGTTATAATCAGTTACGGTGGGAACGACTGTTTTAAGGTTTCACTTGAGACATTCAGGGGACAACTGCTGGAGATGATCAACGTAATCCGCAATGGCTGCAATTCCTCGATTATACTGAAAACTCCAACCCCCATGATTGATATGATGACCGGACTGGAAACCAATTCCATCAAAATTGGCGAAACCGTTTATCAGACAGACCTGGCAGCGTTTTCCAGTGTGATTTGCGATGTGGCCGGCAAGGAAAGTCTTTTGCTTGTAGACCATTATTCCAAGTGGAAAAGATCAATGGAAAGTCCCTGCCGCCAGGATATCATTCGTCTGATGGGCAATCCGCAACATCCTAATGCGCTTGGACACCGGCGGCTCTATCACGAGCTCGCACCGGTATTCAACGCCGATAATTATTTTTATTACGACTGGCAGCGTATACTGATCGACACGGAGGCATTCTGATGGAGTACCGGAACAATAGACCTTTCGTGCCGCATGGATTGGAGGTTGACCGTGTCTGTTTTTCCGGTGGTCGGCTGGCGGCGGATATTGCCAGGCACGGCGGCATCTCCAATATAAAATATTTCGGTGGTCAGCGTCTTGGCGATGTCAACTTCTTTCAAGCCGATATGATTTCGGCATGGGCTCTGCTTTTTCGTCCGATGATTCGGATTGACGGCATTAGAAGGTATGCTCTGGAATTCAGCGATACAACGTTTTATCCGGCAGGATACATCAGTCATTGCGAGTTTGAAGGCGTAAAACTGCGTCATGAGATGTGGCTGGCAAATGAAGAGCTTATTTTTCGGCTCAACATATTGTCTAATCCGCGGAAGTACCGCCTGGAGTTCCAGTTAATTAATACTGATATCTGTACCAGGATCGATAAGCCGACCAGATCGTGGAAACGACTGGACAACGATATTCCGTTTTTTGAAATCACCGATCACTATCCGGATGATGTGGTTGCGGCAGAAAAGAAGGCCGGTTATCTAACGCTGGCGCAGCGTGGAGATAATTATGTACCGCAGGTACAGACTGCGGTGACACACTTTGCAGTAAGCGGTTCAGGGAGTATTGAATTAACCGAAACACCGCGAATTTTTCGCAAGCATTATTATTCATTGCCAATTACCGGAGCAGAGAGTTTTTTCATTCTCGGATTTGGACACAAAGGCGCTGCTGAGCTGAAAGAGCGACTCGAAACGCTATGTGCGGCTGAAGAAAAAGCATTCGCTATTCCAACTTCTTTGAGCCCGAAAGTCACCATGGATAAATCCACCGTGAATTCATTTCTGATGAATGCCGGAGATATTCTCGACTCAATCAAGGTCAAAGATATTAAAGGAGGAATGCGGGCAGCGGATTCCGGTTACTGGATATGGGGATGGGACAGTATGGTTTTCGCGGAAGCGCTGGGCTTTCTTAACCAGAGCGGTTATCTGGTTGAAATGCTGGAGTTCTACCGGAGGACAGCCGACCCGGTAAAAGGAATCTTTCACGAAATGACCACTGACGGACGTCCGCATCTTTCCATGGCATATCCGGCACAGTGTCTTTACGCGGTCATGCTTTATTGGGCATATGTGTTTGACGGCGACCGGAAAATATTAAAGGAATACATGCCGTTTGCCATGACTATCCTGGAACGCGCATCAGCCATGGAAGTTGGCGGAAGCGGACTCATCAGCGGCGTTTCTCTTTATCCTGACCATCCGGAGGATTTGGAGCAGGACGGGCATGATTTAAGTGTATTCAACAATAGTATCTACTATCAGGCGCTTAGAGTTATGGAAGTGTTAGCTTGCGAGAATGGCGATATTGATACTGGTAAAGGGTACGCTGACAAAGCGGAGCGTACACGGAAGGCGTTTGCCGGTTTCTACGACCATGAACGGCACTATTTCTATGATTCGCTCTCATCTGCTGATTTCATCCCTCGCAAACACTATCCGGTTTACGCAATTTTACACGTTACCCATTACGCGGCTGATCTGGCAGGTGGCCAGATTAATCAGATTGCGGCATTTATGGATGAGAATTTTTCCGCAAAACAGGGGGTGAGAATCCTGCCATTATCTGATTCCCGTTACATATACGATGGTAATCAGCTCGGAATGTATATGCCCGCAACCGAACGTTTCTACCGTGAAATGCAGAGTCATCTTCACCCGGAAGACGCCATTGCGAAGTTCTATTACGATATCGAATGGAACTGGGCCAGACTGACCCTGCCGGAAGCACTGACTTGCGAGTATGAGAATCACGGACTGACGCCGGATAACCCGGGACGCAAGCAGTCATTTACCATAAAAAGCTGGGTTTCCACGTTTTACGGCCTGGCTGCGGGGATTCGCATATCGCCGGAAGGACTCCATTTTCAGTCCACGCCGGCAATTGGAATTTCGATTGAAGGGCTGCTTATCCGCGGGCATCGCATTAATTTTATATTGACCGGCGGCAATGGTAAAATCCGGAGACTGTATCTCAACGGTCATGAGATTGTACCCGCTGATTTTATCGGGTTCTCAGAACTGGATGAAGTCAACGATATTGTTCTGGAGAAAGAGGAAAAATGAATCTGAGTGCAACATCCGTTCCGAAGACTTATTGCAATCCTCTAGCACTGCCGTCATATCAGCGCGGAGTAGCATGCTCGAAAGGCTCCTATTCGGGTACTGACTTCCGTGAGATGGCCGATCCGGCTGTACTATATTTTGAACACCGCTGGTATCTATTTCCATCTGCTGGAATGCTGTGGCATTCAGACGATATGGTAGATTGGAAATTTCACACGATTGAACCTTTCGCGCCGGGCTATGCCCCGGCAGTCGCAGTCAAAGGTTCGTGGATTTATCTTAGTTTCTCCTGGGATGCCAGTGAAATATGGCGCGCCAGGCACCCATTCGGTCCATGGGAGCGTCTTGGCAAACAAGGCTGCGATGATGATGGAAACCGGACATTTCTCCGCGATCATAATGACCGCCCGGTGCGCTGGGGTGACCCCTGTCTTTTCGTGGATGACGACCAAAGCATGTACTGTTATTGCAATCTGGCCAGACGCAAACGTCAGGATGAGGATTGTCCGTGGAAGCTCTGCTCCGACGAGGGAGCCATCTTCGGAGTCAGGCTTTGCGATGATGATCCTTCACGTTTTGCAGAGCAACCTGTAAAGCTGCTTACATTTGATCCAGATATCATTTGGGAACGACGCGGAGAATTCAACCAGTCATCCAGCCACCCGGTCATTGAGGGCGCATGGATGAATAAACTCGCAGGACGCTATTATTTACAGTACAGCGCGAATTGCACGGAATTCCGCAATTACGCGGTCGGCTGTGCGGTCTCTGATTCCCCGCTAAGTAACTTTACGCGCCAGAAACACAACCCGATCCTCATTCACAAAGGCGGGCTTATCAACGGTTGCGGTCATCATTCCATTGTTGAAGGCCCGGGTGCGACGCTATGGAGTTTTTATACAACGCTTATAGGCATTAATCACCGTTACGAGCGGCGCATTGGTATGGACCCGGCCGGTCTGGACGCCAATGGCGAACTTTTTATCTCAGGCCCGACCGAAACTCCGCAGATTGCGCCCGGACTTGTGAACGATCCGGAAGCATTGAACGGACTCAATTTGCTTCCGCTTTCAGTCAACTGCCTGGTTTCAGCCTCAAGCCACTCCGAAGGAAGAAAACCTGAATATGCCATTGACAACTCAATAAGGACATGGTGGCGGGCGGCTGATTCCTCGAACCCGCAGTGGCTGGAACTTGATCTTGAGGATGATTTTCTTGTTCATTCTGCAAGGATAATCTTTGGCGATGTCGGACTCAACTATAAACGTTCTATTCTGCCTGCACCATATTGCTACAGAATACTTGCCTCTACGGACGGCAAAAAATGGGAAATACTCTGCGATAAAACCGGGAACAAGGACGAGAAGCACATAGTTTACGATACGTTTCCGTTAAACGGACCATTCAGGTTTATCCGCCTGGAAATCATTCAAGCTCCGGCGGGAATGGAAATCGCAGTAATCGAATTTACTGTTTTCGGTTTACCTCAGAATTAGAAAGATCGGACAGCGGGAAAAAACATGAAGAAAGTATACTTTTCAGTTGCCATTATGGCGTTTGTAATAGGAATCAGTTTCGCCAATGCGCAGCAGCCATCTGATTTTGACAAAAAGACAAGCATTCCACGCGCAGTCGAACCGGTCCGGCCGGACTTCAAATGCAGTGTGTTTGACCGGCTTGGAAACCGGCTGGCAAAAGAAACGGTTAACCGGGATGTGAAAATTATTGAGGTCGAACCGCTGGTCTTCGATATTTCGGTGCGGCTTGCCGCTCCCGATGAGAGTGTGCTCGGAGAATTTCAATTCACCGTTGCACGGTTGTCTATATCCGGCAAGCGGGAACGTAATCTTCATTATCCGCTTCAGGCTGGGGAGTATATCCCTGCTTTGATCTTGCAGGATGAAAAAAATGCGGCCGGCATCAGCAGGATGGATATTTACAACCGGCGGATGCCGGATCCCGCAGAGCTCAGCCTTGTCCCGGAACCGGCAACCGGCTCGATGCTGCTGATTATCAAGGGCGGTGAAGCATTTGCCGATCTCTGCAGGAACAATTTTTACAACCATTACCGGATCCGCTTCGGCAAGCCGGTCAAAGGCGGCGGAGAATCGCTGCTTCAGGATGCATTGCCATTGTGGATTGACGCTAAGAGCGAGCTGGATAAATTCGTGCCGTCCGGAAAAATGCCGGATTATGACCGTACGAAGAACAATATTGTGATTATGAATTTTTTCATGCTGGAGTCCGGCTATGTGACACTGGAAAATCCGCGCGGTTATCTCATGCAGAATCCGAACTGGAAATCCGACCGGTGGGAATGGGGAAACGAGAAGATTAATCCAGCCATGAGCGATGACGAAATCAGGACGAGGACTGGATTTTGTTCCGGCAATACCGGTCGTCCGGCTTTGTGGATACGCCAGTTTGCAGAGCGCTGCGTCAAAGAAATGAAAGAGACAAACAGTATGGCAATCATAGTTTTTCGTACTTTCCTCAATCCTTCAGGCTGTAATTATCCGGCAGAAAATCAGCTTTTTCCGCCGGAGTTGGAGGAACTGATGGCTGTCGATGGTGTCAAGCGTCCGGTAATTGACGAGTGGGCGCGGATACTTTCCGAAAATCATGTCGAATTTGGGTTCCTGATCCGTTCCAGTATTACCGCCGGACAGCCGTGGAAACAAAAATTGCAGCGCTTTGACTGGAACAGCCGCTGGCAATATGAAGAGGTTGCCGGACGTATTCGTACACTGCGCAAGCGTTTTGGTTCGAACTGCCGCTATTTTTACCTTGATGAATTCGGAAGGGGAACTCCCTTGTTCGTCCTGGAACAGTTGCGGAAGGAATTTCCTGATGCTTTTTTTATCGCCGGATGGCCGGATGCGGTCACTGACAGATTAATGCCTGGCGTACGTGCCGGAATTCCACCGGATGAACTGGCGAATTTACTGAATCCCGGCGGTTATGGATTTTATTTGCCGGAAAGCCAATTCACCGGTAAAGATCGTGAAGACCGGAAAATCGTAAAAAAATTGTGGCGCCAGCCTGGAGTTTTTATCTTTACGCATCGCGGAGCCCGCCGAATCCAGCAACTGACCATGGACGAATAGATTATTTCTGGATGACAATTATCAAAATTTTATATAATGGAGTTTACATGAAAAGAGCAAAGTTCCTGGCATTACCTTTGGTTTCTATGGCATTTGCGTGGAATGCGGTTGCCGTCACCCCGTCATTTGAGGATTTCGACCAGCGGGCGCGCAATGGCGAAAACTTGACTGTGGCTTTCTTTGGCGGTTCTCTGACCTGGGGAGCGCGCGCTTCCGATCCGCAGAAAACCTCCTACCGCGCAATCATCGGCCGCAAGCTTGAAGAGGCCTATCCCAAAGCGCACTTCAAGTTTATCGACGCCGCCATCGGCGGCACCGGCTCACAGCTTGGAGTGTTCCGGTTGCAGCGTGATGTGCTGGCATATAAACCGGATTTGGTATTTCTCGATTTTACGCTCAACGACGATGCCTATAAAACCACTCCCGATACTCTGGCCGCCTATGAATCGCTGGTGCGCCGGATCATTGCTGAAGGCTGCCCGGTCATACAGATGTTTCTGGCCGCCAAATCCTTCGTCACTGACGGCACTACTGAGAAGATGAAGCGTTATCACGCCAATATGGCAATTGCCAAAGCCTATAACACCGGCACCGGCGATGCTATAACCCTGATGCAGGAAAAGTACAAAAAAGGTCAGCTTGATCTCGATAAAGTCTGGCCGCCTGAATCGTTTGATACCTGTCATCCTTATGATCCAGGCTATGCGCTTTATGCAGAAGCCGGCTGGGATGCTTATCAGAAAGCCGTGGCTGACAAACTGGTTTGCCGTGTTCCGGAAAAGATGCTGAACTCCGATGCCTATATGCATTGGGCCAGAGTCCGCATCTCGTCGCTGACCACGCTGCCGCAGGGCTGGAAAGCAACCTTCGCCAGCCGCGATTACTGCGCCTTTGACTTCCTGATGTCGCGCTGGCTTGACGATGTGACCGCCGCTGCCAATTTTATCGCGCTTGACCGCGACAAAACCAAACCGGCTCCCGCGGCGCTACCGCTGAAAGTGAAGTTTACCGGTTCAAGCGTGCTGCTGTTCGGCGAATCTACGCCGCGCTCGTGCAAATACCGCATTACTATTGATGGGAAGGAAAATGATTTCAATGCCTGTCAACTCGGGCAGTCTGGTACTGGCCGTATGTGGCAGGTGGTAGCCGAAGGCATCGACCCGGTAAAAGAGCATACACTGGAACTAAAGCCGCTCTTTGACAGCGCGGACAAACCGCAGGAGTTACGCATCGAAAGCATTTGTGTTGCCGGCGGTCAGGCCAGGATATTGTCTGAGCAGTAAAACCTGCTGATTCCGCAGACTCAAATAGTGAAAAATAACTCAAGCAGGAACTCTTAAAATGCCTCATCATGAAAAATTCACGGTCGGCACTCTTAGTTATAACAAGAAAGGTTTATGGCTGGTATTTTTCTGGCTGATGTGGAATGATTTTTCGATTATGCTGCTGGAACAGTTGACCAGTTTGACCAGCATTCTGATGAGAGATCGCGGAGCATCTTACACATTGATGGCGGCATTCGGAACTGTCGGCGGAGTTATGGGAATGTGGATCAATCCATTTTTCAGCACCTGGTCTGACCGGCTCCGCACCAGGTTTGGACGGCGGCGTCCATTTCTGCTGATAGCATCGCCGCTATTTGCAGTCAGCCTCATATTCATTCCTTACATGCCTGACTTTTATCATTATCTGATGCGGTTTGAATTGATGGCGGCATTTTTGAATCGTATACCAATCAGCGGCGAGGTGCTGTTTATCGGCGTGGCCAGTATTGTCAGCGGATTATTTAACTCTGTAGTACTGGCAATATTCTGTTATTATTATTGGGACGTGGTTCCAGAGATGGTGCTCGGCCGTTTTAATCTTAGTTGGGTAAATTCCCCGACCCTCTGGGTCGGCTTTGATTTAGGGTGTATATTATGATATGGACGAACATATATATAAAAGACATAATAAAACCTTACTGCTATACCATCTGGTGTTTCCAGCGAAGTATA
>CAIPAT010000214.1 GCA_903863035.1 uncultured Lentisphaeria bacterium
AATTCAAAAGTATTAAAACCAAAGTATCAGGAGAGCGCATTATGACGTGCAAGTGCCAGGATCACGAAGAGCTCAATCTGCTTGAGCAATTCCCGGAAAAGAAAGTGCTGCTGGGGTCGTATCTCGACTCTTTGCCGCTGGGTGACGACAGAGAAAGGAATCGTGGTTTTCTAATTCAGTCACTGCATAAAGCACAGAACATTTTCGGTTATTTGCCGGAAAGCGTTCAGTTGTTTGTGGCGGGAAAGTTGAAACTGCATCTTTCGGAAGTTTACGGTGTGATAAGTTTCTATCACTATTTCACGACGACTCCGGTTGGCAAATACAAGATTAACGTCTGTACCGGAACCGCCTGTTTTGTAAAAGGTTCTGGAGCTGTACTGGATGAATTAAAGCGCTACTTGAATATTGAAGAGGGCGAAACATCCAAGGACAAAAAGTTTTCGCTCGGGGGTTTGCGTTGTGTCGGAGCGTGCAGTCTGGCACCGGTCGTCATGGTCAATGAAAAAGTCTATGGTAATGTAACCAGCAAGATGGTTCCTGAAATCATCAGCGAATGTAAATGATCACCTTATTAAGGATTTTATTATATGATAGATACACCAGATAAACTTTATCAACTGGCTGAGAAACTCAATAAAGAGAAAAAAGCCAGTACTCGGATTTTAATCTCCATGGGAACTTGCGGCATTGCCGCCGGCGGCACTCCGGTTGTTGAAGCGTTCAGAAACGAAGTTGCCGCACGGAAACTGGAATCAGCCGTAGAACTGGTTGAAACCGGATGTATGGGCATTTGCCATTGCGAGCCCAGTATTGAGGTAATAAACACTGTTGACGGTACCAGCATTATTTACGGAGATGTGAAACCGGATCAGGCCGGAGCAATTCTTGATTCAGCATCCGGCACGGCAGCGGGTTCCAGAGTCATCAACCGCACATGGTATTATCCTGAAGACGAAGAAAACAAGGATGGCGCAATTCAAGCCAGGATCGTTCTCCGCAACTGCGGCCGGATCAATCCGGAAAAACTGAATGATTATATTGCGCGTTCCGGTTATCAGGCGCTGGCGAAAGTGCTGACCGGAATGAAACCGCATGAAGTTATTCTAGAAGTGATTGAATCCGGGCTGCGCGGCCGCGGCGGCGGCGGTTTTCCGACCGGCAAAAAATGGAGTTTCGCGGCAGCTCAGGAAACTTCTGTAAAATATCTGATCTGTAACGCCGACGAAGGCGACCCGGGCGCGTTCATGGACAGGGCAGTGCTGGAAGGCGACCCGCATTCAGTGCTGGAAGCTATGGCTATCGGCGGTTATGCCATCGGAGCTCATACCGGATATGTTTATATCCGCGCCGAATATCCGCTGGCCATCCAGCGACTGCATATCGCCATCAAGCAGGCGGAGGATGCCGGACTGCTGGGCAAAAATATTATGGGAACCGGATTCGATTTCACGATCGAATTGAAATACGGTGCCGGAGCATTCGTCTGCGGCGAAGAAACCGCGCTCATTCATTCCATTGAAGGAATGCGCGGTGAACCTACGTTCAAGCCCCCCTTCCCGGCCGTATCCGGTTTGTGGAAGGCTCCGACTGTAGTCAACAACGTCGAGACCTTCGCCAATCTGGCCGCCATCTTCCGTAAAGGTTCAGCATGGTTCAAGAAGATTGGTTCCGCCAACTCCTCTGGCACCAAAGTGTTCGCTCTGGCTGGAAAGGTTGACAAAGTCGGCCTGGTGGAAGTTCCGATGGGTACCCCGCTTAAAGACATCATTTTCGGGCTCGGCAACGGCATCAAATACGGCAAACAGTTCAAAGCAGTGCAGACCGGCGGCCCTTCCGGCGGCTGTATCCGCGCAGACAAAATTGACACCCCGATTGATTACGAAGCGTTAATTGGACTTGGTTCGATGATGGGTTCCGGCGGCATGATTGTCATGGACGAAGATGACTGCATGGTCAACATTGCTAAATTCTTCCTTCAGTTCACGCTGGATGAATCCTGTGGCAAATGTACCCCCTGCCGTATCGGCAACACCCGGTTGCACGAAATGCTGGAATCCATCTGCAACGGCAACGGCACGCAGGACACGCTGGTCAAACTAAAAACGCTTTCCAACATCATCAAGGACACGGCGCTTTGCGGACTCGGTCAGACTTCTCCCAATCCGGTATTGTCCACAATGGCCAACTTCCCGGAAGAGTATCAGGCCCATATCAAGGATCACAAATGTCCGGCCGGCGCATGCAAAAACCTGATCTCTTTCGTGATCAATGACAACTGCGTAGGCTGCACGCTCTGCGCCAGAAACTGTCCGGTGGCCTGTATTGCCGGCGAGCGCAAGAGCAAGCATTTCATTGACCAGAGCAAGTGCATCAAGTGCGGCGTCTGCTACCAGACCTGCAAATTCCACGCCATAGACAGAAACTGAAGCTAATTACGGAGAACAGACAACATGATTAACATGACGATAAATAATATTAAGGTGGCAGTCAAGAAGAATTCTACAATTCTTCATGCCGCCAATAAAATCGGGATAAAAATCCCGACACTCTGCCACATGGAATTAAGCTGTTTCGACATTGATCACACCACCGGATCCTGCCGGATCTGCGTGGTCGAAGTCGAAGGCCGGAAGAATCTGGCCCCTGCCTGCTGCACTCCGGTAATGGAAGGCATGGTCGTAAGAACCAACACCATTCGTTCAATCAACGCCCGCAGAACTCTACTGGATTTGCTCCTCTCCGACCATCCGAAAGACTGCCTGACCTGCGAAAAGAACGGCAACTGCGAACTGCAGAAGCTGGCCGCTGAAATGGATCTGCACCATGTCATTTACGAAGGCAAACAATCCACCTATGACATTGACCTGTCCAGCAAGTCCATCGTCCGCGACCTGGACAAATGTATCATGTGCCGCCGTTGCGAAACCGCCTGCAACAAAATGCAGACCGTCGGGATTCTCTCCGGCGTTGGCCGCGGTTTCAACGCCGTTGTGGCTCCGGCCGCGATGCGTCCGCTCACCGACACCAAATGCACGTTCTGCGGACAGTGCGTAGCCGTCTGCCCGGTCGGCGCACTGACCGAAATGAACTATAAATATGACGTATGGCGCGCTCTTAACGACAAAACCAAAACGGTAATTGTCCAGACCGCGCCAGCTGTCCGCGTCGCCATCGGCGAAGAATTCGGGATGCCCCCCGGCTCGATCGCCACCGGCAAACTCGTCGCCGGTCTGAAACTGCTCGGATTTGATAAAGTGTTCGACACCGACTTCGCCGCCGACCTGACGATCATGGAGGAAACCACCGAGCTGATTGAAAGACTTACCAAGAAGCAGAACCTGCCGATCCTGACATCCTGCTGCCCCGGCTGGGTGAAGTTCCTGGAACACCAGTTCCCGGAACTGGTCTACATGCCTTCCACCGCAAAGTCGCCGCAACAGATGTTCGGTGCTATTGCCAAGTCCTACTTTGCCGAAAAGATCGGCAAGAAGCCGGAAGAAATTATCGTCGTATCGGTCATGCCCTGTCTGGCCAAGAAATATGAAGCGTCCCGTGAAGAGTTCTCACATAACGGTGTTAAAGATGTGGATATCGTGATTTCCACCCGCGAACTGGCTGACATGTTCAAAGAGGCCGGTATCCTGATTGACCGGCTGGAACCGGCGGAATATGACAATCCGCTCGGCGAATCCACCGGTGCGGGGGTTATTTTCGGAGCTTCCGGCGGAGTGCTCGAAGCCGCTCTCCGTACTGCAGCTGACTGGATTTCCGGACAGGATCTGCCGGGAATTGATTTCAAGGCAGTCCGCGGTCTGGAAGGCGTAAAAGAAGCCACCGTCAACGTGGCAGGCATTGAAGTTAGAGCCGCTGTTACTTCCGGACTGGGCAATGCCCGCAAGATTCTGGAGAAAATACAGAAAGGCGAAGCGCATTACGACGCCATCGAAATCATGGCGTGTCCCGGCGGCTGCCTGAACGGCGGCGGCCAGCCCTACATACATGGCAATACTTCCATTCTGGAAAAACGCAAAAATGCGATCTATCAGGCGGACGAAAGACTCACCCTGCGCAAATCGCATCAGAACCCGCACATTCAGAAACTTTATGCCGAATTTCTGGGCAAGCCAGGCAGCCATAAGGCGCACGAACTGCTTCACACTCACTACACGCCGCGTCAGGATATCTGATACAGCGTCCGGTAAGTAAATATTCAGCGGCCAGGTTAACTCCCGGCCGCTTTTTTATGCCTTTGTTCAACACTTCAGCAGTTGCATAAGGCAGCAAACCAGAGCAGGGAAATCAACTGCGCTTGCCGGAAAAGGAGATACGTGGATCAACCATGACGTACATAAGGTCGGCCAACAGAATACCGCACAGAGTCAGTACGGCGGCAAAAGAAAACAGCGCCATCTGGACGGGATAATCGCGACTGCTCAACGCCAGCAGCGAAAGTGACCCCATACCGGGAATGCTGAAGACGTATTCGATAATGATACTACCCGCCACTAGTCCCGGCAGCAGCCCGGAGAAAAGCGTAATCAACACGATCATGCCGTTGCGTAACGCATGTTTGAAGATCACCTGATACTCCGGCACCCCTTTTGCCCGGGCGGTGCGGATATAATCCTGCCGGATTACTTCCAGCATGCCGGACCGCGCATAACGGGACAGCCCCGCGAAACCGGCATAAGACAGGCAAATTACTGGCAGCACATAATGTCTTGCGGAATTCCACAGAATTTCCCAGGACCCCATACTAAGCGTATTAGCGGAACTGAGCCCCTTCAGCGGAAACAGCGGATAGCTGCCGCCTTCGCACAGCACAGCCTGAAGCATCAGCGTCACCCAGATCACCGGCAGAGAATATAGAAAAAACATCACAAATGTTACAAACCGGTCAAAAAAGGTATCTACATAGACCGCTGAATAAATGCCTAGCGGAATCGCCAGCAGATAAGTAACCAGTACGGCCAGAATATTGAGCTGCAGCGTAACCGGCAGGCGTTCCATTATGATATCGGTCACCGGCCGGCCAGTGTCAACCGATGCCGAAGTGCCGAAATCAGCATGGCAGACAACGCCTTTCAGCCAGAATATGAACCCGATGTAAATCGGCTTATCCAGGAAAAGTTTTTCCCGCATGGAGCGGTTCTGGGCAAATGCACCTTTTTCAGCGGACATTCCCTCCCCTGAAGTTTCCCCCATAATCGAACTTTTGGTCGGATCGCCAGGAGCATAGCGCAACAGCGTATAACTTACCACCATGATGATGAACAGCGTCAGCACCGCCAGTCCCAGCCGTTTTATGATATACTCTAACATTCAATTATCCGTTTATTTTAATAACGATTGCTTAAAGTTATTCCCGATAGCAGTATTTTCAAGACAACATCCCAATTAAGATTTCCTTTAACTAATAACATTTTAAAACCAATCATAAGAACTAAAGCAGACTGGTTCAAAAAAAAAGCCCGCGGAAAGCGGGCTTGAATTAACAATAAATGCAAATGCTACTTGATCGGGGGTTTGCCGGCAACACCGCCGGATTTCTTATGCCAGACGGCAATAATTGGGCTGGCGACAATTACTGATGAATACGTACCGATCACCACGCCAAGCATCATTACGAATACGAAATCGTTGATTGCGGTACCGCCGAACAGGAACAGGACGAATACCACCAGAAATACCGTAAAGGCAGTCAGCACCGTCCGGCTCAATGTCTGGTTGATACTCATATTCACAATCTCTCTGTACGGTTTGTCTTTTACCAGTTTCAGATTTTCGCGAATCCGGTCAAACACCACGATAGTATCCATAATGGAGTAACCGATGATCGTCAGAATCGCGGCGACAACCGACAATGAAATTTCTCTGCCCAGCAGCAAATAAATACCAAGCGATATAACAACGTCATGGATAAGGGCTATCACCGAAGACACCCCGTAATCAAATTCGAAGCGCAAGGCCACGTAAATGATAATGCCGATAAACGCCAGGATTACCGACAATATCGCGGATTTACTGAATTCCCAGCCAACCAGACCGCCGATCGAAGATTCAAGACCGCCGGAAAGCTTGGCATTCGGAAACTTTGCGTTGAGTGTTTTGGCAATCAGATCTTTAGGGCTGGAAGAATTCTGCGCACTGGTATCAACCTTACGATTGCTGCGGATAACTATTTCCAGCTTTCTATTGTCTCCGCCAAGCGCGGCATTGGCCTTATAGGTAACTTTAGCATCAACAAATCCGGAAGCCGCAAGAACATCGGTAATTTGCTGCGGCGGTATGTTTTCGGCATAACTGAATGTCAACTGGGTTCCACCGACGAAGTCAACTCCGAGACAATCTTTGCCCTTAATGCAGATTGTCGCAATGCTTACCACAATCATAACTGACGAAATCGCCAGTAAAACGCGGCTGGCGCGCAGGAAGTCAAAATGCGGCTGGGTAAAGATATGCATCATGCGCAGAGTTTTGAAATGGGAATAACGCTGCATGATGTCAAACACCAGACGGGTGATGTACAGTGAAGAGAACAAGCTGGTGATAATGCCAATATTGAGCGTCACCGCAAACCCTTTGATGGCGCCGGTACCGACAAACATCAGGATCACCCCGGTAAAGAGGGTGGTAAGATGGGAGTCGATAATGGTCAGGAAAGCCTTGCTGTAACCGAGATCAATCGCATTAAGCACCGTCTTGCCGTTATTCAATTCTTCGCGCACCCGTTCATAGATAAGCACGTTGGCGTCAACCGACATCCCCATTGTCAGAATGATACCTGCGATACCAGGCAGAGTAAGCGTGGCGTCGAAGGCCGCCATGGCGCCAAGCACCATTATAATATTAACGACCAAACCGATAATCGCCACCACACCGGCCCGGTGATAATAAACTATCATACCAACAGCCAGCGCCAGCATCGCCAGAACCCCGGCCCAGATACCATTGCGGACGTTATCCGCGCCGAGGGTCGGGTCCGTATCGAAGATTGCCTGCACATTGATTTGCGGCAGACTGCCGGTAGCGAGAGCATCGGAAATGGCTTTGGACTCTTCTGTTGAGAATTTACCGGAAATTTCAGCGCTGCCGTCCATGATGGCGGTTTGAATGGTAGGCGCACAATAAAGCTTACCGTCAAGTACAATCGCCAACTGGCGTTTGAGATATCTGGAGGTTACTTCGCCGAACTCCTTTGCGCCTTTGTTGTTAAAACGGAGAATAATCTTGCGCTGTCCATACTGGTCGGCGTTCGGGAACGCATCAACAATGTCTTTCCCTTCCATAACCCAGCGGCGTTCAATGAAGTAAATCTGGGTAACCGGCTTCTGACCTTTTACAAAATCAACCGTTTCCATTTTCTCATAACCGACCGGCGCAATAAAGTTTTGCGGATCTTCCAGATACTTCTTAACCAGCATCTGATTGTCTTCATGCACCAGACGGAAACGGAGCTTGGCACTCATTTTAATCAGATTCAGCAGTTTTAATTTTTCGTCTTTTGATACAACCGGAACGCGAAGGGAGATAAAACGTCCGCCGGCAGGGGAAATTTCAGTTTCGAAAATCTTCTGTGATTCCATACGTTTACGGAGAATTTCAATCGCAATATCGCGGAAATTGTCGTAACTTCTGCTGATTTTCTGGCTGTCTTTATCATTTTTAGCATCTTTAATAGCAGTATCTGGCGCCGGCTTGTCTTCACTGCCGAGAGTACCGTCATTGGGATCCTGTTTTTTGTCTGGAATAAGTTCAAGCAGAAATTCGGCACCGCCGTTTAAGTCAAGGCCGAGTCGAATGGAACTGCTGGCTTTCTTCCTGACTACGCTGAGAACATCGCGATTGTCATTCAGGTCTTTACCATCGACATGGCTTCTCAGGTCAATACCCTTTTCGTCCGCAACTTCAAGCAATGCCTGTGACGGGAAAAGACTGGGATTGACTTCCTGTTTCTTCTTGGCCTCAACTATCAGTTTCTCCATTTCAGGATTTTTGCGGTCTTTCAATATGGAACTGAAAGTCGTGTAAAAATCCCGCTGAGTCAGCGGATGGATTGAAAGAGCAAACACAGCAGTTACAGCCAGAGCGATAATCGTTCTCAGAAGTATCGGTTTCTTATTCATATTTGCGGCAGCATCCCTTCTTAAAAGCTTTAATATAAATCAGTTGGCGAGAGTATTCATGTTCCCGTTCTCGAAAACGGCATTGATGCCGGTCTTGCTGATTTCGATCTTGACATTGTCGGAAATTTCAGCAATAAACGTTTTTTCTTTAACTTCAACGATTTTGGCATAAATTCCGCCGCCAATAATTACGCTGTCCCCTTTCTTAATCTGCTCGACCATTTCCGTGCGTTTCTTGGTCTGCTTGCGTTGTGATCTGATCATGAAATAAATCATCACACCGAAGATAAGGATCGGTCCCAGCAATGGAAGCATTCCGCCGCCTGTTGCTGCGGGTGTACCTTCTGCTAACGTAAAAATCGTTTCAATCATTTGTAATTATATCCTTCTTTTATATCATTTGAAAAAAACTAACTTTGCAAAATACATCAAAAACCCTGAATAGCAAGATTTTTTTGATATTCAGGGCCTAAAATTAAGATAATTTAAATCCGTCGAAGCAGATTCTGTTATCTCCCGGGAACTCCGAGCAGACTGAGATGCTTTTCAAAGTGGGATTTCAGCTTCTCGCTATACTGCTTTTCAAACTTGTGCATGGCGGCGAAAAACAACGGTCTGATGGCTTTATCGCGCAGGATCGGACCGTAAGTAATATGCAACAGTTGCCTGGCTTCGTTCATTTCCATTAACTTCGGCAGATCGTTGTCCGGCATGGCATCCACATTGTCGATCTTGCCGATATCGGCAGTAATATGATACAGCCGCAGCATATCGTTGAAATTCGCCAGCGCGCATTTGTGCATCAGGCGGTAAAGTTCCGGATCGTTCTCGGCAATAACACGGACAGCTTCCAGCCAACTGGTGCCGGCAGTCTTGAGATGCAGACGCATTCCGGTCATTTGGCCGATAGTCGGATATACCATGAACTTGTCACTGCCGGAATGAATCGAAACTTTGTAATCGCCATGAGTCCTGGCAATCGCCGCATGCACTTCAAACTGGCGGGCAAATTCGGCAGGATCGCCGATATAATCAACTGCTTTCTGGAATTCGCCGATAAATCTGGGTGCCAGTGAAGTAAACTCCACTCCGCGCAACCGCAATTCCTTCACAATGAACAAATGATGCGAAGGAAGTGTCGGCGAGGTCGTTTCATCAATCGAAATTTCCAGGTCAAATTCATCCCCGCGACGGGCTTTGACATGGTTGTAAACTTCCAGCGCAAAATCCAGCGCTTTCAAATACATTACCGCGCAACGGCGGGCAGTAGCGGCGTCAATTGAGATTTCCAGACTGCCGACTTTGAAGGTTTTATCAAAATAGTTCTGCTCAATCCGCCGCTGAACATCAGCCGACAGCGCCTGGAATGCGGTTTCAACTTGCGAATTCTGCCAGTCCCCGGCTTTCGCCAGCATTACTTCCGACAAATCCAATGTAATCATCGGCATACCGGCGGACAGCGCGACGTCAATATCCGGAATATTTTTCAGATGGTCGCCGTCAGCGCCGAAACCGTCCTTGTAACCGGCCTGAAAGACCATGAATGTGGCGTCATCAACTACTTGGCGATAGGTTCTGCCGGTCAGGTCCAGTTCACGCATTGACTGCTGGGCCAGCACCGGCGTCGCATCAAAATGTTTTACTGCGGCAATATGACCGACGCTGGCCAGGCCAAGCCGGTCGCCGCAGCCGATCGTAGTTTTCCGGTTGCGGAGCGACACTGGAGCAGTCCATGGGAAAAGCGTCCTCAGCAGTTGCGCATTATGCTCATTCAACGGACATTTTCTGGCAATAACGCCGCAGTCCCCGATCTGCTCGCCGGAAAAGTCAGCAATTATTCCATCTTCGCGACTGGATAAAACCAATATAAATTTTGATTTAAAATCACAAGCCATCGCGACAATTGCATTGTCCTTCTTCTGAACAGAGTCTTTATAAAAAGCAACATTGCTGCTATGATTGTGAATGTTTTCTCTGATATGATCTTCTCCAGATCCGATTAACGTGGATGCATGCTTCAGCAGTTCTTTCATATTCATTTCCCCCTTGATTAAATAAACTTATATCTACCATTTGATAAAATCTTATCACCGCTATATGCCATCGTTGGCCATGCTTCATAAAAAATAAAATCAACAGACTGGAATATATTCCTGAAATACATTATTTCAAGATACCCGGGAAATAAAAAAACACCATTGAAGCCGTTAGCATTCAGCATCCATGGTGATTTTAAAATACAGGATTAAGCAGCTTATGCTCTGATTTCGCCGTCAACAAAAACCTTTTCCGGCGAAAAATCATCGTTCAGAATCAGGATATCAGCATAAAATCCGGGTTCGATCCTGCCGAGTTTTTCCAGTCCGAGCGATCTGGCTTGATTCCAGGAAGTAGTCTTGATCAGTTCTTTCAGCGGCATCCCGGTAATTTCACAGATGTTTTTCAAGCCCTTGTAGAACAGCAGAGTACTCCCGGCCAGGGCGCCGTTAGACGTCAGACGTGCGGCGCCATCCTTGACCACCACCGGCAAACCGCCGAGATTGTAATCGCCGTCTTCCAGACCGGCAGCACACATCGCGTCAGTAATCAAAAGTACTTTCTCCGGACCTTTAATCTTGAATATCAGCTTGATCATATCGGGAGAAATATGCACAGTGTCGCAGATCAGCTCGACAAAAACTTCATCATGCAGCAGCCCTGCCCCGACCAGACCGATATCGCGGTGATGCAGCGGTGTCATCTGATTACAGAAGTGGCTCAGATTTTTCAGACCCAGCGCATTGGCCTTTTTGAAATCGGCATAAGTTGCGGAACTGTGAACACACGACGGCGTAATTCCGGCGGCGAGCAGTTCACGCACAAAAGCGTATCCCCCTGCGACTTCAATCGCAAAAGAAACTTTGGCGACTTTCGAAATCGCGTCCAGACGCTTGACTTCCTCAATGTCCGGATTGCGGACAAACGCAGGATTCTGAGCCCCGCAACACTTGCTGTTGATATACGGCCCTTCCAGATGAACTCCGGCAATTCTGGCCCCCTTGACGCCGCGCTTGACGTATTCGGACACTGTCTTCATTCCCGGCTTCAACTGTTCTTCAGGCAAAGTGAGGGTAGTCGGCAGCAGGGTGGTAACCCCTTCTTTCAACTTATCAATCGCGATGGCATCCATGCCTTCCTGACTGCCGTCAGTAAAATCGTAACCGGAACGCCCATGACAATGAACGTCAATAAATCCCGGGACAACCATTTGGCCCGCAGCGTCAACAGTATTATCCGCAGACGGCAGTATTTCGCCGTCAGCATAGACGCCGGCAATAAATTTCCCGTCAATCAACACTGCAGCGTTTTTAAGCTCTACATCAGGCGAGATCAGATGGCAGTTTTTTATTAAAGTTTTCATTATAATCGCCTCTTTATTAGTTACTTGATTGCGGGAAGACTGGCGGCAACAACCGCCTGCCCGTGACGCTTGAACTGTTCATCAGGAGTTCTGAACGTAATCTGTTTCGCCAGCGCCGGGAATTCCTTATTCAGCACCTCTTCAGCTACCTTAAGGATGATTTCACCGCCGTCGCCGGAAGTGACACGTCCCAGAATCAGCAGATTGCGGATTTCATAGAAATCAGCGTAATGAGCGATAGCATACGCAAAATATGTTCCGATTGTGCGGTAGATCTTTGCGGCGCGATCATCTCCTTCGCTCATCAGTTTTTGTACGCCGACCAGTCTTTCGGGGAAAGGCATATCTTTCGGAAACTCGATGCCGGCCAGCGGCGCGAGCCTGGCAACGCCCTGCTGGGAAAAATACTGCACGCCGCAGCCGATATCGCCGGACCATTCATCAGAAGGAGCGTCGTCGCGGTAGTCAATCGGCGTAAACGCCAGTTCATTGAGCCAGTCGGTAATATTTCCCTGCATATTGACGTATCCGGCCGCCAGGCTGGTCCCCATAGAGATTCCCAGCACTCCGTTGGACTTCATTGACATGGCACCGGCCAGAGCAGTTACTTCACCGTCATTGGCAACAATCAGCGGAACATTATACTGCTTTTGAACCTCAATAAAAATATTCTGGACACTCTTCTGAAAATCTTCCTTGCTCACCCCGCGGAACAGCGAGGCAATGCGGGGTTTATTGTCAACGTAAACGCCGGCGGCGCTGCCGCCAATGGCATCAACGCGCGGCAGCTTATCGGCGGCGCGTTTAAAAGAATCAAGGATACCCTGGCGGTGATATTCCGGGTCCTTCTGAAAATACGGGTCCCAGGTAATTTCTTCAGTAAATACAACTTCGCCGTCTTTTACCGCCGCACACTTGCGGTCAGAACCGCCCAGGTCAAAACCGATGCGGCAGCCGTCCGTATGCCCGCCGAGCTGCACCTGGATTTCATGACTTTGCGGGGCCGCGGCCAGCGCACAAGCAGCAACTTCAAATGGTTTGCCGTAAATACGTTCACCCATAATTTCGTTGTCAAAAGCTCTCACGCCTTTCGCGGCATAAACAGCCCTGACATCATCAGCCAGAGCGGCACAACCGGCAATAGTGACCCGATAGCCGCCCTTCATCCAGAGCAGAAATTTGATCAGGCGTTCAACATATTTAACATTCAATGCCTTATATTCGCCTTCATGCAGAAAAATCTCAGTGCCGAAAGTTGATACCGTACCGTTGGGCCGGTTCAGCGCTATCACGACCTTTTGGGCTTTGCCGGATGCCGCCACGGCTTTAAGATAACTTCTGTTCCACAATACCGCCGGAATAAATTCCGGATCTAGTTCAGGCTTGACTTTCGGCGCCGTCTGAATCATCATAAGTTTTATCTCCCGCTTTAATTGGAGATAATTGCAAAAGTATTTTGGTATTTTAAGGCTTTTCCCTGTATTCTGGCGCCTTTTATTCGTTTTTACGCAGCGCCGCTGCGCTTAAACTCACAAAAAACACCAGAATCCTCGCGAAAATTCCTGAAAATCCTTTCAAAAGGTACTTTTACAATCACCTCTATTTATAAAATATTTATTAAAATCAATCTTTTTTACATTGTCCGTAAATAATATAATAAAGCTTTATTTCGAAAATTCTATCATAATTGATTTCTTTTTCGCAAAAAAGCAAATTCCAAGCTCCAAAATGCCGACAGCTGTCACCAGTTGCTCGATGAATAATCACCGGCGCGAGGTGGCTTCATAATTTTTTGATTGCAACGGGGTGATGGGTGATGGGTGATGGGTGATGGGTGATGGGTGATGGGTGATGAAAACCAATACATTTTTACCACGAAAAACACCAAAAGCACGAAATATGAACAAAAAAGGAGTCAGCGGATGAATGCGGTTACGCCGCATGCATTCACTGACTACATGTATTTTCTTCATTACCTTCATGGTGAAAGTTTTTTTCTAATCCTGTATATCCTGTCTATCCCTGTTAAAATACAAATTTCTATACGTTCCAGTTAAGTTTTTTGCGATTTCAAAGCATTTCCTCTGCCCAAATTTCTATGAAAACAAGCCTTTTAAAAATTGTTCATCCATAGTTACAATCACTTCTTCTTTCTCATTCTGATAGAATTGCTGAGCGTGTAATATCCGCTCTGTCAAGAAAGCTCTGTTTCATTTGCTGGCGTCGAAGCATTATCAATCGCTTCAAACTTTTCATCCACCGTAACGGAAAATCCGCGCTCAATTCTGCACATCAGGTACAATGTTCCAATCAGCAGGAAGTTCGTAATTCCATTGGCTATACCGAATACGATCGCGCCGCTTTCCATATTTAGCGTGACCGTCACCAGCACCTGGCACACCCAGACCCCGACCGCCAGCAGGAATTTACTGCCGAGGATAATCAGCATACCATGATGAGGGATACCGTTGCGCAACGGCGAACCTGTTTTCGCCGCCGCCACGTCGCGCCGTATTTTCTTTTTCAGTACTATCCAGCACAGCCATCCGGCTACGCACAGCGGCAATACCGCCAGTCCGTACCATTTAAATGCAAACATTTGCTGTTTCATGTACATCCACCACATCAGCACGGGAATACTCAGTACCGACAAACCCATTATCCCGTCAAACAGCAGGAACGAGATGTTCAGCCATTTGGTCTGCGGCCCGACAATCGGCACTACCGGCATTTCCTCAATCCCGCTCGGACTCCAGGGCGCGGGCGGATGGAAATGCTTGTCGCCGCCCAGCCGGTGCCATTCGATGTACGACATCACCCTGAATACCGCACTAATTCCAGCAAAAACGGTTATCCATAAAAAAATGAAGCGGTAGGCATAGTTCGAACCATGGCAAAGGTTTCTGACCACGTCAATAAACAGTCCAGCCAATATTCCGGCAATCACGGTAAATGCTGACTGGAGCATGGCTTGCGCCGAACAGAACTGACCGAATCTTGACTGGGGGAATATCCGCATATCGCTTGGAAATGTAGCAACGGCGACTAATGCGCCCAGAAATGTACCAATCAGAACATTGCTCAGATTCAGCCAGAAAAAATAATTCCCGGGAATGGTTACAAAAATCCACACCATGGACATAAAGCTGCCGAGCACCCCGAACAGTGCGCCATAGACGGTGATGCGCAACGGATGCCAGCGGTCCACAAATATGGACATGCAATACATTGCCGCCATTGAAGCGATTGAACCGATCGCACCGAGTTTTCCGATCTGGTCCAGAGAAAGTCCCATCTCCCGATTAAAAAAAATGCCGAATATGCCGATTGCCCCGGCAAAGGAGCCAAATGAAGCCGAAATAAATCTAAACCAGTAAAGTTTATGCGAAAATGATTCCCTGAAAAAAGTCTTAATTCCTTTCATCCCCCTGCTTGAATTATCACTCTCTCCTTCCGGAGGCGGGTACTCACCCTCCTTGATCATCAGGCAGGCCATCCCGAACCCGACCAAGTACAGAACTGCGGCGCCGATAAAGATTTCCCGCATGTGCGATTCTGCAAATTTAAAAATGAAGAAGTTATACAGCGCTCCGGCGCCAGTGCCGACAATCCTGAGCAATCCAACAAAGCGAGCCAGAAACTGCGGAGGAACCACATCGTTAAACAAATACCAGAATACCGAGCCGACAAACATGTTGAAAAATTGGAACATGATTAGAAAAACAGCGATAAGAACAATCGTAATAGTGGCTGGAGTAAATTGCCGCAAAAACTCAGAATTTCTTTGCAGCATCCCGCAAATATCATCGCCGAGCCCCATCAACGCCAGACTGGCGCAAAGAAACGGCATGGTCCAGATGATGAACGGGATGCGTCTGCCCCATTTGCTGCGGTAACGGTCGCTTTTAAAACTGACATACGGGCATACCGTCATATTCAGAACGCCAGGGGCAGTAGTCAGAATCAGTCCCATCAGCCAGTTTGAACACCCCAGGTCTTTCAACTTCAGCGGTAATATGCTCGGCACTACCGCTTCCATCATGGTGAAGCAGAAATCACCCCATAACAGCCAGGCGAAAAGCACGAACAATCCCATTTTGGTATAAGTCAAAGTTCCGCAGTGATAAGTTTTGCTCCTTGGTGTAACTGAGATAGTATTTTGGGAAACAGGAGAATCTTCATGCATTTTGCGTAATTTCTTCATATTTAATTTTTATGCATATCCCGAGCAATCCGATAATTACTTCATTGGCAATAGCTTCTATTGATATTTTGCTAAGTTCCTTGCGCGGATCGAGCTTAATCCTTTGCACCATGCCATGATTATAATCGCTGAAATACACCGTTTCATTCTGTGCCTGCAGCGCCGCATTAAGCCAGTCGTCGAAATTCTCCGGATTAACCAGACTGACAGACTGCGTTGAGCCGTCAGCATAGGTAACGGTAAAGCGGGCATTTTCAACGCGGCTCTGCATGGGATTGGTAACCCCGATGAAAAACAGCGCCAGTTCAGAAGCTTTTCCTGTCAACAGTATTTCCAGAACGGTTGGAAAATTATCCCATATTGATGCGCAGGCAACATTAGGCCCTTCAGCCGGCGTTGCAAAGCCGATCCCGGAAGGAGAATAAAACGGGCCTTTCTTCTGTCTGAGAGCGGCATCATCTACTTGTACCGCATTATGGCCGCTCTGATTCCAGTCCCAGGCATATCTGCCGTTCAAGCGTACCCCGATTGAATATCCCGCCGGGCGTGGAGTCATGTATTCTTGAGTATGGATTGCCGTTAGAGAGCAATTGAAATACTGAGCAATATCCAGCGGTTCAAATTGGTGAGTCGTACTTCTTTCAACAGGATTTACTCTTTCCGTAACTATTTTATTCTCCACCATAAAGTCAGCCGACAGCCATGCGTCATACTGCTCGTCTTTAACTCGAATAAATACCGTATGACTGCCGGATTCAGCTTTTACTTTCGCAGACAGCCTGTCATGAGAGAGATAAATCTTTTCAAACGCCCCGGAAGTATCCCGGCAGGCAATTATTTCACCTTCAGATACTTTGACCGCCAGCTCATCACCCTTGAAAGCTTTAGCAGGACATTCAATGGTTGGAACCGTTTTTTTACCGTGAGTAACCTGTAATCTGATAACGCCAGTAATTGCCGTTTTCACGACCAAATAACAGTTATTAACCGCAGCTTCCAGCATATAATCTACCGGAGCGCTGTTCAATAAGACATTTTCAATCACAGTAGAACGCATCGGCAGTTTTATCTTCTTAAAGGCCTTCTTTTCGCAATGCACAGTAAGGATTTCCTGACAGCCTTCACGATGATAGTTTAAAGAAATATCCTTCAATTTTATATCCGCCTGCGTCCAGCTCGACGGAAAGCCGGGCGCAATCTCAATTACGCCGTCCACCAGATGGAACCTGATGCCGTAAAGTCCTTCGACAATTAGCCGCAGATACATGCTTGAAACATCGGAGAAATCCAGATCTCCTCCATCGGAAACTCCATGAGCAGACAGGACATGAGCTGCCATCCCGGGATTTTTACCCATGAAATAAGCATCTATGATCGCATCCAGTATCTCAAGGCCGTTCTCCTTCAAGCCGCATTGAAAATACGCTAACGCCAGATGAATGTTTTCAGCCGTGAACAAACCGCAGGTGGAATACTTCTTAGGATACCAGTTTGACGAATATACCAGACGTCCATGCCGGTTGAGCGTTTGCTCATTGCATAAATCAGTCTCCGTAAACCGGAGCATTTGATACGACTGAAACATATCCGCGACCCCGCAGTCGATGGCATGATAAATCGTTGCCAGTTCAGGCGAAGGATGAACAAGTTTGTTGCCGATGGTGTCAATAAATTCGGCAATGATTCCTTGCGCCGGCAGCCACAGTTTTTCCTGAATTGCTTTGAATATTTTCTCTGCGCGCTTTATAAAAACGTCATCCGGATACTCTAATTTCTTTGCGACTTTCGCCATCATCAGATTCGCCAGATAGTTATAGGCACTGGCCTGGGCGCAGCCGCCGCCGTTGTAGGAATGCCCGTCTGATATCCAGGTATTGAGAAAATTCAGGTAAAGTCCGTCCTGGTCGGGATCGAGAATCCGTTCCTCCCAGTCGAGAACGCCTTTTATATCGTCAAACAGTTCTTTCGCCAAATCGAGTCCGCCCTGCCATTCCAGATGATGGAATAGCATATCAAGCGCCACTTCCTGCATATTGTAGATGTCATTGCCACCCAGCTTGGCTGGAATAAAGCCGGTACTGTTCCTGAGCTGATGGTACTGGGAACCTTCATGATCGAGATCGGGCCGGTCTTTACCGTCGTACCAGACGGCTTCCGGTCCCGGAGCATCTTTGATTATTTCGGAGAAATGGGCTTTAATGGCAGTTCCAACCCGGTCATGCCAGCCGATGACCGTCGGGCCGTACCAGTTTCTCCAGCCCAGAAAAGGCGCGTGATAAGCATGCGCCCCGTGATAGAATATATTCTTATGCCACGAAGCGTCCATCGCCAGGATTGTGGGCGGCACAGTCAAATTGAGCATTGCATCCGGCGTGTTCACCGTAACACCCGATTGTTTAGCATGAATCTGCTGTTTGAGGTATTCTACCGGAGCTTCCAGATTCAGCCATTTATCCAGCATGCTTTCATCTTCATTCCGGACAGCTACGATATACCCTTCAAATTCATCTCCGGCATCTATGATGGCAGACATTTTTACAACTCGGGGAGCCGTTGCCGCAGGCTTATTTTTCAGGAACATTCCTGGTGCGCAATCCTGCAAGGATAATGCATCGCCGGCTTCAACTTCCATATTGAAACTGGAACCTATCCACATTGCGTCGCCTCTCGGGCCTTTCAGCAATGCCCGGTTGCTGCCGCATTTTACAACATTCTTTTCGCAATCGGAAGCGTTGAAATTACGCGCTTTAATCTGCGGATACTCCAGGCGGCTGATAAAATCGGTCATTCCGCCAAACCCGGCGCAGAAAATAACCCGTTGATCAGTTTTTATTCTGTAATGGACCAGAAAGCCGTCTTCCGGCATCAATGGGAATACGGCAATATTCACTTTGACGACTGGAAACCATGGGGAGAACTGACAGAATTCGTATTCCATCCAGCCGTTGCGGAACACCGCGACAATATCCTCGGAATTATGAAACCAGTGCGAACTGACATCCACATCCTGAGAATAGAAAGAGGGTATTTTCAAGCCGGGCGCTAAAGCCAGCCCGCTCATTAGAGCCCCGCACTTTGCATAATTGCCCCAATTGTTTTTTGTCCAATCGGTAACCGCTCCCATAAATAACGGCAGATCTCCTGCAAAAGTAAAATACCTTTCCTGGAGATCGTCATTGGTATGAGCCCCGTAC
>CAIPAT010000215.1 GCA_903863035.1 uncultured Lentisphaeria bacterium
AATGGACGGCGCTGGAGAAGATCCTCGATGTTCCTGAAGGTGCGATAAAATTTGAGGCACAATTACGTGTTCAGTTGGATACTCCGAAAGGAAAGAATACCGGTAAGTTTTTCGATGCCAAGGATATTGCGATTGAACTGGAAAAATAATCCTACTGCGGCAGACGGATTACCCGGCTACAATGTCTGGAAAACTTGGATATCCGTCAAATACACAGGGCCGTCCTATGTAAAAGGTTCCTCGCAGAAGAATGGAGTTTTCCTTGACCGGGTTATTCTGGTGAAACAGGAGGAGGCTAAGCAGTAAGCCGTTAACGTTAATACGGGTTTCAAACTGTCAATTTGATAACAGACATAATCAAAAGGGTGACTGAAATGGCTAAAATTGCATTAATCGGGGCGGGCGGAGTGATTTTTGCCCAAAACTTCATTAAAGATCTTTTGATCAGTGAGACTTTGTGCGACAGTGAAATCGTCCTGATGGACATTGATGCCGGGCGGCTTAAAAATGCGGAGATATTTTCGCAGAAGATCGGCGAAAAACTTAAGGTTGAACCGCAGATTAAAACCACGACTGACCTGCATCAGGCGGTGCAGGGCGCAGACTACGTGATCACGCTGTTCCGGGTCGGCGCACTGGAGCATCAGCGGCTTGAACAGGAAATTCCGCGCAAATACGGAGTAGATCAGGTAGTCGGCGACACCATGGGACCTGGCGGAGTTTTCCGCGGGTTGCGCACACTTAAAGCGCTGTTTGAAGTGATTGATGCGATGGAAGCAGGTTGCCCGGGCGCTTATCTGCTTAATTATGTCAATCCGATGTCGCTCAACATTATTGCATTGAGCCGCCGGGCGAAAACAATCAAAGTAATCGGACTCTGCCACAGCGTCCAGCACACTGCCGGAGAACTGGCCAAATATATCGGTGTCGATAAGAAACAAGTGCGGTTTCTCTGCGCCGGAGTCAATCACCAGTCATTTTTCTTAAAGTTCGAAGTTGACGGACAGGATGCTTATCCGCGTTTGCGCGAAGCAATGGCGAAACAGGAGATCTACAACCAGGATAAAGTGCGTTTCGAGCTGTTCCGCCACTTCGGATATTTTACGACCGAATCGAGCGGGCACGGCAGTGAATATATTCCATATATTCGCAAACGGAAGGACCTGATCGACAAATACTGCAGTCTGGAATCTAGTTCAGAAGAAGACTACAACATGAGTGTGGGAACTTCGGGGGCCTCATTGAAAGTGTGCGCCGAACTGCAACAGCGTAACGAACGCGAGATTGTTGCGCTGTTGAACGGCACCAAGGAGTTCAATCTTGCCCCCAGCGGCGAATATGCTATCCAGATTATCAATGCTATCGAAACCAACGCGGCATTGTCGGCCAACCTCAATGTGATAAATCGCGGACTGATCGCGACTCTGCCGCCGGTATGCTGCGTGGAAGTGCCGTGCCTGGTGGATGGCGGCGGCATTACGCCTTGCCGCGTCGAAAATTATCCGGAACAACTGGCCGGGCTTAACCGCGGGATGATCAATTTGCAGATAATAGCGGCGGAAGGCGCGCTCGAATGCAGCCGCAGGAAGATCTTCCAGGCGGTTGCATTGGATCCGTTGACAGCGGCAGTGTGCTCGCTCGATGAAATTCAGGCAATGACCGATGAATTATTCGTGGCACTGCGAGACCAGATCGATCCGCATTTTTTCTAAAAAACACTTATAAAAAGGGAAAAGAATATGAAGATGAAATCTTTAATCGGAGTAAGTTTGATAATGATGGCTGGCACTATTATTGCCGGAGAAAAAATTGTGCCTGATCTCAATAACCTCGCGCCGGAGTGGAAACTAACCTCGGCGAAAGTCATTGAAGAAAATGGCGAAAAATACCTCAAGCTGCAAAAGCCAGATAAAGGCAATACCGCCAGCATGTCGTATCCTGATATATCGCTACAAGGGGTCAAACGAGTAATAATTTCACTTAAATATCGCTCTGATGTTTATACAACAGCTTTACATGGCGGTTCATGGTATTTAGTGGGCTTTAAATTAGCCGATGGCAAAGTTAAATATGATGGTATAGTTTTATCCAAAGCTACAGAGTGGAAAGTCATCACCAAAACTTTTGATGTGCCGGAGAATGCCGAAAGTTTGATGTTGGCTCTGCGTTTACAAGACAGCAGTGCCAATAATTTTCTTGATGCCAGGGATATTGCGATTGAACTGGAAAGATAAAGTAAGAAATTACTAAATATAATCTGTTATCACTGAATGGAGCTAAAATGTACCAGCCGAAATATAGTTTATTTTTTGACAATCACACGATGAAGGCTTGTCCGGATGTCGGCGTGAATTTTGACGCGCAGAAGTTTGTCGCCGAAGTCAAAAGCTGCGGAGTGGATTTTCTGACTTTTCACGCCCGCTGCAATCAGGGGTTCGCCTATTATGACACGAAAATCGGGATCAGGCATCCGTCATTGCGGCGCGACCTGTTCGGCGAACTGGCGGAAGAATGCCGTAAAAACAGCATTCTGCTCAATGCCTACATCAATGTGGGAATCAGCCATGAGGAAGGGATGCGGCACCGCGACTGGACCAGAATCACGCCGGACGGGCAGACTTACGCGTTCAATGCAAAGAAAGACAATGCCGGATTTATGACCATGTGTTCGTCCAATTCCGGTTATGTCGATCACGTTATCAGCATGGCGCTGGAGGTTCTTGAACGTTATCCGGTGTCTGGTTTCTTTTTTGACTGCATGAACCCCAAACCCTGTATCTGTCCGGACTGCATGTCCATCGCGAAAAAAGAAGGCGTTGACTGGCGCAGCTGGAAAGAAATGTTTGCATTGTCGGGGCGTTCCAATCTGGCAATGGCGCGGAAGCTGATTGCCGCGATCAAGGCAGTTAAACCTGACGCTATTTTATTCTTCAACGGCTTTTCGCCAGTGGTTCAGCAGGAGATATCGGACTATCTCGATCTGGAATGCCTGCCTACCGGGGGCTGGGGGTACGACAATCTGGCGGTCTGCACCCGTTATCTGCGCAACTTCGGCAAACCGACACTGCATATGACCGGCAGGTTCCATACCAGTTGGGGCGATTTCGGCGGCTTGCGCACTCCAGCCAGTCTGGAATATGACTGTTTTCATGCGCTGGCGAACGGTCTGCGCCCGAATATCGGCAGTCATTTTCATCCGCGCGGCGATATCAATGTTGCGGAATTCCAGTTGGCCCGCCAGGTATATTCCGCCGCGCGGAAATACGAAGCGTGGTATGACGGAGCGAAGCCGCAGACGGACATAGCAATATTTTTTGAACCGCACTGGGAGCTGATGATGGCAAGTCCGGCAATTGACGGCGCGACTCGCATGCTGGCCGAACTGAAATGTCAATTCGACATTGTCTCCGAATGGGAGAGGATATTTAATTACAAGTTGCTGGTTCTACCGGATGAAACAGTTGTCAGTCCAGAAACTGCTGAGTTGCTGCGCCGTTTTGCAAGCGGCGGCGGCAAGATCATCGCCAGCGGGCGTTCTGGATTAAATGAACAGGGTACGGCGTTTGCCATGCCGGAATGGGGTGTCGAGTATCTTGGTGAAGATTCGGCTGACCCGGTCTGTCTGCAACTTGATTATGACTTTTTCAAGGACTTGCCGTCCATGCCGCTGGCAACCTACTGTAAAGGTTTGCTGGTAAAGAATTCCACTGGCGCCGGAACGCTGGCGGAGGTAATTGATCCGTATTACAACCAGGGCTTTGACGGGAGTTGTGTTTACGCCTATACGCCGCCGGACAAGCCGACGGCAAAACCGGCGATTATTCTGCATCAGGACGTCGCTTATTTCGCCTTCCCGGTTTTTGCGGCTTATAATGAAAGCGCATACCCATAT
>CAIPAT010000216.1 GCA_903863035.1 uncultured Lentisphaeria bacterium
ATGCTTCAATCCGTTATTCGCAACCTTGTTTCCAATGCGATAAAATTCACCGCTAAAAATGGCAAAATCAGTCTTTCATCTAAAGTTACTGACAACAATACTGTTGAAATATCCATTAAGGATTCCGGTATTGGCATGAATAGTGAAATGGTGGACAATTTATTCCGGGTCGATGTTCGAACCAATAGAATAGGTACAGAAGGCGAGCCCAGCACCGGACTTGGTTTATTGCTATGCAAAGAATTTATAGAAAAAAATGGCGGCAAAATCCGGGTGGAAAGCGAAGAAGGCCGGGGTTCAGTATTTCATTTCACCATTCCCTGCAATGTAATAACAGAAGAAAAATCCATCATTAAAAATGTTGTCCCGCCAGATGACAAAGAGGATCAACTTAAAACCCTGAAAATATTAATTGCCGAAGACGATGAAAAATCAGAATTGCTGATTACAATAATAGTCAGGAAGTTCGGCAAAGAAGTTTTAAAAGCAAGAACCGGAACTGAAGCCGTTGCAGCCTGCCGCAATAACCCTGACCTTGATCTGGTTTTAATGGATATTGAAATGCCCGAAATGAACGGTTACGAAGCCGCCAGACAAATCCGGCTATTTAACCAGGATGTGATTATTATAGCGCAAACCGCTTATGCGCTGGCAGGAGACCGGAAAAAGGCCGTAGCCGCCGGGTGCAATGATTATATTGCCAAACCTTTCAACACAACCACATTGACGGCATTGCTGAAAAAGTATTTTTAATATAAATGTCAATGCCGGGCAAATATTTTGTGCTGACAATATAATGTTGCTTTGCGCATGTCTGTTCCCGTGCAACTGGTTACAATGGGGTTTGTCCGCCTCTGGATGACCGCCGTGTCAACCGTTTCCGATCCCGGTTGCTATCCCGCAGGCGCGGAACAACCTTCCAGAAAAGCACATAACGCGTTGCTGAACGACAGATGAACATCATTCTATCAGCGCAACCCCGATTTGTATTTAATTAATGTAGGTCAGACATTCCTGTCTGACCTACATTAATTAAATACAAATTCCTATACGATCAAGTTTATTTCTTGACAGCTCCTTACTGATAAAAATAATAACGGTCTTTTTCAGTGCGCTTTATTCTTCAGTTTTTCTTTCGGGAATAAACCAGCCGTGTATTTCCCGTACAGCTCAAATAAAAATTCCATGCGTTTGGCTTCGGTAGTAAATGGTTGCGGCCGATATGCCAGATCAACCGCTTTGTCCAGTTCGCTGTGGGCTTTTACCAATGATGAAGGCATTGTCAAAGGATCGTACAGATCAGCCAATGAACTGTCTGGAAATTCCGATCTTGAATCTAATACTTTTTGAGCAGCTGTTTCTATTCCCTTGATTTGCTTATCATTAAGGGTTACGGGGAATGGATAGCTGTTATAAACAGATGGAGAATAACTATAATCAGATTTTAACCTGCCGCAAACTGTTTTTGTCCAGGCCATATGCATTTCAGACATTAAGACTCCGAAAAGATACAATGACGCATTAGGAATTATTTGAAGTTTATTACTGCATATAGTGCCGGAATTTAAAAAGCCAATAGGAATATATCTCCTGTTTTCAGAACTGACTTCAGGGAATGCCAGGTAGGATGAATCCGGCTGCCTGTCTTGAGTGAATAATGCCGGATATTTGCTAAAATCCCGAACACTTTTTGTTTTGCTTGAAAGACGTGATTGGCTAACTTCTTCTAATCTTCTTAAAACTAAAGGCATACTTCTCAAAGTCTCAGGCGGGCAATCTTTTAACCACAAACAATATCTATTTTCACCATTCATTAATTCATATCCGCCGATATAAGGCCTGATCCATTGAGCAGATAACGGCTCATTGGTGATAAAAAAATCTCTTTCTTCAGGGGTTAAAATCAAATGACCTCCATCAGTGGGCTGGCTGCCTTTAAACATAGCCGGAAATCCATGTATCGGGCGGCCTCTGGATTCAATGATTATTTCTTTCCCCTCTGCTAAGTAAGGATTGATATTATTTACTTTTATTTCATGTGGTTCGCCTTTAATATTGTCATATTCAAAAATGGATTTGCCGGGTGTGTCGTAACAGGCAAAACCAATAATGACGCAATGCACGGCGGCATTGCCTCTGGCTTCATTGCTCCAACTGAATGTACGGTGCGCAAAATGAATTTTGATTTTATAATAATTGAATAACAACGGCCATAATATTCCCGCCTGTTCGCCTTGTGAAATTGAGTTCGTTGAAACAAATGCAACTTTTGTCTTTGTGTTTTGAATTAATTGTGCGGCCTTGAGATACCATGCAGCTACATAATCTAACCTGCCGGATCTTTTTGCATCCCCGAAAACCGTTTCCATATCACACATTTGCTGTTCGCTTCTCCACTGGTGTCCAATAAACGGGGGATTGCCTAGAATATAATCGTATACGCTTTGTCCGGCAAAATTAGATTGCAGGTAATGGCTTGGATTTATGTTTACTTTGTTTGAATATATATTTAGCGTTTCATAATGCGCCTTTTCTTCTTCAACACTAAATACATTCGTAACATTAGCTGTAATATCGCAATATTTTACGCTTTCCAGATTCTTCCAGTCAATCCGCAATGCATTGCCATGCACTATATTTGCCGCTTTTTTTAGCGGCAGGCGGACAAAATATTGTCCAAACTCGTTGCTGATATGCATATTCATCTGGTGGTCCATCAGCCACATTGCGACCTCGGCAATTCGTGCCGGAAATTCTTCGTATTCAATTCCGTACATCATGTCCACATCAAGCCGGATAATATCCCGGACGTCAAGGAATCCCTGGCCTGTTTTATTTAGTGAACGCAGGATTTCAATTTCCAGTAAGCGCAACTCGCGATATGTGATTACCAGAAAGTTGCCGCAACCGCAAGCCGGATCAAGGAATTTCAGCGAACTTATTTTTTTATGAAATTCCGGAAGCTTGTTTCTGTTGCTTTTTATTGATTCAAATTCCGACCAGAGAGCGTCAAGAAACAGCGGTTTGATCAGTTTTAAAATATTCTTTTCACTGGTATAATGCGCTCCAAGATTTCTGCGTTCCGCCGGATTCATGACGCTTTGGAACATTGAGCCGAAAATCGCGGGTGAAATATTACTCCATTCAAGGTAACAGCAATCTAATAATGACTGCCGCATTTTTGTATCGAAACTTGCCATCGGCAATATTTCTTCAAACAATTTTCCGTTTACATAAGGAAAGTCCGCAAGTTGATCGTCAATATTTTTGAACCGATTTTCTGCCGGAGTATTTAAAACTTGAAATAATTCTTGCAGTTTTGCCGCAAGGTCGCTGCCGTCATCGCTGGTGCGCTGCTCAATGTAATCCTGAAATTGCTGCTTATTGAAAATGGTTGTGTCTTCCGCAAACAAACAGAATAAAAGACGGACAAGATAGACTTCCAGCGGATGCCCCTCATAACCGATTTCTTTTAAACGGTCATGCAGTTTACCCATTAATTCCGCCGCTTTAATGTTTACGGGGTCCTGTTCTTTGTAAACCTTTTTCTGGTAGCCTAAAATGTAGCCGAAATGGTGAACATGTTTTACCAGGTCGTTAAGTTTAAACTTGACTGTCTTTTCTTCTTCCTGATCGTAAAGTATAAAGGTTTCAAAATCAGATACAAGAATATATTTCGGCAGTTCGTGCTGTTTAAGTCCGTGTAGATAGTCTTTGGCCTGCCGGTAGGCTTTGTCGAGGTCTTTCCCCCGGCTTTTCATTTCGATTAAAATAGTTCCCTTCCAGAGCAAGTCGATGTATCCATCGGCCTCATCAAGTTTCTTTACTCTATGTTCAAAGGATGCTGCTTTTCTGCTGCTGATTCCAAAGACATTGAAAAATGCAACCAGAAATTGTTTTGCATCAGCATCTTCATTGCAAGTGCCGCCCCACTCTTTGGAAAAGAGTACCGCCCGGTCTTTGATTTCATTCCAGCTTAATGCCATAAATTAACAACAACTGATAGTTTTTTTGATTTTCATAAATTAAGCCCCGTACATAATTACAAACGATTCCTAATGTAAGCTGTAAAAACAAGGAATCAACTATTTTTATATCCCGAAAGGATAAAAGGTTTATAGAAAATCAACCCAATACACCATGCGCCCCCGCTGTAGTCGAACAATCCACGTCCTTTAGACTATAAACGTTTGATGCCTCAGACATCTGGTTGTTATTCGATTCATGTCTTTTGCAGATTTTCACATAAAAAAACATGACTTTTTAAAATGCATTTTTCAGCGTTTTTGAGCCTGTATTCCCCGTTTCTGTTGACAGAATCACTAATAGTATAAAGACATGACTGGTGACTGGTGACTGGTGACTGGTGACTGGTGACTGGTGAATGGTGACTGGTGACTGGTGACTGGTGAAAACAATGGCAAAATGGTTCTGCACAAGATTGTCCGGAGTACATTGGAAGCAAGAAAAGCGAAAATGCTGCATAATTATGAAAAACATTCTGTTCAACGACTATTCAATACCTCGGAGTGGCTGTCCCAAATGTGTGAAAACTTGAAAGGCATTATGCTCAATGACTCTCCAAAGTGTCGGAATGGGGGGAAGAGAGAAGTCAGGAGACAGGAGACAGGAGACAGGAGACAGGAGACAGGAGACAGGAGACAGGAGACAGGAGACAGGAGACAGGAGACAGGAGACAGGAGACAGGAGACAGGAGACAGGAGACAGGAGACAGGAGA
>CAIPAT010000217.1 GCA_903863035.1 uncultured Lentisphaeria bacterium
ATTAATATATTTAATGGCAAAAAGCAAATATTTATGTAAATTAATAATACAAATTTAGCTAATTAAGATATTCTTCCTTTCTTTTTACAAGTATTTTTATAAGCTGGAAGATACAAAGTTAAGGCTGTACAATTCCGCATGGTTCATAGTGAGTCGCAAACGGAAAGGCGATTCCGGCAATGTGCTGATTCTGCCTTTGCTCCACTGCAGCGCGGCGGCGGTACTGTCTCCAGTATAAACAGCGGCATTTTCTCCACAGTAGGCATCAATGGCCTTTCCATCGGTGCTCAACACTTCGACCTTTATTGATCCGTTGTTACTGTTGCATGCATTGAGATACAGCCTGGATTTGCCAGCGCTTAAGATGCGGCTGAGCATTGTTCCATTATCTTCAGCCTGGGCGGCCATCCAGCCGTCTTTGCGGAATACCGCCAGGCCGACAGAGTCATTGGCATCGAGCATGTCCTTTGCCAGTCCGTCCCAGCCGCCGATGGCATTGAAGAATGGCCATTGTTCCGCCAGTTTACGTCCGCCGAAGCTGCGGCGCAGAAACTCGCCATTCAGGTAAGACAGATCATCCTTGCCGGAGTCATAAAAATGCTGATGTCTGTAGGTGGTACCGAGCACTTGATAAAATTTACCGTCACGTTCCATCAACTGCCCTTCGGTGAAAATCATACCGAACCGCCATGATCCGATCGGGCCATTCGCGACAAAAGGTTCGGATCCGGGTATCCGTTTCCAGTTAAGGCCGTCGCGGCTGTAAATAATTTCCGTAGATATCTGCTGCCTGGTGCAATGATAGGAGTGGAGGTAACCGATATAAAAATTTTTGTCAACACGGAAGGAATGGAGTCCGTAGTGCTGATAGCTCCAATGATCATTTTCATCAGGAAGGGTCAAGTAGCTGCGCTGCCAGTTAATTCCATCATGGGTATAGTGGGTGCGTAATATGCGGTGAGCCTGCCGGATATTGTCATATTCAATCGTGTACGGCTCGAACCGCCGCAGTTTGGCGGCGCGGTTGTAAAACATGGTTTTGCCGTCGTCACTGAGGAATTGCGGCGCAAAATTGTCATTGCTGTCCTGTTCAGTTTCCAGTTCGCCAGATTCAAATTCGAATTTATCGACCAGTAACGGTTTGGGAGTCATTACCAGCCATTCGCCCGGGCGTTTTTCCCATACCGGATAGGTTCCCCATTTGATCAGACCATATTTGGCCGCGTCGCAGACAAACGGCGGAAACCACTGCATCCGGATTTCGTTAAGTGGCGCAATACCGTCGCGTTCCCGGTCATAGAACCGGATTTGCGATTTCTCCAGTTTGGTTTTCTCCGCCCACTTCGGAACCGCCGCTGCCGGTATCGCGGCCAATGGAGGCGCAACGTATTTATTAGGTTTGCCGGATGGCGACTGGTCGGCAATCTGCCAGTTTTTCAGGTCTTTACTGAATGCAAAATGGTTTTTGCGGTCTTTGCCGCTTCTGGTGGCATCGTAGAATGCGATGACAAAATTGCCTTCGGTATCGTAATTAATGGAGGCTCCGCCTCTTGACTGCTGAACAGCGCGTCCCGGAGCCAGCAGCGGTTTGGTTGCCTGGATCACTTCCGCCGGTTTTACGCAAGTAACAATGCCTTGCAGTTCGGCAAAATGAAAATCATCTACCGGAAAAATCTTTTGTCCGGTGACGACAACCGGTTCCTGCGGAAGTTCGGTGTTGCCGCCGCGGTCAATCCGCAACATACGTTTGATGTCGCCCTTTAGCGGACAGTTTTTATCCTGCGGCGCAATGGTTACGATGAAGCGTCCATTCGGATATGAGTCCAGGTCAAACTGCACAGACTGTTCGCCGGTCTTCAATGTCGCGGTCCGCTGTTCCTTGACCGTTCCGTCTTTTTCGGCGGTGACAGACAGTATGGCAGGAGTAGGTTTCAACCATGGCGATCCGGTCAGTTTCAGTTCCGCAGTTTTCTGTGCACGATATACCGGCAGTCTGAAATCTCCGGTAACCATTTGATTGAACCATGACAGCCTGGATGATGATTTAGCGGCTTCGTAAATTTCGATTTCCCGGATGTATGAATGGCGTTCCGCTTCAGGAGTTATGCCAGGTTTCGAGACGCTCATGCCGGTGGCTCCGGAACGCGTGACAATAATCCTGACAGCGGAAACAGTGGCCGGTTTGAAATTGTGTTCATAAAAATATGCAGCGTTGGACCCTGCGTTGGATTTGATGAAGTCCGGTTGATTGATACCCTGTGCCAGCGGATGCCAGTAACCGTTGTTGAGACCTTCGATTTTATAATCTTTAATTCCGCAGTCGCCGGACGGGTTCGGCGCATAGATGGTCATTCCGGGAAAAATGCGAATCAGGTTGATCTGCGTCGGTGCCGGGAAGTCGATTTGTAAAGTACTCGGCACGCCCTCAAGTTTAACGGCGGAGCCGTCGTCATAATTGCCGTTGATTACTTTTTCCGCATTGGTTTTATGCCCGTCGGCGTGAATAATCCCGGCGCGGCTGCCGTAAAGTTGCGATGCCACATTATTGCGGTCAATCGTGTCGGCGGATGTCGCTAAACTACATGAAACCAGCATCATTACTATAGGAAAGCAGATTTTTGAATTCATTCCAGGATGGCCTTTCTAAAAAATTGGCTTATTGGGTTATGGTATTAATCTTTACTTCGTCAAAATATACGGATGATCCCGGCGGACATGGCGCAGCACCCATCAGCAACCGGTCGATGGCAACAGCCGGGCTGGTAAACTCGCGAACGCCAATGGTTTCAACTTTGCCGTTGAGTTCAATTTTGAACACGATATTTTTGGCAGCCCGATCAATGACGATGAATACCGGAACCCAAAGTTCGGTCGGCATTTTCAGGCTGGTTCGCTGCCATTTGTCGTCAGCACCGTTGCGTATCATCAGTTTGCCGTTCTCGCCGGTCACGAGTGCGGCGACATTGACTACCTTGCCTGTCGGCTGGTCGATACCGCCGAGAGCGATTGAAAAGTCAGAAAGGTCCGGGCGGTATATCCATATTTCCAATGAAATTGAAGATTCTGCTGAAAGCGCCGGACGGAACCCGCCGACGGCGTTGGTCTGCCGTTTATCCATGCGGGTAATCTTCAGCGAATATTTGCCCACTGCCGCCTGCTCCTCGCTGATGCTGACCGCTTTATCCGGGCCAAAAACACCCCACTTGCCGTCATCCGGCGATGCCATAGTGTATCCGTTGGCTGAAAGTTTGCCAAAAAAATCTGTATTTTCGAAGCTTTGTGCCATCAGCGCTGTTTCGGCGGCAAAAATACTTTGCCATGCAAGCATCATTCCGCATAAAACACTAATGTTTTTGTACATTTGTTTAAGGTACCTTATTTTTTCATTTCTTTTGACGTTATTACAATCTTGGCAATTGGCACGTACAAATGCTATTTTTTCCCGATCCCTTTCTGAATTATCTGTACATCATCGATATAGGTCACGCTATCCGGCGGAGCGGCCGGATATACTCCGAAGCTGCTCAGCGCGTCATCGGAGTTCGTCGCAGTGAAAATTTCCAGACGTGTCTCGCCACCCTGCTCTGTCTTAATGCCGGCGGTATATTTTCCATCCGACAAATTGCCGTAGACCGTGAGCTTTACCCAGGTGTCGGATGGCATCATAACTTTACTCCGCAACCATGACCGGCTGCTGAAATCATAAAGACAAACCTGACCATCTTCAAATACACCGGTCATGCAGACTTCCTTTCTGTAAATGTCGCTCACGCTTATTGTGAATGACGACTTTACCCGGTATACCCACGCCGAAACCTCAAAAATGGCGCCTGCACCTCCCCTGGTAAAGCTGGCGGTAAGCGGGTTGCCGCCGCGCACAACCTTGACTGCCTGTTTGCCGCTGTGCGTCTGTTCGGCGGTTAAGAACACCCCTTTATCTCCAAAGGTGTCCCAGCGGCCACTCTTGCTGACTGTTCCTGCCGATCCCTTAACCGCAGGCGAAAAGATTGCTTTGTCCTCAAAATTATTTTCCAGCAGAATGTTGTCCGCCGCCGGCAGCGAGAGTGCGTAAATATCGCCGAGAGAGCATTTGCCATGATCAGGACCGCCAGGATAGAACAGGTATCTTCTCTCCATATCATCCTTATTAACCGGATGCCACTCACTGTCATTGGGCTGAAAGAATACCCGCCACGTCAACTGCGCGAGATCCGTATTCGTTCCGTTAAGGATGGCGAGCAATGCTTTTTTGCCTTGCGAACCAAAACCATCCCGGATGGTTTCGCCTATCGGCCGCCATCCCCAGTCATAATCGGTACGCTTGCAGCCTGCGCCAAACTCCTGGTATTTGTCCATCAATTTGTCGAAGACCCGCTGCTTCATTTCGGCGGACATCTTCGGAATCATATTCTTCAAGGTCATAGCTGCACGACTCTGCACCGCTCCGTTGGAATCGTCGAGCGCCTTGTAAAGAATTTCCATATTTTCCGGAGTGATGGAATGATACGAAAACGCGAAAGCCGCCCACCAGCGCACTTTGTCATTGGGGTCTTTGATCGCTCGCTTGAGTACAGTCAGATATTCCGGCGTTCCGTTTCTTCTTGACCAGCTCTGCACCAGTACGGTTCGATAATAGGAGTCGTTAGTATCGTATGATCCGGCCACATCGGCATAGCGTTCAGGTTCCATTGCCGCCAGAGCATTACGCAATGCCATACGCGCCGGGAATGTGTTAACTTTGCCGAACCCGTTCGCCATCGCTGCCACACTGCCGGAGCTGTTAACTTTACCGAGCGCGTCAAATACCATCGCTTTTACACTTCCTTCCGGATCATTCATGGCTGCTTCTTCCAGTGCAGCCACTCCGGCTTTTAATTTTAAAGTCCCGATGGTATTCGCCGCCTGCCGCCGCACCAGCGGATTCGGATGCTTAAGCAATAGTCCGGTGATTTTTTCCAGAGGCAGTTCAAGTTCTTTTCTTCTCGCCTGCGTCAGCACATTCAGTACTGCGTCATAATCTTCGCTGTCGATATCGACTGCAGGATGCTTCCTGGTGGTATCCCCGTCCTCGCTTGAAGCCGGCGCGATAACCCGGCGCACTCCTTTTTCGTACAGGTACTGTTCTTTTTCCGGAAGGTCTGTTGAAAAATATACCGTAACCTTCACACCGGTTCCTGCGGCCGCCGCAAGCAGCTCTTTTACGTCTTTCAGCTTTGTATCCGGTCCGGTCCCGCCCCATACATGCAATTCATCAACAAGGCCTTCTTTCAACCACGTCCGCCAATCCATTTTCACTTTGCCCTGCTGCAGGATAAACGGTTCGGCGGCATTCTTCGGCCAGCAGCCGGAACCACACAACCACAGCATCGGCCATTCCATATTTTCCGAGTTCAGCGCGATTGCCAGTTTCTTCTGATATTTTTTATAAACCGGTCTGAGTTCTCTCAGGTATTGAGTAATATATTCGCCCCGCATGGCGTAGTATTTGTCTAAATCGAATTTCTGAGTGCGCACATCCACCCCGTAACGCTTTTTGAAATCTTTCACGGCATAATCGCTGTAAATGTATTCATCGGTATAATGTGCTTCCATATTCTCAATGAACGAGTACATGAACATGCCTTCATACTTGTTCCACGGCCCCTTGAACATCTCTTCCGTTCTGCGGACGTATTCTTCACGCACTTCATCTCCGTATTCTATGATTCCGGTCATATTAGTAATGCCGGCGCGATCCCGCATGTAATATTCAGGATGTTTCTCCAGCCACGGATCGATTCCCCAGAAAGCGCCGGTGCCCATGCTGCCGCCGGAATTGCATTCAGCTTTTCCGCTATAGTCGTACAACGCGGCGATGCCCCAGAACTGGATGCCGTTGGCTTTCGCCGCCTTGCAGGCGTGTTCCGAGTTCCTGTACTCCCGGTTTATCCTCAATGCATCCGTCATCAAGTCTCCGAGCCAGGGGGAATCCTGCCGGATTTTATCATATTTCCCAAACCAATCGTTATCCGCCTCCCGCCAGAGAATGCGGTCGCAGTTATAACTCTTACGCAGGATTTCAAATCCGGCCTTGCATGTTGCTTCGGAATCCATGGGCATCCATTTGTATTCAACAATGGCATCTCCGGAGCTGTAGAAAAGGGTTACCGGATATGCCGGCTTGACCCCTTTTTGATTTTTCCCGGCGACTTCTCTGGTCGGATCATCAATTGCTGCTCCGGTATCTCCTCCGGCCTGGTGAACCATCGTTGTAATGGTCAATAAAACGGTTGCTATTAATTTGAGTGTATTCATGACTTGATCCTTCTACAAAAACAATGTTTCCAAATTGTATACGATATACATGCATGTAAGGCGACGCTGTCGTTTTAAGAGCCATCTTCTCGTCATATCTTATTTTTGAATGATTGCCACATCGTCAATATAACAACTGACTTTTTTATCAGGCGCTGCAGGAGTAAATTTTATACTGCGCACTCCATCTTCAGAATTAAGCTTTTCCCATGTATCCGGTGCCTGTTCGCTCTGAGCAACCGCACCGTATTTTTTATTTGCCGAATCCGACAATATTTTAATTTTAATCCATTGATCGGCGGGGACTGTCGTTTTAGTGGGGGTCCATTTTCCGGCGGCAAAATTATAAAGGAACATTTCTCCTTCGGGGGTCGGCCATATATATATGCCGCACATTTCTTTATTGTTTTCACTACTCAGAAATACGCTGAAAGATCCATCTGCCGGGCGGTAAAGCCAGAAAACCGTTTCATAGTCCCGGCCGGCTGCGGTAGCGCCTTCTCCGTATCCCAGGAGATCTCCTCCGCCGCGAATCAGTTTGATGGCCTGCTTGCCGCTATGCGCTTTTTCTGTTGTTACCAGCGGTCCTTTTGCTGAAAATACTCCCCAGCGGCCGACCCTGTTATATTCTCCCACCATATTTACCACGCTTCCGTTAAAGAGCGCGGTATTCTCAAAATCATTTTCTAAGATCATGATTTCAGAACCGGCGGATGAATTCTTTTGAGCAGTTTGCAGCTCGGCCGATTTTGTCTGAACTGCGGAGTCTGCTACGTCAGCGGCATTAGTTACGGCAGTGGTGCAGGCGAAAACAACAGCCAGTGTCAATACGAGGGAACGGATTTTAAAGTTTTTCATTTTCTTCTCCTTTGAGTTTCAATGGTCAATTGTAAAATTATGAATATTCAGAGTTACGAATATGGAATAAACACCGAAACAGTCACTGTTCCCGCATCCTCCTTTTGTTATTCAAAATAAAGTTGAAATATACAGCGTATGAATGACCCTGTTAAAACGAATAACTTCAGCCAAATGACAATTTCAAGGTGATGATCTCTTTGGGGCCGGCTTTAATCATGACCGCTGAATCGGCTGTTTTCAACTCCTGTTGCACTGTTTCATCAAGCCGGCACTGTTCGACCATCCGGATTGCAGTCCCAAACGATATTTTACTATTTCGTGGCTGGCTGGACACATTGTAAAGGCGCAATATCAGTCCCCTGCCATCATCCGATTGCTTCATTGCCGTCATGATCATAGCCTGATCATATACACGGCAAAGCGACATTTCAGGCGGCAGTTGCACTTTCTCATAAGGGTCCGGGCGGTAAAATATTTCTGACAATTCGCTGTCCTGGACGCAGGGTCTTCCACCGCTGAATTTCCGGATATCCCAACTGTCTGAGTAGCTCAGCGGCGGATTGAGGAAACTTACTGCCGCCATAGCTTCCGCTTCTGGTGATCCGGTAAAGCTTCCGGGCATAATTGCCAGGCGGCTTTCGATAGTGCGCAGGCATTGATTTTCAGGTGCAAGCCATGCAGCATCCAGCGGGCGGTCAAAGTATCCGGTTATATAGCTGTTGCAACGCAGCAGCGTGATGCCCAGCTCTCCTGTCCGTTCACGGTAATTTTCATACGCATGCAGGCCTTCGACAAGCAGCGCCATTCCGCCTTGTTCCTGATCTTGAATTTTGACGAACTCGAAAGCTGGCTGCTGGCGGTCATCCTGCGGCGCCGGCCTTACGGTAAGTTTGTTGTGCTCCACCACATCGAACATACTTGACGCCTGGGTTGTGTCGGCATTAATTCCTGTTCTTATTACTGCACGCAGACAATGGTCTTTAGCACGATTGTCTATCTGGAAACGGACTTCCAGATACGGTGAGTCCTGCCGCAGTATCAGCGTTATTTCCACTGGGACCGGGATTAGCGTCGAAGATCTGCGGCGCTGGCCGAAATCGGCATCGGCGGGCAGCATCAGTTCATAACGGAGCCGGGAAATAGTTTCTACTTCATTATCTGCTATCCGGGTGATTTCCGGAATGAGCCCGCAGGTGGTAAAAACCGCTGATTGCGGATCCGGACGATAGGTATAGCTGTCGCCGTAGTCGGCCGTATCCTCAAGATACAGAACATCTTTGAAGTGCCGTCCGGACGCTTTGTCAATCAGATCAATACTGCCGTCGGAATTGATATTCACATTCAACAGTTTATTTTCAAAATTCATAGCGGACTGCGATATCACGCGTTCACCGGATTTGACAGTGAAAACAGCGTAACCCATGGCTGGCAAGTTGCAGTTAAACCGGATTTTGTAACGGTCTACCAGCATCCGGCCAGGTAAATTGACTGGACTGCGCAATGGACGTTCCGCCAGCTCCCGGTTGACAAGTGAATAAGGAATTTCCGCTCCATTATCGTCCAGTAATTTGAACGCAGTAATCTTCTCATCTGCTTTAATGTCCACGATTGCTTCGATAATGGTATTTCGTTCGAACGGTAAAGTATTGACCGCCAGAACGTAATAATCACTGCTGGATTTGCCGGCTCGCTGCAGATGAGCTCCCAGCAGGCGCAGCTTTTCTTCCAGCAGAAGCTCTCCGACTTCCATGATTCGCGCAAAACGGTCTTCCATGTGACGATGCACAGCGTCACAGGAGCAGCCGCAGATAGAATCGTGAGGATGATTCTGAATCAGCAGTTTCCACAAATATTCAAGCAGGTCGCGATCATATGCGCTTGCGCCGAAAGGCAGCATGGATAGCATTGAATTAAGAACTTCCAGTTGCCGTGCCAGAAAATTTTCACAGCGGATATTGGCGACTTTCAGATATACCCGGCTGGATAATGTACCTTGTAAAATAAACCGGTCGCTGCCGTCGCGCATTTCACCGGTCTGAACTTCCGGCTCAGTCATATTCTCCCGCACTGCCGAGCAGAAATCATAAAGAGTGCTTTGTTTGATCGTGTCTCCGGAACTAAGCAAATTTTGCAGTCCCGGCAGAATCTCCAGCAGATTTTCCTGCGCTTCCAGGTGATCCACACCGTTCATAAGCAGAAACTGATTGGTTGCAGTCAGCGGTTCGAGATTTTTTCTGGCCAGTTCAAAAAATCCAGCTGCTTTCTGCGGATCGGTAGAAAAACGCTGGGCATTATTATAAAACTTGACCATTTGTACCGCCAGAACCTGTGAGCCATCGGCTCCCTGCCAGATGAATTCAGCTTTTTTCCCGTTCTCAGGAGTGCAACTGCGTCCACGACCAAAGACAACACTGTCGAAACCAAATCCCATGGACAGTTGCGGCAGTTGTGAAGGCTGCCCGAAATGATCCGGAGTATAGATGACCATCCGGTCAGTGCCGCCGAATTCCCTGATTAGCCGTTTGCCCAGCAGCAGATTGCGGACAGTGGCCTCGCCGCTGGTCAGAAAAAGATCGTTCTGCACATACCATGGGCCAACTAGAATGTTGCCGTTGCTGATGGCGCGTTCCAGCCGTTGGCGGTGCTGCGGTTTTATTTCCAGATAGTCATCCAGGACAATGGTCTGGGCATCAAGATGAAAAATATAAGACGGTTCTTTTTCCACCAGTTCCAGCAGATTGTCAATCAGTCTTATCAGGCGCACTCTGAACTTTTCAAACGGTTCATACCATTCCCGGTCCCAGTGCGTATGACTGATGATATGATATGTATTACTCATTAAAAATATCCTGTTATTCCGTTTTTGAGAACGGTTGTTTTAATATCTGCAAGGCCAGGCTGACAAAATACAATCTTTTTAATGTGCGGTCAAGTGATTTCATTTATTCTGCGGCCTTTCATTACTGTCCGTTGATTTGTGCCGGCGATAATTCATTCAACAATGCCTCGCCGTTAATATAATGTTTTACGTTCTGCACCCAGATATCCCAGATACGCTCGAGAAACCGCGTACTTCCGCTTGATCCGGAAATGTGCGGCGTCATGATGACATTATCCATACCCCAAAGCGGATGATCAGGCGGCATCGGATAATAATAATGAGTATCCAGCGCGGCCCCGGCAATCCGCTTTTCCTGCAAGGCCTTGACCAGCGCTTCTTCCTGGATCAACGGCCCGCGGGCGGGGTTCAGGATGCAGGCGTGCTGCGGAAGCATATTAAGCTCTGCTTCTCCGACAATGCCTTTGGTTCTCGGCGTCAATGGAATGGTGATGATTAGAAAATCCAAGCCGCCGAGAAAATCCTTTTTCTGTTCCAAACTGAAAAACCGGTCAGGAAAGACACCTTCCGCGTCGCCGGTACCCGGGACCGAATAACAGTTGGCACGGTTTTCCAGCTTGCCGTCAAGCGTCATCACATGGATTTTCAAACCCAGCGTCTTTGCCAGCCGTGCCGTCTGGCGGCCGATTCCGCCGTATCCCCATATCCCGAGCGTGCTGCCGCTGATCTCACGCTGAAATCTGATATCGCGGTCCCATATCCGGTCAGTCTGGTTTTTCATCATTGTCCGCATATCACGTTTTAAATTGATCATCATCGCGACATTCCACTCTGCAATCGGAATGTCCTGCACCCCCAGGGCGTTGCAGGCGCGAATGCCGCGCTCATTCAGGCGGTGATCGAAAAGCTGGCTGTAGCCCACGGAGGCTATCTGCACAACTCGCAGTCCGCTCATCTGCTCATGATTTGCAGGCAGGCAGGTGGTGAAAAACATTTCGCAATCGCGGATTAGCGCTTCCGGCAGCGGGCGAACGTCTTCACGCGGTTCCGGCACCATGACAATGTCGAGCCCCGGAACAGTGCGCAGTTCCGCTAATTTATTTCCCTCCGACGGCATATCAATCAATATTTTTACATTTTTCATTTAGTCCACCAATATTTTGCCAGGGACGCTATTGAATTCGCCGCTGCCTGGAACAAACGGGAATTTTGCGATGGTGGCAGGGGTGAGTTCGATTCCGAGACCCGGTTTTTCCGGGGCCATAAGAAACCCGTCTTTAAGCTTGAAGCTGTCTCCCATTACTTCGCTGTGCAAAGGGCCGCAGGCGGGCGCCGCCTCAATAATCCTGGTGTTCGGGCAGGCAAACCCGCAGTGAATGTTCTGCATCTGCGATCCGCCCGCACCCCAGGCATGAGGTGCAACTTGTGCGCCTCTTGCCGCCAGCATTGCCGCGATTTGCATGAATTGTGACATTCCTGCAGTGAAAGAAGCATCCGGCTGGCCTATTTTGAACGCGTCGCGTTCAATGAAAGTCTGCCACTCGCAGACTGCCGTCAGGCATTCCCCGCCTGCAATCGGGGTCGTCGTCTGACTCGTAAGTTCGCCATACCAGTCAGGGCGGGTGTAGTGCAGCGGTTCCTCGAAAAAGACAAGGTTAAATTCTTCCAGTGCCTTGGCTACGGCCAGCGCGGTGTCAAATGTCCATGTTGCGGTCGGGTGGTTACCCATGTGCGCATCGTACATCAACAGTAAATCCTGCCCGAACCGCTGCCGCAGATAAGTGCTTTTTACCGACTCGAAATCAGCCGCGGCTTCCGGTTCAGTTAAGATTTCAAAACCTTTTTCCGGAGTGAATGAACCGGAGCCTATTTTTACTCCCCTGAAGCCGCAGGATTGATAGAATTCAACTTTTTTCGCAAGAGTATCCAGCGGATAATTACTGGGGCCGCCGGTGGCATAAGCCAGCATCTTTTCATGTCCCTCAAAATTTTCCGCCAGCGGAAAACTGCTCTTCCACTCTCCTGCCAGCAATTTATAGACCGGCTGCTGCTGGATTTTGCCGCGTAAATCCCATAATGCAGCTTCAATCCCGGCCAGCACGATAGCACCCATTCCCACCCGGCACCAGAAGTTTCCACAGTGATACATGCGCTCCCAGAGCAGATCGCTTTTCTCCGGATCCTGTCCGAGCAGTATCGGTTTAAAGAAATCAACAATTGCCGGAACGCCTTCCGGGAAAAAATATCCGGCGTAGGTTTCTCCAAGGCCCGTCAGGCCGCTGTCTGTTTCAATTTTGATAAAGGCGGCGCTGCGACGTTTGCGCGCTTCAGAAATGAACGGGTCCATGGTACAAGGTCCGGTCAGCAAAATCGTGGTTACATTTGTGATTTTCATCGTTGCGATTTACCTCTTTTCTATAAATTTGATATCATCAAAATAAGCGCCAATACCGACGGCGGTTCCCGACGGGCTTATGGAAATACGGTTGATTTCCCCTTTGCCATTGATGGGCATACTTAACTTTGCAACCTGTAATTTACCGTCGACTTCAATTGCCGCCGTCAGCGAGTTGCTGTTAATATTGCTGATAATGGTTAATTTCACCCATTTATCGACCGGGAAATTGAGTCCGGCACGATCCCACTTGGAAGTGGAATAGTTACGGAGTGATAGTTCCCCGGCATCGCTGACTAAAATCTCGACACGCATGACTCCAGCGGCCCCGGCGCCGACGGCAAAAGAACCGCCCTTGTCCCGGTAAACCATCATTTCAATTTCAAAATCAGTACTGGGGATGATGCCGCTTTCGAGCCAGCCGAGAACATCTCCGCCGCCGCGTTTGACATACAGGGATTGTTTGCCGGAATTGGCTTTGGCATTTGAAATACATGCACCTTTGTCAGGATTTAATGCGCCCCAGCGCCCATGACTTTTCTGGACCACGCCGACAATCCCGCTCGTTTTTTCGTTGAACAGCCTGGCGTCATCGAAGTTTTGATTCAGTCTCTCAATTCTATTGTCCTTAAGAATGGCTGGACGCATGTTATACAATTGATCATTTTCTTTTGGCGTAATCAAATTGAACTGATTGGCTTCATGATCAGTTTTTTCCCGGTAAGCAAGAATTCTCCAGGCATAGTCCGCCAGCCGTTTATCACTGCCATTATTCATCAATTTAACTAAAACATTCTCTCCGTCCTGACCACAGTATAGAAAGGCTTCGCCGATGGCACGGTAGCCCCATAACAGATCAGCGGGATTTTTCCCGTCACCGTAAGTGCGGAAAGTCTTTTCCAGGGCGGCAAGAATTTCGGACTTGCGGGCGACGGCTGCAAGGTCATTGCGTTTAATCATCTGCCCGAGCGAAACCGCGGCACGGTCTTTAATTGCCGCGTCGGCATCGTTATTTAGAACGTCAAGCAGCAAATCCACCGCCGGTTTGGAATTGCTGATACTTGCGAGGTTAAGTGCCGCCGTATACCTGACAAATCTGGCTTGGTCATTAAGCCGGTCTTTATAGAAATCAACCATCTCCGGGGTGGAATGGCTTTGCAATATCCTCAAGGCTACGTTGCGAATATCGCTATTCTTGTGATTTTTCGCCACCGCCATGATTTTGTCCTTGGGAAAAGGCTTCATCCGCGGAATGTAACTTCTGGCCATTTCCCATTCCGGATGATTGCCCAGTTTATCTATAGAGTCAAATAGTTTATCAATGGATTGATCTCCGTGCACTTTCGACAATGCGGAAATGGCTTTAGTCCTGATCCCGACTTCCGGACTGTAAAGCGCCTCTTCCACTACCGGCACCGCCCTGGCGTCGCCAATGACTTCAAGTGCGTGAAGCGCCAGACGGCGCAACACAATATTTTCAGACTTTGCCAGGGGAATGACATCTTCCGCATTCGCCTTGGATTTGCCAAGAATAACCTGCGAAAGAAAACGCATCTGTTCAAACTTATTCCCATGTTTTAAGGCATCAATTGTCTGTTCTGGAATGCGCCCTCTTGCAAGAAAATGTTCATCTTCATTTTGAGCTCCGATAATCTCCACGTTTTTAACACGGAATGGATCCCAGGCCGGATCAAACGGGCCGGAGGTGATAACGCCGACAGAAGTATTGGTGCCCCTGGCAGCCCAGAGAAATTCATCGGCGGTGCGATACTGGCTCTGACGGGCGCTGGCGCCGTAGACGATTAATTTATCCACAATTCCGTCTTTAATCCAGGTTTGATAATCCATATACATCGCACCGATGGTCGGATGCGTATGCGGCAGCGTGGCCCAGGTCATGGGGTAATTGGGACGATCCGGATTCATGAATACGCCAAGTTTACCGCCAAGCTTATTAAGTTCTGTTTTCAGTTCGCGCAAGTAAGCGGTAACATACTCGCCGCGCAGCCGGTGCCAGTCGTATTTGCTGCCGTACTTGGTGAATTCCTGGCTGCGGATGTCGATGCCGTAACGTTTTTTGAACTCCTGTACAATGGGCTCACTGTAGCCGTATTCATCTTCAAACCGGAGTGAGAAATTTTCCACATAAGTCAGGAACACCATACCGCTGTAACCCGCATCTTTGAATACTTGAATATGCAAATCCACCAATGCTTTGCGCGCTTCCGGATAGGCGAATTCAATGGTTCCGCCCTGGCGGCGTTTGCCGTATTTGTCCACCGGGACCCATTCCGGATGTTCGACGCGGAGCATGGACTCATTGGAGAAAGGATAATCGTTAAAGCAGGGGGTGTCGGCAGTGGAGCCCCAGTCGCCAAGCGTGGAGACCCCCCATACCTCCATGCCCAGTTTCTTCGCATTGCGGACAATCATCGGTTCCAGTTTTTCTTCGTTGATCAGGTGACGTGACCATTTGAAAAAAGTACTCATGCGGAAGTTATCTTCACGCCCCATCGTTTTATATGCCCAGGCGGCTTCCTGCATTCCCCTCCAATACAGAATTCTGGCGCCAAAGACATTTTGGAGCATTTCAAGTCCGTCATATAATGATTTTTCGGAGTCCATAGCCAGCGAGTTGCCTAAAAAATGATTATCGCCGCTGCTGATATAAGCATTGCTGTATTCATCTTTGGGGGCGGCAATTGCGCTGGATATAGCGAAAAGCCCCAGCGCCAGGATACATAAATCTTTCTTCATTTTTGTTTCATCCTTCAAAACCCCCGTCCTCTGGGCGGGGCATAGTTATTAGGGTTCGCCGAAATGGCATCCTCTATATACTCTTTCTGAACAAAGTCAGTTTCAGTTTTAATCCGCGAGCCTCGAAAGGCAGGGCGGAGATAAGCATCTTTAAAGAGCGCTTAAAATCCATATTTGTCATTTCCGGTTCCTCTGTTATCAAGCTGACGCAGTTGTTCTGAATTACGCCACAATCCCGCAAGTCTGTGCTATCGCAGTTCCCCTAGGTTGGACTATAAGCAATTCCACGTTCTTTGGGCGAGGTTGTTTGTTCTCTTCCCTTAAATGTAGTTTTTAATGTCTCGGCGCAAGCTTCCATTGCCTGCATTGCCTGTTTGATCGCCGCTTCACTGGTTATGACGAAGTGAAGTTTTAACGTTACCTCGCCAGCTGCCTCATTGATGCTGGAAATCAATATTTCTTTAATTTCGTCATGAGATGCTCTCACCAGATCAAATTGCGGAGGATGAATGGTCAATTCCAAATGTGTTCGCGGCAGACTTTCCCGGAGTTTGCCTACAGCGCCAGGAATCAGACGGGTCTGCATGATGGCAATACGTTCCCGGCATGGATGATTTGCCCAACTGTCGTATAAATGATTCGATACCCCGCAGGAATGCAGATTGCAAGGCAAATCATCGGGAATTCCATGTTTTTGCCGCACATGTTTCCATAACCGCAAATCCCAGGCTAAACCAAAGCGCGGATAGAGCGCCGGCGACAGCATGCAGGTGGTATCGCCGCCGAACCCGCCCAGGAGACCGAACGTTTCAGGTTGTTCTTTCAAAAGGAAATCCGTATAAGAAGTACTAAACTCAAAGCATTTGTCCATAAGACAATCCGCAGTGTCTGGATCGATAGCCACCATAGTTAGGAACTCCGTCATACCCATTAGGTAAATCCCTATATCAACAAAAGAAGGATAATTGATAAACATTCTCCAACCATAAGCCGGAATAAAACAAGGGAACCCGATGGTTGAGATTAGTGAAGGGTTTTCCGCCGGATGTCCTGCAGCCCAGTCGCGACAGGAGGCAATCATATTGCTTACTGCGGGTATTTGCTTCCAGTCCGTTACCTTCAACCGCTCAATATCGGATTTTTTAATATCGGCGGATAGCGGATAGTGATCCCGTTCATGCCACCAGTTCCCGTTCTCCCAGCGCGGCTCCGGTGCGCCTGCTGCAGTGGCGATCATGTCACGGGCGCCGTAACTGCCCGGCCATTCGCTTGACGGCGGCAGTGACGGGTAGGCAAATTCCTGATTCAATTCACAGCAAATGCGGTGAATGGGCAAACCTTGCGCCTCCAGTTCACTTTTAAATCTTTCCTCCTCCAAAACTGCATTCCTTTTATCCTGAATATAGGTTACGCTGCTCCATGTATTGGGATTAGGCATACTCGAACAGCGCCATGCAGGATCAAATACGAATTGTGCATAAATATTTTTCATGGTAATTCCACCCATTTGATGTCATCAATATAAATTGCGTCTTCCGCTACATTTGAACGCTGCATTGAGAAATCCACAGTGCGCACGTTTGGCTGCAAATCAATTTCTCCTTCCGCTTTTGCTAACTGCTCCTCTCTGCCCGCAACCATAACAGCACAACTGTATTTGCCGATACTTCGCTTGGTAAAAATCCGCAGCTGCGTCCATTTGCCGAATGGAATTGCCAGCCCGGAATCTGTCCAGACGTCAGACTTAATGTTTTTTAGAAACACTTTCCCTTCGTGGTTAATTTGTACTGCCTGTTCTGTTTGATTACCTTTAAAGGAAATCACCATCGAACTTTTTGCTGTTTCTCTAAGCATCCAGAGTGACAGCTGGTGGTCATTGCCCCCGATACCGGCGCTCATTGTTGCGCAAATTTGCGCCTTGCCGCTGATTAATCTCAAGGAATTCCTACCGCTATGGGCCGCCGCGCTAGAAATGACTGTCAGGCCGGGAGAGAATAAGCCCCATCTGCCGGCAGTCTGATCCGACGAACCCTGCATGCCTGTCAGGTCGGGACTGTATGAAGAGGTATCGTCAAAGTCATTCTTCATCCGCACGCCTTCGATTTTCTTGAGTGATTTTGGTCGCATGCGCATTGCTTCGGCATTTTCCTTCTCCGTAACTTCATTGAAGGAATTGGGATATTGCCGTATATAGAGTGTTTTCCAGGCAAATTCCGCAAGCTTGATATCGCGTGACTGATTCATGAAGTCACGCAGGACATTTTCGCCTTCAGGGCCGCAGGCCAGCAGTGCGTTGCCGACAGGGCGATATCCCCAATCTGCGTCAACCCGCAGACAGTTATCACCGAGTTTCGCATAGAGCGTTTTCAGCGCTTCGAGTATCTGCGGACGAAGCGACATTACCGCCGCGTCGCAGCGAGCCAGCGTCACTGCCAGTGATGTGGCGGCACGGTCACTTACCACAGGGTCCTCATGGCGCGTAGCCTCAATCAATGCCTTGACAGCCCCCGGGCTGTTTTTAATATTTCCCAAAGCTTCGGCGGAAGCAAAACGTACATAGCGCTCCGGGTCTTTAAGCGCTTCCACCAGCGTGGATACATCCCCGTCGCCGGCTTGAAATACAAGAACTCTAGCCGCCATAGTACGAACTGCAGTGTTTTTGCTGCTCTTCAGTGCATTCAACAGCAAAGGTTTAGCATAAGGCTTCAAGAGCGCGCTTCTGGCACATTCCATCAGCATATGATTTTGATAGTCATCCTTTGCCAGCGCGGCAAGGATTACAGGAATGCTTTCTGGACGCTGTAATTTACCGAGGGTTATCATGGCAATACACTGGACATCGACTTCGGGATCGCTTAGCATTTTTTCCAGTAGCAACACGGCAGACGGATCTTTTGTTGCTGCCAGGGCAATAATGGCCAGCCGCCTGGTGATCACATTTTTATCGGAAAGCAGCGGGGTGATATCAGCTACCGTTGCATGTAGTTTCCCTTCTGCAATCTGAGCCAAAGCGCGCATCCGGAGTATGGGTTTGCCGCTGGTCAAGGCGGAGAGTTTCTGTTCTGGAATACGGCTTCGGTTTAGTATCATCGCTTCTTCAGCACAGGCGTTCATGATTGGAACTCCGGCTTGGATAAACGTTTCCCATCGGACCGCACCGGGCGAAGAGGTTAAAACCTCAACTTCAACGGGAGTCTGCCGGGAAAGCCACAAAACATCTCTTAACGCTTGAGATTGAAGATCAGGTGCACAGTTTCCGTATATCGAAAGGTGGTCTACAATGCCTTCACGCACCCAAGTTTCCAGGTCAAGATACATAGAGCCGGTAGTGCGCATGGTCTCCGGAACATTCCAGGACTGGGGAAAACGAATATCGCGCGGATCAAGAACAAGACCGAGTTTCTGGTTATTTTTTGCAAGCTCAGTTTTCAGTGTGCGTAGATAGGCGGTGAGATATTCTCCTCGCAGGCGGATCCAGTCGGCCCGCCCGCCGAAACGAGTCCAGCCCTGAGTGCGCAGGTCAACGCCGGTACGTTTCTTAAACTCTATAACGATGGGGGCGCTGAATCCGAACTCGTCCTGAAAACGCATGGAGTAGTTTTCGCTGTAGGTCAAGAAAAGAAGTCCGTCGTACCGATCCCGCAGCATGAGTTTCTTATACCGGTCCACGAGCGCCTTGCGTGCTTCAGGATAGGCTAATTCGATCGGGCCGCCCTGTTTGATTACACCATAACGGTCAGCAGGTATCCACTCTGGATGTTCAATAGCAATAAGAGATTGACCAAAATGGGGCCAGTCAGCAAAAACGGGAACGTCAGCAGGCGCACCACAATCATTCAGGTAGTTTACCTCCCATATTTCCAAGCCGAGTCTTCGCGCAGCCTCGACTGCGATACGGTCAGGATCGACCGTCTTATAGAGATGCCGCAACCATGTAAACATCGAGAAATAGCGGCAGTTCTCGGGTCTGGCATTGAACGTTTCAATCTGACTGTCTTTATCATCACCACGCCAGTATACCCGCCGGATCCCGAGGTCTTTAAAGAACTGAAAGGTATCCTCAATAGAAGACTTGGACGCAATCGGCAGAGAGGTTCCCATAAACCAATTGTCCCCGCATGAAACAAAAATATCCTCAACAATCTTCCTTGGAGTGAAGCTATTTTCTGCAGATGTGGTTAGTGAGGATGGCACCACGGATAAACCTGCCACGAGAACACAGATCCCATAGTCAGGAATCCTCGTTTTGATCATAACAAAGAACTTTTTAAAACAGGATGCAATTAACATTTTGATAATTTCCTTATTTATTTAAAATATTTTGTGCTTTGGATTTTAATCTATCACAGTTTAATTTATCTATACTGAATCCCGTCGTTTTCGGTGCATCATCAATTTTGCCGAAAACAGAAGTATTGTCGTTGGTCGCGGGTGCATATTCAGCAATGGATTTAAAGGAGTTTTTGCCAATCCGCGGGAACCTGAATCCATAGTAATTGGAGCTGGCGGCACCGAAACTGCCTTCCTTACAGACCATGCCGTTGCCGCAATCCGAGAATACACAGTTCGTCAGATTAATTTTCAGATTATTTACCGACCAGTCCAAATTCAAGAACGTGGAGTTTTGAATATTCACTATCGAATTGGTATACAGGCGCGCAATAGTATCGCCGCCTTTACGGCCGACAAAAAGAACGTTGTCCATGTCTACCGTTTGTTCACTATCAGGTTTGCCACTTTCAATAATCAATTGCTTATTGCCATTGGCGATGATAACGCTGTTCTTAATACTGTGCACAGCTTTGCCTGTTTTTTCCAGTAAGAAATAGAGGTCTACTCCAACAATATTTTCTATTAAAACATCTTCATAATGCGTCTGGCTGTTGCCGGTGTCACAGATGCCGGTGCCGTTGCCGCTGGAATAAAAGCCCTTGATTTTCGCTCCGGAATTGCCGTGCGCGCTGATGCCGTCATCGCCGCAATCAATCGACTGGATATTCTCCAGCAGTATATTTTTCCCATCGCCGCTTAAGCCGTAGCCGTCATTGTAGACGTGGGTGGCGGTCAGATTTTTGACGGTCAGGTAGTCGGTACTGTTGTGGATGGATACTCCATTGGAACGTACCGGAATTTCAATGTTGTAATCCGCCAGTTTTTTTGCCGGATCGATTTTGATATAAAAGGCCTTCTCCGCAGTTACAAACGTCCACTCTTTTTCCAGCAGATCCTTTGGCGCTTTCAGTGGAATGGATTTCCCTTTCATGCAAGTACCCATACGATTCATTTTCCCGTCAAAAACGAAAAAGAAACGCCATATTATTTCTTTGTTAAATTTGAACTTGTCGTAAATAGTATCATTTTTGTAAAGCCCGGGACCAGCCATTTGCCAGTCGGCATCAACAATCTTGTCCGATCCTGAAACCGTAGCGCCATGACCATCCACCGTAACATAACCGTCAGCCTTGCCAATTAGTTTGGAAAAACCGAAAACTTCGCGGTAAACGCTGCCCGTATTGCACAAATGAATAGTATCGCCGGCATTGAGGAGTGTTTGCGCCCTGGCAATAGTAAGAAGCGCGGCTGTTTCTGAATTCCCGGTATTAGAGTCATTGCCTGTTAAATTATTGACATAAATATCGCGTGCCGTAAGTATTTCAGATGCAAGCAATATAAATACCATCATAAAAAAAATTGAATTCTTCATAAACTGGACGCCTTTAAAATTGGTTTTACTTATGATATTATCAATAAGTATACAATACATTTAAATAAATGTCAAATCTAATTCTCCGGAATTAATAATTTTTATGCTGATAAAACACCATGGTTTTGGGATTCCGGTAATGCGGAGCGAAGAATCAAAGCATGATACGCAAGTGCAAAGGCATCTGATTTGAGCTCTATATGCATAATGACAGGCGATTTGTAAAACTTCATCTTTTTTTAAACATGCTATTGACATTTGTTTTTAATTGTACTATACTATTTGTAATATGCGAATATTACTATGATTAGAAGAAGATTATGAGCTGCACCAGATTGCAGCACTCGGGAGGCACAGGCAGTTTACGGCAAACTTTGAAACGGAGAATTAACTTTATACTAAGGAGATTGTTATAATGAAGCGGAATTTTACATTGATTGAACGTGTGTCCAGGTAAGGTATCACTAAACTAGACGAATGAAATGTTTCGTCCATACCAATTGTCCATTTCAGGTATGTAGCCTAATCACTAGCCACTGGCTAACGCGTGAGGATAAAGTTGCGAGACGGG
>CAIPAT010000218.1 GCA_903863035.1 uncultured Lentisphaeria bacterium
TCCGGAAAATCTTGTGTAATTGTCATGAGAGTACGGCGTGGACAGCAATAGCAGATTTAGCAGTTGTTTAACGGAATAGCCGGAAAGATAAACAAAGCCTGTACGGAGACCGGCGTTCCCGGGGGAAATCCGAAAGGCGGGCGGGACTTCCCGGGATCGCCAATCTCCGTATTGGCAGGCTGCTGCTCCATCAGAAAAATCTGCCATCCGCTTCGTGCCTTTGTATTTTCGTGCGAGAAAACGTTCTACCCTGAAATGCCCCGTTACAAGCGCAGAAGCAGGAAAGCACCTCGCGCCGGTGACTATTCATCGAGCAACTGGTGACACGACGGCTGTCTGGATTCGTGAACCTTTAAAATTTTATTTCCATTCTTTTTTGCTGTTTATTCAAAAAAGGTATTGACTTTAAATTCATCATGGTGTATTCTTGATGCATAATAGCATTAAGAATGCATTAAATACATTAATTATTGGATGGAATGATGAACGCGGGATTGCAGATAGTTAGTTCAAAACCTAAACATATTCAGATGGCTGAAATTATCAGGGCTCGGATTATTTCGGGAGAATTTAAATCTGGAGATAGACTGCTGCCTGATCAGAAGATGGCGGAAAAATACTGTATTAATGCACGTACCGTTGCGGCCGGCCTTAACCTTCTTGTCAAAGAAGGTTATCTGGAACGGGCACCGAGCCGGGGCACTGTCGTCATCAGGGGTGGTCTTCGTGGGAACAAAACCAGCAATATGGTTCCCATGATTATGCTCCATAAGGGTGATGTATATAAAAACATTGCTAGCGATATTGCTACGGGACTTGTTCCGTACAAACTTTATCCTGTGCTGATTAATGAGTTGCTGGTTTCCGATGCTACCCGAGTCACATCTTTTATGGATGCTATTGTTACAGATCAAATTATGCCATACGGTTTTTTTATAGATGGATGTTCTTATTTCCCCTTTGATTTTTTGAGAGACAATATTGATAAATTTAATAATGTTGTGTTTTTGCATACCTACCATTACGCGGAAAAAATAAAAAAAGCAAAATACGCGCTGACTGATTTTGTCGAGGCGGGAAGAATTGCCGCCAGGCATTTTATCGACCAGGGGCATAAAGCCTTAGCCTGCCTGGCCAGACAAGAGAAATGTTATATAGGTTCCTGGCATTCAATACAGGTACAGATTATGACGGGCTTTGCCGAAGTTTGCCGGGCATCAAATGTCAGATTCTCAGAGGATCTCTTCTGGAACCTGTTGCACGGGGCTCCATTTGAGAAGACGGTCGTGGAATTACTCGACAGTCGCGACTGTCCGACCGCGATTTTTGCTTTTCCTGACTTTTTTATCCGCAGCGAAATAATTCCATTGCTTGAATCAAAAAACATAAAGCCGATGAAAGATATAGAACTAATCGGCTTTTATAATACGCATCATGCAGAAGAGTGCGGGTTTTCATCAATCTGCATTCAAGAGAAAAAAATCGCCGATGCGGCGGTAAAATTGCTGACGAATGAAACAGAAGAACAAGATATATTAATTCAACCCGAGTTAATTATCAGGCAACCGAAACCTTAACAAAACGGAGGAAACAATAAATGAAAAATCGGAAAGAACAAATCGGAAAGTTTAGAATTGGAAATGTTTTCACGCTCATTGAACTCCTCGTGGTGATCGCGATCATCGCAATTTTGGCATCAATGCTGCTGCCGGCGTTGAATAAGGCCCGAGAAAAAGCAAAACAGTCCACCTGCGCCAATAATTTAAAGCAGATTGGGCTGGCAGTAAATTTCTACATTGGTGACTATCAGGACTGGTATCCGCCAGCGCAAGGTTCGACCAGGGGCATGTTATTTTGTGATCAAATGCTGTCCAGTGCAGGAAATTCTAAAAAGGGATATGTGAACGGAGGGGTAAAGCAGTTTGATTGTCCAGCTGACATAACCAGAACAGAAACTGTAGATTATTGGCCTTACTGGGGGGCGGGATACAACATCAGTTATGGTTACAACGCAAAAGTTGGCGGAAATCTTGCTAATGCGTCTGTAGTTGGTCATAAAACCACCCAATTAAAGTATCTCTCGGCAGACATCATGATCTGCGATGTCGGTAGATATCTGGCACCGCCGGATTGTTCAAACAATTATATTGTCTGGTCAACCAACGAGCGGTACGATAACAGATCAGCTCAATTGATAAATAAGACAAGTAACGCTTTTAATCACGGGAACGGTATTAATTTTTGTTTTCTAGACGGACACGTTGCTTTCTATTCTTATAACGAATATATGAACAAATTGCGACTGACAGGGGATAATTGTGTAAATAGACCGAACAATACGCTTTATAGTCTTTATAACTTCAATTATTGAAAGATAATTTTTAAGAAGAATTGCATATATTTACAATCATTAAAAGCATTTTTTTTATCTGTATAAGTAATTTTCTGATAAAATAAAAAGGCCCATAAATTAAAATCCAAAGAAAAAAAAAGAAAAAAAGAAAGGAATGAATTATGAATGGTCTTAAAGTAACAGTAATTACAGCACTCATGGGCTTAACTCTTGGTGTTATCGCCCAGGAAGTGGCAACAACGCAGAAAACGACAACTACGCAGGAAACGGCAAACAAGACTGAAGTCGATCCGAATGACCTCCTGAAGGGAAATGGTGATTTCGAACAATGGCGCGTTATTAAGACGACAATAAAACTGAATGAGTATTATCGAAATGCAATGAAGAATGGCTGGTCTTTCACTACAGGTGAAAAAGAAAATACCGTGCTGATCCCAAATGTTTTTAATCAATGCTGTGAATTTTCGCCAGACAAAAAGGGGATTATTCGAAAGAGTGATAAATTCCACACCGGGAAAGCCGCGCTTGAGCTAGAAGGCGGTTTTTATTTTAATCCTGACGGCGGTATTCCAACAAAAGATTCGGACGTCTATAACATTACTTTTTATGTTTACGGGGACAAGCCAAACAGTCCGATAGTCCATGCAACTGTTTCTGGCAATGACAAACCAACTATTTCAATAGAGTCACATGATGTCGAAGATGTCGAGGATGGGAAGTGGGCAAAAGTAACCGAGACACTTAAAGTTGTTGGTTCTGGCGCAAAAAGCATCTCCTTCCGCATTCATTCGAATGACCTTATGCTTGTGGATGATTTAACTATCACCAAGCAAGAGAAATAAGCCGACTAAATGGCAGGGGGATTTGCCCCAAGCCGCAATCTAAAGAACACGGCAACAGAGTGCAGTGGCTACAACAAATCCAAGCTGCAGTCGCGCCACTCTGCTGACGCGTCCCTTTCCCGATGAGAACAACTCGGTATTAAAAAATAAGTTGATGAAGCGCAGGATGAAAAAGGAGATAATAATGAGAATATTTTCAGAACTGTATATTGCTGCAGTTCTTGTATTGGCTGCAGTGGGTGCCGTAGCTGCGGAAGACAAGACTGCGGTTTCGGCTTTAAACAACACAAAAGCACAGGATGAGGTTGCGGCAGCCGAAAAAGCGTTGGGTAAACTTTTTTCCATGCCGGCAACAGGGCATGAGGTGGTGAAGCCGGTACTTTTTGCGAGTCGGGTCAGTGGTCCGGTTGCGCTTGACGGCAAATTCAATGAGGGCGAATGGAAAAATGCGGACACTTGCAATTCATTTAAGAATGTGACTAGTCGTGCGGTGCAATTTACCTATAAAGCGCTTTATGACGATAATTACATTTATCTGGGGCTTTCGACAGTTTTAGCAAATGCGACAAGTATTCAAAAGCAGCAGGAGCGGGATAATGCAAAAAATCTTAAACCTGACAGTTGGAGTTCAGCTTATTCCTATGAAATATTTCTAATGCCGCCGGGGTGTCCATCTTTCCAATATGTTTATTCGATGGGGAAGCAGAAGTATGATGGGCAGGGGATGGATTCCAAATGGAACGGTGAATGGGAGGCTGCGAGTTTCACTTCCGGCAACACGTGGAATATGGTCTTCAAGATAGCCGTGAAGCCGATGGGGTTGGAGAACGTTGCGGGAAATGTGACCTGGCGTTTTAACTTGGTAATGTATCACAATGGGAAACCTGTTGCTGTTCTAGGCAACATGTCAAATTATCATATCATTGCAGACTTTCCGGAGCTCCACACAATCGGCTATGCACAGTGGAGGGAGAAAGTTCTTTCCGATGCGGATGCAACGCTTGCGAAACTCCAACTCCCAACCGAACAGGCGACTCCGCTTAGAGCCTTGATAAATCTCGAACGCAGGAACACTCCGAATAATTTTAGCGAAGCCGGCAGCGCCGCGAAAGATTTCCAGTATTTAGGTCTTATCAGTGATGCACTCGGGCAATTTTCCGCCGAAGCCGAATATGCAAAATTACTTTCACTTTCAAAATATAAATAAAGAGAGAAATCCATGAAACTATTAATGAGCCTTCTGACAGTGATAACCTTAGCGGGCAGCGCTTATGCCGGCCGCACCTTCGAAACATACGAATACACGGCGGAACCGAATCAGGAGATTTTTAAGAATCCCTATAGTCTGGACAATGTGCCGAGGACACTGAGTTCGCCGCGCACAGTTTGGGGGAAGCCGTCTGTCTTCAGTCCTGTCAATGCACTTTTTCTTGTGCCTGTCTATAGTGCCCGTGAAGTTTTGGAACTTGAGCAGAGGATGGATATTATTTCTTGTATAGCCCCGGCAATGGACTTCAAACTTTTGAGCAACGCAGGGGATTGGTACAGTAATCCATTTGGAGACAAAGTAGTTCTCGGGGACTACATGATTGACAGGCTTCATCCGATGCGCCGCTACGATGCGATTGTCATCGGCAAATTAGATTGGAATATTATACCTGAAAAGGCACGCGCCCAGCTGATTCAACATGTAAGCAATGGCACTGCGCTTCTTTATATCAATCCGACTAATGCGAAACCGCTGGATAAGGATGTGACCTGGGACAAGGAGCCCAAATATGATTTATTGCAAAATCTGCCGATGGAACTGATGACCGTCAGCAGCAAGTTGGAGGAGTTTCGCAAGGCTGATAAAAGTTTAGCACCCCGTACATTTGGCCCATTCAAACTTCGCACCGGAAAACTTGGGAATGGTACCGTTGCCTTTCTTTCTTACAACGATACCGTCCCGGCAAACAGCAACTGGATTAGCCCCTCCAGTAGGATTAATACACTCACCCCGTTTTTGCCGTACAACCGATTTGACTACGAGTATCAGGAAGCGCTTTTGGCAAAACTGCTCTTGAATCTGACGAACCGCGTGAGTCCGCTAAGCATTACGGCGCAAGAGACGAAGATACCGATAGCTTCGCTTCCAGGAAAGCCGCTGAGTTTCGCCATAGCGCCAAAAAGCGGATCTTTAAGCGAAATGAATGTGGAGTATGAAGTACGGGATATGCAGGGCAAGACGATTTTCTCCGGGACAAGTGTACTTGTCGCCTCGGGAAATTCGGTCAGATATGCGCCGGAAATTCCAGCCTTAACCCGCGGTAATTATGCAGTTGACCTTTGGCTCAAGGCGGGGGAGCGCATTATTGATTGGGCATCTGCCAGTTTAAGAGTTGAAGGGACACAATATTTGGGATCGGTAAGTTTTGATGCTCCGTTCCAGACAAATGAAAAACCGATTGTCGGGAAAGTTGCATTGCTTGCCGATCTGCCTGCGGGCTGTTCTATCAAAGCCAAACTTTTTGATTCGTTTGGACGTCTCCTCATAGAGAAAACGAGCAGTTCCGCAGGTTTTGATTTCCCCGCTGTAAGCGCACCGCTTGCCGACATCTATGACGTGGTGCTTGAAGTAGTTGATGTCAACGGGAAATGTCTCGATAGGACTACGGCATATACCTATATGCACGGTAGAAAGTTTGATGATGTTTTGTCCACCGGCTGGGCGTCAGGAGACAGCAATGTATTTGATAGTGCGATGCTTTATTGGGTAAAGAAACTGGGGATTAACGCCCTTTATGATCATGCTTTATACGGGTCGGCTAGCTCTTTATCCCGCCGATTTGAATTTGGGACAAGAAGTAATCTTCAAAAAACGCCTTATCTTCTCAGCTATGGGGATTTCATAATTAAGCCTGATATGCCGTTGAAAACTTGCTTGTCAAATTATATTTCCGAGGAGACCATAAAAAAAATAAAACTGTTGGGACAATCTGGAACTCTGATGTATTCTATCTGCGAGGAAAGTACTATAAGTTCTAACGAGGAGGCATGGAATAATCCGGAAGCCCTCAAGGAATTCGTTATTTACCTCAAGGAAAAATACAAATCCATTGATAATATCAATAAGCCGTGGCTGAGTTCTTTCAAAGATTTTACGGAAATTAAATGGACCAGCCTGACGGCGGCAAAGTCGAATGGCCTGCTTGCCCAATGGCTTGAACAGGAACTTTTCAAGATAAACCGGTTTGAAGCGTTGCATACCGAAGCGCAAAACGTAATACGCAAATACGATAAACCTGACGCGCTGACGAGTCTCGACTGTATTAGCGGACTTAATTATGACTGGGAACGTGTTCGTCAGAATTTTGCCGGTTATACCGCAAGCGTAAAAGATGACGGTTATTTTCAAAGGGCGCTTTCGGGAAGCTACACGGGGATCTGGTGGGGTTCGTATGTGAATGAGATGAATGACTTCACGGTAACCCGCGTTCCGTGGCAAACGCTCTTTTCTGGAGGAAATGAACTCGCCTGGTTTGCGGTTCTATATTCTTTTCCGATTGGCTTGGCAGAACCGATGCCCTACTTTAAACTTGCTGGAAAACAAGCCAGCGAGATTCTTTCCGGCACTGGCAAATTCCTGATCAAGTCAAAGAAACCGGCTGAGATTGCGATTATGTATTCGCCTATTTCGGAGTTCGCGGATATTGTTTATCAACGTAAAAGCACTCAGGATGCAAGCCGGAAAGCGATAACCAACCTGTTGCAGTTTGCGGGCTTGGCTTTTGACTGGGTCGGCGCAGACTATGTATCAAATAAACTTGCTACTGATAAGCAGTATAAAATTCTCTTAATACCATCGGTTCAGGCGATGAGCAGGGAAAGCGTGGAGGCTATAAGAAAGTTTGCGGAGAATGGCGGTATCGTTGTAGCCGATGTGATTCCTGCGACCTGTAACGACCTGCTCGTTCCTGCTGACGGGAAATTCCAGGCGGCTAAAACCGATGGCAAGAAAATAGCATGTTCAAACTGCGGGGGGGCAGGCAAGGTTGACTCCGGACTAATCAAAGGTAACTGTAAAACCTGCGGCGGCACCGGAAATATCATCGAAGGCGGCTCAGTCGAACTTACCGACAGCCTTCTTAATAGTATTTTCTCCTTCAAAGAGGCCAATTTCAAAACGGCAGGCAAAGGCGGAACCTGGTTCCTCAACCGGCCGTTCACAGATTACAAGGTTAATGAAATGGGGGCGTTCCGCACGGCGCTTGTTGAAAAGGCAAAGTTAACGGCTCCTTTCAAGATTACCAATATTCTCGGTGCGGCAAGTACTGATTGCAAAAGTTATCCCCTGCTAAACGGGCCTGCCATTGTCTGTGGTATTTTACCGGAGGCCGTTGTGCCGCCGCCACCGGGAAATCAGCTGAATGTAGTGCTGGATAAACCATATCATGCTTACAACGCGAGGACAAAACAATATCTTGGTGAAACCGCAAAACTGCCCTTTACCTTGAAACTGAATTATGCAGATGTTTTTGTTTTCCTGCCGGCGAAGATCGAAGGGATATCAGCGAAACTTAATGCGCTCAGCTTCAAAGGCGGCGAGACGGCGAAGCTTTCAGTAGCTCTGCTTCCCGCGTCATTGAAAACAGTTATGATGATTGCACGTATTGGCGTAAAACTTAATAGAGTCGAGTTGCCGGAGTTCGATGCCAATATAAGTTACAACGGCTCTTTTGAATTGCCGTTGCCGCTGGCCTTAAATCAGCCAGGCGCTTATGAGGTTACTGTAACGGATGTAGTCTCAGGCATAAGCAATACACTCGCCTTTACGGTAAAATAGACAAAGGTATGGGGAACATTCTCAAACACAATACGAGGATACATTAAATGATCTATAGGCCTGAATTCAATTTGCGGATGTGGGACACGTGGATGTTCCGCGAGAAAGATGAATATCATTTGTTCACGTTGACACAACCATACAGTAAGTCGGGCTGGGACAGAGTATGTCACGCTGTGACCACTGACTGGCTCCACTGGCGCGACTGCAATGACATCGTCCTGCAGGACACTCAGAATAAGGATGCCTGGGATGCCGGTTGCATTCTTACAGGATCGGTTTTCCGCACTCCGGGCGGGTATGGAATGACATACGGCTCAAACCATGAGGGCATGGAGAAAATAGGTCTTCTTTTTTCAAAGGACCTGAATAACTGGGAGAAATGCGTTTCTAATCCGGTCATGTGCCCGCAAGGAGCGTTTTATGAAAAAACGATGAATGAAACAGCCCAGAGTAAAGTTCCATGGCGTGACGCCTATGTGATTCCAGGAGAACAAGGATATGAAGCCTTTGTATGTGCAGGCGATATGCAAAAAGAGAAAACCCGTAATGGTTGTATCGCACGGGTCACTTCAGCCGATTTGATCAACTGGACATATCACCCGCCAATAGCATCACCGGAGTCTTACGTAGACATGGAAGTTCCTCAGTACTTTGCCTGGAATGGATTTCACTATCTGCTTTTTTCCACAACCGGAATTTATACAAGAATCCATCTCTCAGAACGTGAACGTCCGGCCGGAACATTCTATTTAATGAGCAAGGAGAAATACGGGTCATATCAAATACCTGACAACAATATGCTCATCGGCTCAGGTTCAGGACGATTTGACTGTTATGTCGGAAAAGTTATTGAGGATGACGACGGCTGGCTTCTTTACCATCACATCTGCGGTTATCGGACTGCCTTCGCCTCCCCTAAGAAACTTAGACAGAACAGTGACGGCACGCTCTATCTCGAACGTTGGAAAGGATTGGACGGACTTCTGGGCAAACCGGAACTTTCCAGCGATTCCAAAGGGTCGATTCTCAAAGCCAGTAAACGCTGGCCTATCGGCTCATGGCGGCAGGAAGGAAACGCTTTATTCGCAGAAGCCGGCAAGAGTATGACCTGCCGTCTATTTGACAAAGAACTGACTGATTTTTCCTGCTCTTGCCGTATTGATCTCAGCCAGTCGGAACGTGCAGGAATTGTATTTCGTATTAATGAAAACGATACGCAATCTGAAAAAGGGTGGGCAATCTCTCTGGACCGAAGATACTCACGGATTGAGTTGTGCCGTCCAGTATTGCAATGCCGCACTTCTCTTCGCGTAGATCCTCTTGATACCGTATACATGGCTGTATCAGATCAGAATAACGTTGAAATCTTTGTCCGTGACAGTTATATCGAAATTTACTGCAACGGACGTCCCCTGTTTGTATTCAACAGCTCCATGGTGACAGCGTCAGACCATGTTACATCCGGACGCCTGGGGCTTTTCGCGGAAAACGGCAGTGCTGTTTTTGACAGATTTAAAGCGCATACGCTTCCAGAATTAAAGTAAAAAGAATAATATGAACAATTACATTACACAATTGACCGATGCGAAACCCGGCTGGCGGTATGGTTCGGATGAAGCGATTTACACGGAGCGGTTTTTTGATGGACGCCGCGCTGACCTCCAGGCTCATGTTGCTGGTCGCGCAGTAAACCAACATTTCAAATGTAAAAGAGATTATCTCACAGAGCCACAAAGGGCACAGAGATAAAATAGACAAAAGTTTTCGGAAAAGAGTTTGAGAAAGAACCATTTTTCCAAAATGGTTTGTCTCAACCGAGTAAGAAGCGAGGGGGGAATATACTGGATAACTTTCTTCGTGCCCTTCGAATGCCACGGCGTAGGCTTTGCGTAGACGGGTTTCTTCGCTGTTAAAATGTTCTTTGTGTCACCGTGCCTCCGTGAGAGAAAAATGGATTTAGAACTTATAAAGAATATGGGAGAGATTAATACATGAAAGACGAGAAAAATAAATCAAAATGGTTTCGGGAAGCCGGTGTCGGCCTGTTTATTCACTGGGGCGTGTATTCAGCTATAGGCCGTGGCGAATGGGTGATGCAAAATGAAAGAATACCGCTAGCCGATTATGACAAGTACATTCCTGAATTCACAGCCGACAAGTATAATCCTGATGAGTGGGCGCAACTTGCGAAAATCGCAGGAATGCGGTACATGGTGCTGACCACCAAGCATCACGACGGATTCTGTCTGTTTGACACTGCCACCACCAATCGCAACGCCGTCAGGCAGGGGCCGAAACGCGATCTGGTGAAAGAATACGTTGAAGCCTGCCGCAAACACGGATTGAAAGTCGGACTTTATTTTTCCCTTCCGGACTGGAGCATCCCTGCTTTTAATGACGGACCGGAAAACGCGCCTGAAGCATGGGCTGCATTTATAAGTCTGCTCCATGAACAGGTACGGGAACTTTGCACCAATTACGGGAAAATCGGTTTGATCTGGTATGACCGCGCGCCTAACCTTAATGGCGTTTTCCCGCTTACGGCGGAAACCGTGCGGGCGCAAGAGTTGAATGGCATGATCCGGAAACTTCAGCCGGACATTTTGATCAATGATCGCTCGGAATTGCCGGAGGATTTTTATACTGCGGAACAGAATACAAAGCCGCCGCAGGACAAGGAGCGCTTATGGGAAGCGTGTCTGACCATGAACAAGCACTGGGGATATTTCCCAGCCGATAACATGTATAAGTCAGCCGGAGAAATTGTACACACCCTGACCGGCATTGCCATGTACCGTGGGAATATGCTGCTCAATGTCGGTCCGAAACCGGATGGCACGATAGTCAAGCCGGAACTGGAACGTTTGGACGCGCTCGGTCAATGGTTGGCAGTTCATCGTGAAGCAATTGAAAACGTATCGCCCGGTCCGGTTAGCGGCGGCACATACGGTTGTTCCTCCATAAAAGGTGATAGCGTTTACCTGTATGTTCACTGGTGGCATGGAACTTCAATTGCCATTGCCAATTGCGCGATTGATTTCAGTTCCGGAGTGATCATGGGAACCAATCAGGCGGTGACCATTCAGCGCGACGGTAAACACATCAAGCTGCTGGATCTGCCGTCCTCCTCCCCCGATCCTTTATGCAGCGTGATTAAGTTGTCCCTAAAAAAGTAAAGTTGCAATGTAAAGACCATAAGGGATAAGAATATGAGTTTACGCAGGAAGATTGACTCAGACTGGCGCTTTCAGTATGGTGACATAGCCGGGGCTCAGGAAGAAGGGCTTGACGATTCCAGTTGGCGCCAGGTGAATCTGCCGCATGACTGGAGCATCGAGGGGCCATTTTTCATGGAAAATTTTATCGAGGCCATGTACGACGCCAAACATCTCGAAGCTCGCGCTGACAGTTATCTGCCGAAGGGAACAGGATGGTATCGCAAACACCTGTTCATCGATGAGACACTCACGGACAAGAGAGTCTATCTGGAATTCGAAGGAGTTTTTCGCAACAGCACACTTTGGGTCAACGGGCAGCGGGCGGGAAACCATCCGAGCGGCTATACCGGCGCAGTCTATGACATCACCCGTTGGCTGCGTACTGAAGGGACACCCAATGTGTTAGCAGTTCATATTGACGCGAGTCAGATGGAGGGCTGGTGGTATGAAGGCGCCGGCATCTACCGGCATGTATGGTTGATGGTCAAACCTGAACTGCATATAGCGCCCTGGGGGATTGCCGTCACCACAACCAATGCGAGCTACTCATCGGCAGTGGTAAACGTGCGAACGCGCTTGTTGAACAGCACCGCAAAAACTCAGCGGGTCCGGCTGCGCACGATCATCGAGGACGGTCAAGGGAACCTTGCAGGCAGTGAAACCGAAACAGCGGTGGAAATCGGCAGGGAGGCGGAATTGATTCAGGAAATCACCATCGCCAATCCGCGACTATGGTCGCCGGAACAGCCGCAGATGTATTGCGTTCGCTCGGAGATGACCTCGCAGGATGGGGATGTTGATTCATGTGAGACATGCTTCGGCATCCGCTGGTTTGAATTCACGCCGGATAAAGGTTTTTTCCTGAACGGCAGGCCGCTTCAACTTCGCGGCGGCAATATCCACCATGATTTTGGCGGTTTGGGAACGGCGCTGCCGGACCGTGCGAATTTCAAAACTGTGGAAGTGTTGAAAGAGATGGGCTGCAACATCATTCGTTCCGCACATAATGCGGCAGCGCCTTCTCTGATGGAGGCCTGTGACCGGCTGGGCATGCTTTTCTGGGCGGAGACCAGGAATCTCTATCCGGATAACGGTGCTTTCGACGACTTGCGGGATCTTATTCGCCGGGACCGGAACCATCCCTGCGTCATCGTCTGGGGCCTGGCCAACACGGCTGGAAGCAATGACGAACGTTTAACAAATTACCTCCGCCAATTAAACGAATTGGCGCACAAGTTGGATTCCAGCCGTTCCACGGTAGTGGGGCTGGAAGGGAATGCCGATGCCAACGCCAATGGATTTGCCGGCGTAACCGATGTTGTCGGCTACAATGGCGGCGGCATAGGCATTGATGACCGGGATCATCGCCTGTTTCCAGGGCGCAAAATGCTGATCAGCGAATTTTCCTCCGGACGCGGCGCTCGCGGAGTCTATATGGAAAACGCTCCTGCTGACTCTGAATCTGAGACTCTGGGCGACGGGCGCGTGATGAAGCACGGCGGACATTATTGTAGCGAGTTTGAACTTTGCCGATCTCATGAACAGGAATGGCGACACGTTGCGGCACGGCCATGGCTTGCCGGCGGCCTGATGTGGTCAGCTATTGAATACCGCGGCGAAACTACCGGCTGGCCGATCGTCACCAGCCAGTTTGGAGTACTCGACATCTGCCGCTTTCCCAAGGACGCATATTACTTTTATAAGAAGGAGTGGACTGACTCTCCCATGCTCCATCTCTTCCCGCACTGGACCTGGCCTGGCAAGGAAGGTCAACGCATTGAAGTCTGGTGTTACAGCAACTGCGACACTGTTGATCTCTATCTGAACGGCCAGTTACAGCCGGGCATACCGCATTTTCTGCAATTCGGGGCTTCGTGGCCGCACCTGTCCTGGCAGGTCCCATACGCGCCGGGAACTTTATACGCCGAGGGCCGCCTCAATGGGCAGGTAGTCTGCCGTCAGGAAATCAGGACGGCGGCCGCCCCCGCCATGTTGCGGATATCACCGGACCGGACAAAACTTCTTGCGGATGGAGAAGATGTTTCATTCGTCACTATCAGTGTTTGTGATGCAGATGGAACGCCGGTACCGGCCGCCGCCGTGCCTGTTTCGGTGGAGGTGTCAGGATGCGGCCGCTTGATTGGCCTGTCCTCTGGAGATCCAGGAAGCCATCAATCGGAAAAATCTTCGGTTGTCAGGACATTCAACGGACTGTGTCTGGCCATTGTCCAGAACAACCGACAGGAGGGTGAAATCCGAGTTACTGCTTCTTCGCCAGTGCTATCCGAAAACGTATCCGTCAAATTGGCATGCCGCAATGAACCTTCAATATATAAGGAAATTAAAGAGAATGGCACAGGCGACAATTGTTAATGCTCACGGTGTAATGCCGGATTTGTCTCCGGAACTGGCGGCATATTATTCCAATAACCGGTTGATGTGGAAGAATGTATTGCTGATTATGCTGGCCAACGTCGGCTGGACGATCAGTTTTGCTTTTCTGGGGCCGTTGATGCTGTTGCGGCTGAACCGGCTGGGTGTCAATGAAGGCACATTGGGACTGCTTGGTTCGAGCAACCTATGGGTGGTCAGCTTTCTGGTCATGTATTTCTCCTGGAAAAGCGATCATTGCACGTCCCGCTGGGGACGCCGCCTGCCATTTTTGTTCATGTCAGTACCGTTTATCATCCTTAGCATTTCGCTGTTTCCATTTTTCGTGTGGGTGCCGATGCTGATTACTTTGACCATCGTTCAGATGCTGGCGACCGATGTCAAGGCTTCGACGTTTCCGCTGTTAAACATCGACTGTGTCCGCAAGGACGTGCTGGCGAGGATGGGTTCAATCAATGCGATTGCCTGCGGGTTGGTTGCTTTTGTCGGAGTCAGATATGGTGTAAGATTAGCCGATGTGGCCGAATGGTTGCCCTATATACTGGGGTCTGGCATCCTGTGCATTACTACTTATGCGGCAACGTTTATCAAAGAACCGCCGATTCACAATCCGACCTCGGAAACGTTCAAGCCATGGTCAGCGCTGAAGGTTGGCTGGAGTGATAAGAGAAATATCATCATGATGCTGGGCGTCGGCACGATTCATGCATTCATGTGCATGTATGGCACCTGGGTGTGGTTATATGCGAAAAATGATCTGCATATCGAACGTGCCGACTGCGCCAACGCCTTGTCCTGGAGTGCATTGATCGGGGTGGTGCTGGCATATCCGATCGGCTGGGCAATTGATAAACTGGGTAGTTACAAGATTGTTAGCGTTTTCTGGGTTTTGCAGATGATCGGCTTTATTTATGCCATGCAGGTAAATTCAGTGAATGGCTTAATCATACTTTCCATTCTTGTCTGTTGCGCCGGGCCATTTTATGCTGGTGCGGATATGCTGGTTTTCAAAACCTGCCATCCCGCCGTTGTCGGTTCGATGACGTCATCAAATTCGTTTTTGAGAAATATGAACATCGGCACGATAGTCTTTATTTCCGGTTATATGATTCAGCATACCCACAACTACAAAGCCGCGTTCATCCTGGGCATCTGCGTAAGCACGTTCGGATTGATCATGTTCTGGATTTATCGGTATTTGATGGCTAGACCAAAAGAAACACCCGATATCGTGTTAGAAGTCATTGATACGGAAAAAGGTAATGAGTGCGGGCAAAATGCATAAATCACAAAGAATAAAATAGCACAATAGCCATGCGGATTTGAAGCTGCTGGTAGTTGCAATGAAAATAGTTACATTCACTTATTTGATATCGAGAAATGGTTTTTAACAGCATGGAAAAGGATTTTTGCTCTAAAATGAGAAAAAACAGCGCCAGCGGTGCAGAAAATTGCTTAAAAAACAAATAACCGCATTTTGCACTGGACGGGGAATTGAGTCCATTGGGGCCCCATCCCGGGGAGTCCGAAAAAAATCGACTTTTTTTCGTAATTCCATCCCAGCAGCAGTAAAATGGCGAACCATAGTAGAATGTCAGTCGCCGGTTCGGTAGATGGGTTCAAAAAAACAGGAAACTTTAGTTGAATGAAACAGTAGAATATATCTGGTAGACAAATATGGGAATTGCTGCCAATGTCATATCGGGTATTGGCAATTACAATACAAAATTTTGGAACATTAACAAATATAAAATAGAGATCAATATTATGGAAAAGTTTTTACCCAAAATCATTTACAATGACGATACTTGCTCTTTGCGAGTCATGCCGAAACCGCATAGCTTGAGCCAAATTCCAAAGGCTGTGGAATATTTAAAAAATACCCAGGTGGGGTGTATATGCTGGTCCATCGCCAGCGGGGATCTTGCTTATTCCTATCATTCTAAATTTATTGAGAACGCATACGATATGGCGGAAAAAGACGGCGGGTATAGCGCTACCGGCAATGAAGGTAATTTATTGCTTAACCTGCACCGTCAGGGAATTGACTATCTGCCGACTTTAATTAATGAATTGCGTAAGATCAATATAGCTTTTTTCGCCAGTTTCCGGATGAACGATATTCATTTCAAGTCAGAGCCAGAGGGAATGCTGGCTACGGAGTTCTGGAAGCAACACCAGGAAATGCGGCTCTGGGGTGTTACGCAGCACCGCAGCTATGATAATGCGGCAATGGACTATTCCTATCCTGAGGTAAGAGATAATCGTCTGAACTCCATCCTGGAAGTGGCCGAACGCTACGATGTCGATGGGATAGAGCTGGATTTCTGCCGAAACCCCTTGACTTTTAATCCGGATGAAGCGTGGGAAAAACGGGAAATTCTTACTGATTTTATCAGGCAAATACGCGGTGGCATTGAAAAAATCGGTAACGCAAGGAATCGTAAAATTAAACTTTTGATCAGATTGCCATTTGATGAAAATCAACGACGCAATGCCGGAATGGAGGTGGAAGAGTGGATAAAAGATAAACTCATGGATATTTTAGTAATGAGCAATTATGCTAACATCTATAATATTGAAGTGGAACCATTCCTGAGCTTGTGCCACGCTAACGATATTCTATTTTACCCGTCGGTAGAATGCACTCCGTCGATTAACAGTTATCCATCAGTCGAGCTCCCGGATGAGGTTCGCCCCCCGCGACATAATTTTGTTGTAAAAGAGAGCGCCGAAGAGACGGTAATAAGACTTCGGGCAATGGCGCAAAATTTCCTGGCACAAGGGGTCGATGGGGTTTATATGTTTAATTATCCCTGCACAATTTTTCAAAACTATCCGATTTCCACGTTCCCCAACCCCATGGATACCGGTGAGTTGAAGCTGCGGGCGGCGCTGCTATCTCAGGCGGGCTCCACTGAAACACTGGCTAAAAAGGAGAAGGAATATACCTTCTGGCATGAGCTGCCTATCTATGTTGAGGCCTCTCGTCCGGCAAAATATTTCCAGACCATAAAATTTTACGTCAACGACGAGGATGTATTGGATAAAAACAACGCTATTACTATAAGTTTCCATCAGGTAGTGGAAGATAACCCCCATGCATACTGCAAGCCTTTGAGCAGGTATGCCGCGTCAGGTTATGTGACTTATCTGCTCAATGGGGAAATTTTGGACGAAAGCAAGTTTGTGCGAATAAAGCAATTGCCGGGCAGAATACAGTCGGGGTTTGTGTTGGGCGAGCATGAACTTGTCCAAATACTCGTTAAAAGTTGCAGTGCATTGCAAAAAGGGTGGAATGCTCTCGGGTTTGAAATTCGTCATACGCCGGTAAATAATGACCCGTATATCTATATTTATGAGTTGAATTTGCATATTGAAGGATGACCGAAGGCAATGGTATCCTGGCTGACCATCTGCGGCAAAGTAATAAATGTCAAATCAATATAAATGAATACTATGAACTTACGGGAACGAATACTTGCAGTTTATCGGGATGTAAAAAAACTTGCGAAAATATATATAAAATGAAAATAGAAAAATTATGCGGAGTGTAGTCGGCGGCACCTACGCCTTTGATCAATGTCTTTGACTGGCTTATTATAAAAATAATCAAAGGGAAAACAAAATGACTGAGAAACTGAAAATCGCCTGTATCGGAGCCGGTAGCGCTGGTACCGGGCATATGGTACGGATGGAAAAATACCTGCCGGGAAGCTGCGTGGCTTTCTCCGATGTGGATCGCAGTAAGTTCGATAAGATAGTAGCCGGCTATCTTGGCGAAGGGAACATGGCTTTAGCGGGGGACTTGAAATCCGAGCCCTTCGAATTGAGCCGAAGTTTCCGGGACTTGCCTTATTACCCGAATCCGGCGGAGATGTTGCAAAGAGAAGACATCAACACCGTCATAATTGCCAGCTACTGCAGTCACCACGCCGAGGCGGTGGCGCTCTGTGTCAGACACGGGGTGAATATTCTTCTGGAAAAACCCATTGCCATCACCGAGGCGGATGTGTGCAAGGTCTGGACCCTGCTGCGCGACTACCAGAAAGTGGCTACAGTCAACTTCAGCCTGCGTGGGTCGCCGGTGGCGGAATCCGCACGCCGGCACATCCGGAACGGTGACATCGGACGGATCGTCTCAGTGCAGTTCGTCAACAACGTACACTATGGCGACATCTACTTCCGAGCATGGATGCGGACACGGAAGAACGTCGGCAGCCTGCTGTTGCAGAAGGGTACGCACGATCTGGATCTGATCAACTATTTCATCGGGTTGAAGCCGGAAGCCGTCGCGGCTTTTGGCTCCAGGCAGGTTTACGGCGGTGACATGCCCGACGATCTTACCTGCGATGTCTGCGACCGGAAGATGACCTGCACGATGAGCATCTACCGGCGCAAGCTGGATGCCGGCAAGCCGCTGCTGCCACCTGAACTGCGCCGCTGTGTCTATGCCAGGGAGATTGATATTGACGACAACCAGGTACTGGCCATCAAGTACGAGGGCGGGGTGACCGCGTCCTACTCGCAAACCTTCAACGCTCCGTTCTCCGGCGGACAGCGCGGCGGTTATTTCATCGGCACCGAGGGGATTCTGGAATTGCGCCTCTATGGCGAGTTCGAGGAACACCCCACCACCGGCGCCTATGTCAAGGGCACCAGCACTATCCGCATCACCCGTTTCAACGACAAGCCGGGGTCCTCGCTTTTCGAGACCCACGACTGGGCCGATGTCGGACACATGGGCAGTTCGGAGTATCTGGCAGAAGGGTTCCTCAAGTTGCTGCAAGGCGGGGAGTCGTCCATCAACGCCAACGTCCGCGACGGTTACATCAGCGCCATGATGTGCCTCGCCGCCGATAGGTCAATCGAGACCGGACAGACGGTAAAACTCAACCTGGATATTTAATTTTTATGGTAAAATATATAATATAAGCGTGAGCGTCCACAATATGAAAACATTAAGAAATTGGACAAAATTCTCAGAAAAGGAACAAACAAAATGTTTATAGACATTCATGCCCACGCGTATCGGCGGCCCATTCCATTCGTGGTACAATTCTGCACCGCGGAGCAGGTGCTTGAACGCTACGATCAGGCCGGAATCGAACGTGGGGTACTGCTCCCGATTGTCAGCCCGGAAATCTATCTGCCCCAGGCCAATGAGGATATTCTTGATATGGCGAAGCAGTATCCGGACCGGTTCATCCCGTTTTGCAACATTGATCCGCGCGCTCTGACCAATTCGGCTGACGCGCCGCTTGACCGTTTGCTCCGGTACTACCGCGACCAGGGCTGCAAGGGATTGGGCGAGGTGATGCTGAACGTGCCGGTCATGCATCCCATGGTGCAAAACCTGTTCAAACACGCGCAGGAAGTCGGGCTTCCGGTGATCTGCGACGGCTCCGATGTGGTAGGCGGCGATTTCGGATTGTACGACGATCCCGGTCTGCCGCAACTGGAACATACTTTGCAGCGTTTCCCGAAGCTCATCATGCTCGGGCACGGCCCGGTATTCTGGTCGGAAATAGGCCGTCTGGAAACTCCGGCCCAGCGGAAGACGACATTCAATCCTGACGGCGAACAGGTCGGATGGAACCCGCCGACTGGTCCGATTAAAGAAGAGGGCGTTGTGCCAAAGCTGTTCCGCCGGTATCCGAATTTATATGGCGATTTGTCCGATCCGTCGCCCGCGAACGCACTGGCCCGTGATCCTGAGTACGGCCCGAAGTTTTTGAACGAGTTCCAGGACCGCCTGCTGTTCGGAACTGACATCTGCGGCTTTGACTCCCCATTTCCCATGGTTGACCTTCTCATTGAATGGCGCGATACGAAGAAAATCAGCGAGCAGGTATTCAATAAAATTGCCAAAGAGAACGCGGTGAAACTTCTCGGCTTGTAATTTAACAGTGATATACAGGATAAAACCCGTTTCACTATGAAGAGCATGAGGAGAATACATGTTTAACCACGAAAGACACGAAAAAGCACGAAAAAAATCAGTCAGCGAATTGCGGCGGGTATTCCCGCAATAATTCGCTGACTACTGGTTTTACTCTGGGTTCTGCTAACTATCGGGTTAGTCCCGCGACTGCGGGATTACCTCTGTGGTAAAAATAGATTTAGTTTTATTTTCGTGTTCTTTCGTGTGTTTCGTGGTAAGAAAATGATTTATTTCCCCCTGCGGGATTAATTGAATAGTAAAATGGTATTAATATGAAATCATCAAACAGAACTCGCTATCAGCCGGTGGATAACGGCTATGAAATCATCGGCAGCCGGGAATTTTTCAACCGTACACTGTATGGTGCGCATGCCAATGATGATCTCCAGGAAAGGTATTTTACTTTTGCCGGAGACCTCCCTTTATTTATGGGAGCGGTTACCGATTGGACGAAAAACAACTGGGGCAATTATGCAAAAAGCGGAGTCTTAATGAGCGGACTGGCTTTAGCACCCGGCTTGAAAATACCCTCTTTCTATTCTCAAGACGTGGATGTCAGTTCACACTGGTTTCACAACTCCGAGGATGTTGTAGCGATTTTTCGCAACGGCTGGATGGAATATGAGTTCTGTCAGTTCTCTCCCTGGTTTCCAGACGTCAAAGTGAATATTTCTGCATTCCCATTAATGCCGGAAGACGGCTTTCTTATTCATTACAGGATAAAAACAGATCAGCGGGTTATTTTCTGCGCCGGTTTTGGCGGAATGACTGATTTTATCAGCCGTCTGGAGTATCCGCAGATTAAAGCGCGCAATTTCAACGCTTCCGATTGTGAGAATAATATTGCAAGTTGCGGCATGAACCGGGCGCTACTGAAAGGCCCCAGA
>CAIPAT010000219.1 GCA_903863035.1 uncultured Lentisphaeria bacterium
CAAAATGCATTGAAGGTCTGGGATTTTACTGTATTAATAACTTTAGCACTCCCGCAATTCTCCAATCTTCTGATTGGTCCCGCGACTGCGGGATTAGAACTTGCATATAGTGTCCAAAATACGTCTTGGTGTAGTGCCGTCCGTGCCGGACGGTGGCGTCCAAAATCTCGGAGTGGAGGTAGCGTGCGGAGTTTTGAGTAGGCCAGTTTCGCCGAAACTGGCTCAACAGGTGGTTTGGGCAAAACCGCCATACTTTATGCTCAATGACTCTCTAAAATCTCCGGGTTGTTGGACCAGCGCCGATGGCCTTGTGTTCAGACAGTGTCCAGGATGTCCAAAATGATAAAGAATGTGACTGGTGAATGGTAAGAACAAAGAGAAACGATTCTGTATAGTGGTGTCCAAAATGTGCGAGAGGCTGTCCAGAATGGGTAAGAAGCGAGAAGGAGTCAATAGTCAAAATGGATCCGGATTTGAACCGGAAATAATGTTTTCTCTGTGCCTTTGTGCCTGTGGTTAAAAAGCCACTGCTCAACGACTATCCAAAGACTATGAGTGGATGTCCAAAATGAGTGCGCATTGTGTCCAACGTGAAATTTGCAAAGAGGGGAGTGTGTCATGGACGGGTATCAAAAAAAAGTGGTGGCAGGACCCAGAATCGAACTGGGGACACGAGGATTTTCAGTCCTCTGCTCTACCGACTGAGCTATCCCGCCACCATTTAGTTTCCGAATGCTTTAACATTCGAGAGCCTATACTAGAAGGCTTCAACGAAAATATTCAAGCACGAAAATCAAAAAATGTATTTTTTTTGATAAAAAGGTAAAAAATATGGCAAAAACAGGAAATGAAGCTAATATTAGCTGATTATCAAAGAATAAATACATATCGAGGAATCTATGAAGATTGTCATTGCTCCGGATTCTTTTAAAGGCAGCTTGCGCAGCCCGGAAGTCTGCATCGCGATTGAGTCTGGGATCAGGTCTGTGATGCCGGATGTCGAAATAATCTCGATCCCGCTGGCGGACGGCGGCGAAGGCACTGTGGAAGCCGCGATTATTTCAACGGACGGACATGTTGAAGAGCTTATTGCTGCCGGACCGCTTGGAATGCCGGTAAAAGCCTGTTACGGCATGCCGGGCGGCAGGGTCTGCGCAATTATGGAGATGGCTTCTGCGAGCGGCATTGAACTGTTGACTGCGGGGCAACTGAATCCGCTGAAGACTTCCACTTGCGGAACCGGCGAAATAATCCGGGCTATTCTCAACAAAGGGATTCAGGAGATAATTATCGGCATCGGCGGAAGTGCCACTGTTGACGGCGGAGCCGGTATGGCCCAGGCCCTCGGGTTTCGTTTCTTTGACCTTGACGGCAGAGTGCTGCCACATGGCATCGGTGGAGGGGATTTGGGCAGAATCTACAGGATTGATTGCTCAATGGTTGAACCGCTGCTTAAGACATGCCGGATTAAAGTTGCCTGTGATGTTACCAATCCGCTGCTTGGTGCAAATGGCGCGGCAAGGGTTTTTGGACCGCAAAAAGGTGCAACTCCAGAGATGGTCGAACTGCTGGAGCTGAATCTGGCGTCTTATGCGAAAGTTTTGAAACAGGCCGGACTTTGTTCCGGATGCGATAACCCCGGCGATGGAGCCGCCGGCGGGCTTGGCTTCGCGTTGCGGGTTTTGACCAAAGCACAAATGGTTTCCGGGGCAGGGCTGATGATCGAGCTTACCGGCTTGGAAGACCATTTGCAAGGAGCAGACTTGCTTATTACCGGCGAAGGCTGTTCCGATTCGCAGACAGCGAACGGGAAACTTTGTGCGGTCGTTGCGGAAATCGCGAAAAAGGCAGGAGTTCCGGCAGTGCTTCTTTCCGGAGCGGTTTTAGGCGGTGCTGAAGCGTTCGGCAGACTGTTTGCCGGAGCGTTCAGCATTGCCCCCGGCCCCTGCACCTTGCAGGAAGCAATCAGCGCGACGCGGCAGAATCTATTTTCCGCTGCGGCGAATATTGCCGGATTGTACAAGGCTGTAAGAAAATAAATATAATTAAAAATGGAGAGACTGAAATGAAATGGCTGCTGAGTTGTTTAATGCTGGCGCTGACTTGTTTTTGTGCGGCTGACGAAAACTCTTTTCAGCATGAATTGACATCTGTTGCAAAACCGTGGACGGATAAGCCGCTGGTTAATACTGACGGAAGATTTCATTTTGTGGTGGTTGCAGACAGGACAGGCGGTGCGCGTCCGGGGATTTTTGAGGATGCGATAAAGAAAATAAATCTTTTACAACCGGACTTTGTGATTTGCGTCGGGGACCTTATTGAAGGCTATACCAATGACCGTCAGAAATTGGTTGCTCAAAGGCATGAGTTTGATGCCATTGTCAAACAGCTGGATATGCGGTTCTTTTATGTTGCCGGCAATCATGATACCGGTTCCGGCAAGGATATGTTAAAATATCCGGAACTGCGCAAAGTGTGGCAGGAATTATACGGGCCGAAATATTATTATTTTCTCTATAAGAATGTGCTTTTTATGGTATTGCATTCCCAGGAGACGGAAGATGATGGTATCGGGAAAGTACAATCTGACTGGGCTGTTGAGGTTTTGAAAAAATATCCGGATATCAAAGAGACTTTTATTTTTGTGCATTACCCGATATGGCAGGACTCATACTTGAAAAAGCATAAAGAACCGGAGCCTTTATTCAGGGAGTTAAGTCGAAGAAATCACACCATTTTTGCCGGGCATGAACATCAGTATATGAAATTTGAAAGAAACAAGCAGAAATATTTCCGCATGTCGACCACCGGTGGCATTAATGCGATTGGAGAATCAGGCCGTTTGGATCATTTCATGTGGATTTCTGTGTCCAATGACAGACGCCCGGTATTTGCCAATATCATGCTGGAAGGTATTGCGGATGAAAATATCTTGACGGAGGAAATTACAAAAATACTTAAAGAGTTCAAAGCAGACCGGAAGAATATTGTCTATAAAGATAAATCGTTTGAACTGCCGGTAGTGATTAAAAATCCCTGCAAGGATACGTTGAAATATAAGATAAATCTTGCCGGCAATAAGAACTGGAGCTTTTCAACGCCCGTGTTTAACGGAGAAATTCCAGCGGAGCAGGAAATTGTTTTAATCTTAAAAGGCAACGTCGAAACTGTATTTCCGGTGCCGCAGGCGGACGGGGAATTTGAAATCACCGGCGGTAATAAGTTCAAGATGAAACTGCCGATTCCTTTTTTTCTGATAAACAGCGCTGAACCCGGCGTGCCATATACGGCTTCCGCTCCGGTTATTGACGGCAGGCTAGACGACAAATGCTGGCAGAACCAGGTTGCTGGAGAATTCAGGGATTTTGTGAATTTCGGCAAGTCAAAGGTTGAGACAAAAGTCTGGCTGGCTTATGATAATAATTATCTCTACTGGGCGGCGAAATGTTATGAGCCGGATAAAAATAAAATAATCAGGAAGCACTCCAAACGGGATTTTGCGCTATGGGAAGATGACAGTATGGAATTATTTCTAGCCCCCGGTTGCGACCGGAAAAATTACTATCAGTTTATCATCAATTCCGGGAATGTGATTTACGATTCCAATGTATTGGATAAAAAATTTAATGCGGATGTAAAAAGTGCAGTGAATTTTGATGCAGACGGCTGGACGATGGAAATGGCGATTCCGTGGAAAGACTTGAAAGTAAATAATCCCGGAGACATAAAGCCGGGCATGCTTTTTGCGAGAAACAGACCAGGCAGGGAAAATATCTGCCAGCTGCCGGTTGTCGGAGGCGGTAATCACACTCCGGAAAATTTCGGAACGCTAAGTCTGAACCCATCAGGGGAAACCGTTTCCGGTAAATGATCATTCTCATAGACCGGCTTGAATAAAATACGTTTTTTTTGATGGCGCAAGATAAAAATAATTTGCATTGAATGATGATAACGGCTATTGATAACCTTGCATGATTTTCTTCCGTCCGGGAATATACGAGTTTTTACAGGATGGAGCGATGCAAGGAGTATCAATACCGCATATGAAAATACAGACCAAACTTTCAGGATTTTTCATTATTCTGCTGGCGGTATTCTCATATCTTTTACTCTGGACCGGAACACGTTCCTACCGGCAGGAGGTCGCATCGCTGAACGCGGAAGTGTCCCGTGAAAAAATAAAATTTCTGATGAATACCATCAGTGAGCAGGACAATCTTTTTTTTGAAAAAATCTATAAATCTCCGAAAGAAGCGCAGGAAAAGGTAATCGAGCATGTAAAGAACAACTACCAGAGCAGTCCTGACTTTGCCAAATATCTATTTATCGTTTCTGCCGACTCCAGATATATCGTGCATCCGACCCTGCCTGCGGGAGCATTGTTCACATGGGACAAGGTGGCGGTCGATAAGCTGTTGAAGACCGGCGAAGGAGAAATCCGGCTGAATGACCCTTATGGAGAAAAAATAGTTTTTTATCAGGCGTTTAAGCCGTGGCGCTGGCTGGTATGTTATTCGCTTCCGGCGGATGTTGATTATTATGCAGGAGTGTCCGAATCCAGTTTACGGCAGCTTATCGCGGTGCTTGGCTGTATGCTGGCATCCGTAGGGTTGCTCTACTGGTTGATCCAGAAGGCGCTGGCGCCGCTCAGCGACCTGGCGGACTCGGCGGAAGCGATGGCCGCCGGCAAATTCCCTGAGTCTTGCAACCACCAGTACCCCGACGATGAAGTCGGCATCATGGGGCGTGCATTTGACGACATGGCGGCGAAAATTCAGAATTCAATGACTGAACTGCAAGCGGAAATCAGCGAACGGCGAAACAAGGAAATGGAATTCCGTGAACTGATTGAAAACTCTCCGCTGCCCATGGCGGTAATCAACCCCGATAAAACCTATTCTGTTAACAATATGTTCAGCCGGATGTTCGGTTATTACGAAAAAGACATGGCTACTTTTGACGACTGGTTCAACCTGGCCATGCCTGACGAAAACTACCGGAAAAAAGTAATCAGCCTGTGGGTCGGGCATGTCACCGGAGACCGGTTCGGCGGAGAAACATTCAAGGTTACCTGCAAAAGCGGAGAAACGCTGGAGATAGAAGTGCGCCATAAACTGATCGGCAACAGGAATCTGCTGATATTTAACGATCTGACCGACCGTAAACGGGTTGAAGGCGAACTGCGCACCACCCGGAATTATCTTAATCAGGTGCTGGACTCAATCAAGCTGCTGCTGGCGGCGGTCAATGAAAAAGGCATCGTCACCCAGTGGAACCGCCCGATGGAGCAATACACCGGCATCAAGGCGGCATTTGCCATCGGCAGCAAACTCTGGGATGTCGCGCCGTTTCTGAACAATTACCGCACTCAGATTGAAGACGCCGCTAAATCCGGGAAATTTCTGGAACTTTACCGTGAAAGCATTATCCAGGAACATGAACTTTATTTCAATATTTCAATCAATCCGCTGCCGGCGAATGAAAATCCTGGGGCCGTTATCATTCTGGAAGACGTTACCGAACTGATCAAAAAGGGCGAACAACTCGTACAGGCCCAGAAAATGGAAACCGTCGGCACGCTTGCCGGCGGCCTGGCGCATGATTTTAATAACGTTCTCGGCGGCATCAAAGGCGCAATATCCATGGTAAATTACTACCTGAAAAACAGCCCGGCGGCAATCGGGGAAATCAAAGAATTCACCGCTATCGCGGAACGTTCCACCACCCGCGCCTCCAGCATGGTCGAGCAACTGCTGACGCTTTCGCGCAAGAGCCAGCTTACCTTCAATCCGGTTGATCTTAAGCAGGCTTTGCTCAGTGTCCTTGAAATCTGCCGCAGCACTTTTGACAAAAGCGTGAACATTAATACTTTTATGCCTGTGTCCAGAGCTATGGTCAAAGCTGACCAGACCCAGATTGAGCAGGTTTTACTTAATCTCCTGATAAACGCGGAACATTCCATGACATTAATGCTTGGAGAAGAGGACGTTCGCGGCGGTTCAATAAATGTCTCGATAAAGCGGGCTTTGCACCGGCCGCCTGCTCATGCCGAAGAGAATACGGAAGCAAATATTTCTTCAGATGAAGCTTACTGGGAAATCTCTGTTAAGGATACCGGGGTCGGCATTCCGCGCGAGATCCAGCCGAAAATATTCGATCCGTTTTTCACCACCAAAAGCAAAGGCAGGGGAACCGGGCTCGGTCTCTCCATGGTTTACAGCATTATTGACCGGCATAACGGCTACGTGGAGGTAAAATCTGAGTCTGGCGAGGGTAGTACATTCACCATTGGACTGCCCGAATTGAAACTGGATGATGAACACATGGCACAGGAAAAAACTCACGGAGAACTGGCATTCGGCACAGGTCTGATTTTGATTATTGACGATGAAGAGGCGATCAGGATTACTGCGTCAAAAATGCTCGAGGCTGTCGGCTATGACACCATCTGTGCTGTGGACGGTACCGCCGGATGCGAGCTGTACAAGTCCCGGCAGCAGGAGATAAAATCGGTACTGCTGGATATGGCAATGCCAGGTATTTCCGGGCTGGAAGCGTATCAGAAACTTAGAGAAATAAATCCTTCTGTCAAGGTACTTATGACGTCAGGTTACACCAATGACGCCAGAGTGCAGAGAGCTCTGGCAATCGGAGCTGACGGATTTATTAAAAAGCCGTTTTCGCTGACCAGGTTGAGTGAGAAGATGAGTGAAGTGCTTTCAGGCATAAAAGGAAATACAGAAGTTGAAATATCTTAATTTTCATGCGCATCGACCGGAAATATCGCCGGACATGACGGCAGTTGTCTGTTTTGAGCCGGATGCGCCGTTTCCGGCAGTACAGCCGGAGCAGTTTGCCGCCTGCGGGATTCATCCCTGGAGTCTCAATAAATTATCCGCTGAAGAGATTGAAAAAAGCCTGTCTGCTCTGGCTGACTATGCCGTTTCCGGCAGAATTTGCGCAATCGGCGAAACCGGGCTGGACAGACTGAACGGACCGGAACTGGAACTGCAAGCCGGAGTTTTCCGCAGGCATATCGAACTGGCTGAAAAACATTCACTGCCATTGATAATTCATTGTGTCCGGTGTTTTCCTGAACTGCTGCAAATGAAAAAGCAGGCAGACCGCGCCGTTCCATGGATGATTCACGGATTTAACAGTAACATCCGGCAGCTTGAACAACTGCTCTGTCACGGCTGCTTTATCTCATTTGGTCCTTCCGCGATGCGCGGCAGGAATGTTAAAGAATCGCTGCTGAAAGCCGTACCGCTGGAACGCTTGTGCCTTGAAACCGACGACAGTCCGGATGATATTAAGAGCATATATAGAACGGCAGCTGCCATCCTGGAAATTGATGAATCCGCGCTGCTGGAAATAATGAATCATAATTTTAAAAGTATATTCAGGAAAGAAAATGACTGATAATATTGATGAGTTTCCTTCGTGGCAACGGCGTACTGCAATGCTGATCGGCAAAGACGGGCTTGACAAACTTAAAAATTCACATGTCCTGATAGTGGGCCTGGGCGGCGTCGGCGCCTATGCCGCTGAGCTGATCTGCCGCGCCGGGGTTGGCAGAATGACCATCGTTGACGGCGATGTGGTCGAAGCATCCAACCGCAACCGGCAGCTTCCCGCCACGGTCAATACCGAAGGACAGAGCAAGGCTGAAATCATGGCCGCCCGGCTTGCCGCAATCAACCCGGAAGCGGAAATTATCAGCCTTTATAAATTCATTCACGACAATGAAACCGACGAGTTGTTAAAACCTGATTTCAATTATGTCGTGGATGCAATTGATTCGCTGTCGCCCAAAACTTTCCTTATCATGAAAACTCTGCAGCGTGGATTTCCGCTGGTAAGTTCGATGGGGGCCGGCGGGAAATGTGATCCGTCCACGGTCAAAGTCGCAGATATTTCAAAGACTTTTAATTGCAGGCTGGCGAAAGCCGTGCGCAAAAGACTGCACCGGTTCGACATCAAATCCGGATTTAAAACTGTGTTTTCACCGGAGGACGTCGATGACGACTCCATCACGCCGGTTGAAAATCTGGAAACCGGAAACTTTCGTTCCACTGTCGGCACGATTTCCTACATGCCAGCCATTTTTGGCTGTTTTTGCGCGTCGGTCGTGATTCGCGGTCTTACCGGGCTGAACCCGTATAAGCCTTAGTAACCAACAGAGACACAAGGACACAGAGAAATCCATTTTTATACCTTTGGACACTCCGATAGTTTAGATAGTTCTTGAGCATAGCCATTATCAAATAGTAGGTCATATTGACAACGGACTCCGGTCGATTAGACATAATATGGTCTCCTGCGTTTAGGTTTATTTGTATTCCCTGTTTCTCCGCGTAGTGTAAAAAAATCATCAAGCGGAAAATGACGGGTGGTTAAGAAGCTTTCCGTCATTTCGCAAGTCAAATACTCCAAGGATTTTTTTGTAACAGGCAATTTTTTTAGCCTTTTTGTGGATTTGGAGGAAATTTCTGCTTAAAATTACATGACCAGACAAGAAGAGTCCAGCCGGGAGCTAACCGGAATTTAAAAAGAAGATGTTCGAAAATCGGTTACGCCGCCTGGCGATAGTAATACTTCAGCAGTCTGCCAAGCCGCTCTCTGGTTTTGATTTATCCAGAGACATTTCCGACTTCTGCTGCCGGAAATGGAATGGCATTGTTTAATCCCAGATCAGCACTCGTTACTTTGAGGGAGAGAATGTCTTGGTGCAATCGCAAGTATAAATCCCTCCTTTTATTTGCCGACCGAGCCTGAATTCAATTTTTTCCCCATTGAACGTTGTGTCATTGCCGCCAGCCTGGTCGAGAAAAA
>CAIPAT010000220.1 GCA_903863035.1 uncultured Lentisphaeria bacterium
ACCTTTTCAATAATCAAATATACAAAGCTACGCATTGCCTGCCGTGATCGTATCCATGGGCATCGGATAACTGCGTTCGGCTCTTGACAGCACGAAAACACAACCCGCCAGCATCAAGTTCACCACGACATGGGCGATGCCGAAGACTATCGCGCTGGTATCCTGTTGCAGATTGACGGTCATGAATATCTGCATAATCCAGATTACCAGTTCAGACAGGTAGGTTACCGCCGCCACCATCAACACCCAATGATACTGGATATGTTGCAACAATTACATTCCATGGTTCAGAATAACGTCTCTTTAATTGTTTAAAGTTCATGTTTTTCATTCTTCCCATAATTCATTAATTGCCTTTAAAGTTTCCTCGACCAGTTCCTGTCCTCCTGTGGAGTTGACAAGATTGCAATACTGCGAGGCGCTGTAGCCTTTGCCCCATTCCCCACGAGCAGTCGGCAGGTATGTTCCGCCGGATTCTCCAGTTTCGCTGCCGGCCAACTGGATTATAAACGTCTGTACGGCAGGACTACGGGCCTGAATGCGATGCGCATAGTCAATATACAGCTCAAAACGGTTTGAGACAAAAGCAATGTCTCCCAGCCGTAACACATGAAGTTCCATCGGCAGCTTAGGATTCGCCTGGTATTTTTCGTAACGTTCGATAATTGCCTGGCAACGGCGGCGGCGCGCGGCTAATGTCGAATCGGCTATCATGCGCTGTTTCGGGTCAGGATCGGCCGACGAGAGCTGTTTATTCAGCAATTCAAGGTTATTAATTTCATTTTCGTACTCTTCATCAGTAACCGGTCGGCGCGTCAATTCTATTGTCCTGACGATGTGGGACAACTGCGCTTCAGTACGAATATCTTTCGATGCCCAACTGAATATTTCGTCCACTCCCGCGGCTATCCGTTCCGCAATATCCAGTCGCTCGTCAATGCCTTTCAGTTCCAGTCGTCGCTTCAATGCGGCTTTGTAGTACATATAATGCGGCGAAAGGTCGCCGGCAGCAGAACATTGCGGCAGAACATAGAGGGATTGCCCGAATTTACGACGCAGTTCCTGACGGGTTTCATGCCAGAAATCGGCGGAAAGCATCCAGATATGTTCAGAAACTTGCGACGGGCATGGCGTATTTACCAGAACTCCGGTCAGATTGTTATTGACATCATAAGTGAAGAGCGTATTAAGAAAATGATCGGCTCCTGCTTCAAAATGGCTGAATTGCGGATCATTGGTGTTGCCGTACATCACTGCGTGACCATCAACCATCAAGCCGGGGCAGCCAACTTTGTCAGGACGTTTTGAAACGTCATCGAGATAGACGCTCCGCCGGCTTTGCGCCACTGTCGCAAAACCATAGCCCCATGCCACGCCGCCGGGCTGCCGCTTATTCCACGCCTCGACGACAGCTTCAGCCGCCATCTCAGAGAAAAACTCCTGATACTTTTTAGCGGGCATCCGTGGCGGCGTTTCAAACAAATCTTCATCTTCGTAAAGATCGCCTGACGTATGGGTATGGGTGGCGTTCATAATAATTTTTTCCGCCGGAATTGCCGGATTCATCATCCGCACTTTTTCCCGGACCATTTTAACCAGAAACGATCGTATAATCGTTACATCGCAGGACAGGAAGATAACAGTGTCTGTTTCTCCAGAAATCGCCAGCGCCGTAACAGTAATCGGATCAAGAATCTTTTCAGAAAGCCGCAGATAAAACTGCCCCCGGATGCCGATTGGCTGCTCAGTGGAAACATCTCGTGAAGCCCAGCCAATCAGGAGTTTGTTCTTTTCATAATGCTGTTCATCCATACCATCTCTCCCGTCTTTACCTTATTGAATATTCAGTGATTTCATTAACTTTTATGCTTCGGAAATCCTTTTTATTTTCCCTTGACAATATAGCAGCGGCCATTCCGGCGGCCTGTCCGGTTGCAATGCAGGTTCCCATCACCCGCAGAGACCCGTTAGCCCCGCGGTCAGAGGAAATACAACGTCCGGCGGCTATGACATTTTTCAATCCAAGCGGGAGAAGACATCTGAACGGAATATCGTAAGACTGTCCATCCTTGACCGGAATCCGCACCTGCGCTGTGCCGGCTCCGTGAATGTCCACATGATGACAGCCGCGAGCAATCACGTCCGTATGTTTCACCGCTTCAATTACATCGGACTGCGACAACGTGTATTCGCCTTTGATCCGCCCCGTCTCACGGACGCCCACACGGTGCGCAATAGAAGAGATGGAGGCGTTTTCAAAACCTGGAATCCGTTCTTTGAAAAAACGTGCGGTATTTGCCACCTGTCCCGCCAGTTCCGGCAGGGTTGCCGAAACCGTGAATTCATCAGTGCAATCAATGCCGCCAATCCGGGTGGCGTTCAAACATACTTCTTCAAGTAAAATGGATGTTGGCGTAACGAACGCTGCTGTGCATGGATGCATGGCTCCGGTTTTTATTGCCTGTCCCAATACTTTGCCGTTTGCGGAAATTGCCACATACGGATACCCCGAGTTGTAAAGCGCCATAGCAGCTTCCGCCCGTTTTTTTTTCAGCACCGGATTTTCCGCAAGCAGCGCTTCTTCCGGATTATCCCGTATAAACCGGAGCAATGGTTCAAACTGGACATTCGCCATGCGAAACACGAGACTGACCGGCTGGAAATTTCTGTTCTCATCTCCTGCGAGGATTTCTCCGCCGGCCATTGCGGTAATGTTACCGCCGCCGGAAGCATCAACTACGGCATCGCACGAAATAGTAGTAATCTTTCCGCCTTGAGTAGCAATTCTCAACGATGTCACTGTTCCATTCGCGGAATTTACCCCGGTAACCATCGAATTCAGCAATAATTTTACGCCGTATTTTCTAAGCAGCGAGTTGATTCCAAGACATAATATTTCAGGTTTAATGCAAAGCCCGTATACAGTCCGCCAGTCGCAGACCGGACCAATATATGCACGGGGGTCAATCTTATTGCAGGTATCGATGATTTCATCAAGAATCCCGTGAACACATTGATTGCCAAGAGAAGTGTAGGTCCCAAGTAGCGGCATTCCTGAAAAAAGGTCACCCCCGATGGAACTTCCTGATTCCACCAGTAAAGTGTCCGCTCCGTTTTTTGAAGCTGATATCGCCGCTGATATTCCGGCAGCGCCTCCACCGACAATGATTACACTCATAATTCCATTCCTATCAGCCATATTTCCTCCTCCTCTTACCTTTTCAATAATCAAATATACAAAGCTACGCATTGCCTGCCGTGATCGCATCCATGGGCATCGGGTAACTGCGTTCGGCTCTTGACAGCACGAAAACACAACCCGCCAGCATCAAGTTCACCACGACATGGGCGATGCCGAAAACTATCGCGCTGGTATCCTGATGCAGGTTGACGGTCATGAATATCTGCATAATCCAGATTACCAGTTCAGTCAGATAGGTAACCGCTACCACCATCAGCAC
>CAIPAT010000221.1 GCA_903863035.1 uncultured Lentisphaeria bacterium
TGATGTTCTGGGAATAAAACTGGACGCGCTGCCGGTCCGCACAAATGTCTTCAGACGGAAGATGTGAAACGACTGTAGTGCCAGCTGGACACTTAACTCGTTGATTATCAACATGTCAATTTTTAGTCCGCGGAAGTTGGGCTAGTTCAGTTAAAACGTCATGAATCGAAACTGTATGATGAGATTGATAAGGATTTGCTGGAGCATTATGAATCTCATGGCACCTGGATTTATGGTGATGTAAAAACGCGCAATGTCCGCTACGGGAGCCATTCTTGTAATAATCATGAACAGCTTGGCTGGGACATGCTGCGATTGATTGAACGCTTTGAAAAACATCCTAAACTGTCAAACATGAATACCTTCAAAGACATGTTCCGGGCGTTTTCAGAACAATGTAAAATTGATGACGGCAAGGTCAAAATCCGCAAGCATCCAGGCGGGAAGGCTATTGTGAATCCCTCTGACCCGGATGCTTCGATTGACAATAAGGGTGCGGGCTATCAAGTGCAAGTCAGCGAAACTTACAACCCTGAAAATCCGTTTCAAATAATTACTGCCGCGCTGCCTCAGACCGCCAGTGAATCTGATCAGAATGCGGTGAGGCTGATGCTTGAGAAAATGGTCGCGCTGTTTTTACCGCAGATGTCTGCGGCAACTGCCCTATGCTCAAGCAGTGTTCATCCTCAAAAAGCGGTAATAACTATGTAATCACTTACGATGCCAGGAGTCTGCGGTTGCGAAAACGCCGGCTGCATGAAAAACCCGAGGAGTTTCGCGAAGACTACCGGATGTGATCAGGAGAAGAAGCATTGTTCGGGCGGTTGAAGCAGTTCACGCCGCTAAGACGCCTTGGCGTCAGAGGAAAACCTGCTGTATATAATGCCATTTATTCGATCACGACTGTACACAATATTATGCAGATGGCAGGATTTTATAAGAAACAGCGACTCCCAAAACAAAAGAAAACCGGAAATAAGCAGGAAACAGTCTGCTTCTCAATATTCTTCAGCCGTATAGGTCTATCATTGACCTGCGAGCGACAGAGGGCGGCATGAAAATCACGAATTAGCGGCGGAAATATTTTCCCAAAGTCCATCTGTAATTCGTTTTTTAGCGGCAGTGGACTTTTGGCGGTGCCGTCCCATTACCGTGCTGAGTAATAACTTTCTTTTTGTTCCGCATATTTCTTGTAAATTGAAAACAGTAGATATATAATGAATGTATAAGAGGATGTTAAATACGGTAAAGACGATCATAAGATAACGCGGGAAATCACGCGTAATAAGGCCGTCGAAAAAGTCATGAAGGCAGGAGGAACGAACTACCGCGTAGCTATTCCGGTTGAAGCAGACACGGGAAATGTACCTTCTATTATTGTTTTACGGACGAACGATGCATAATATCCAGCACGCTTTACCTCGTTCACGACCTTAGCTGAGAAAGGGGAAATTGAACCATGAAAAGCAAAATCATTTTATCGAACTTAGGCGTGGTCGTCTCGGTGCGCGGCAGTGTTGTGGATATACGTTTTGAAGAGCGTCTGCCGTCGATTTATTCGGTGCTGCGTGCCGGAAGTGAAAGGCAGATCGTTATCGAAGTTCTTGCTCAGCGCGATGCGCATCACGTGCGCGGGATTGCGTTGACAACCACGCAGGGCCTCGCTCGCGGAATGATGGTGGAGGATACGGGCGGACCGTTAATGGCTCCGGTTGGAAAAGGAATTCTCTCGCGGATGTTTAACGTGTTTGGCAATCCCATTGACCGGCAGGATTCCCCGGCCGATGTCCAGTGGCGTTCCGTTCATCAGTCGCCGCCGCCGCTGGCGCGGCGTTCCACCAAGTCTGAAATCTTTGAAACAGGCATCAAAGTAATTGACGTGCTGGTGCCGCTCGAACGCGGCGGCAAAGCGGGTCTGTTTGGCGGTGCCGGCGTGGGCAAGACGGTACTGCTTACTGAGATGATTCACAACATGATCGGACATCAGGAGGGGGTAAGCATCTTTTGCGGTATCGGCGAACGTTGTCGTGAAGGCGAGGAACTCTACCGCGACATGAAGAATGCCGGAGTGCTGCCGGACATGGTGATGGTTTTCGGCCAGATGAACGAGCCGCCCGGCGGCAGGTTTCGTGTCGGTCACGCCGCGCTGACAATGGCCGAGTATTTCCGTGACGACGAACACCGTGATGTGCTGCTGCTTATTGATAATATCTTCCGTTTCATCCAGGCCGGCATGGAAGTGTCCGGCCTGATGGGGCAAATGCCGTCACGTCTGGGATATCAGCCGACGATGGGCACCGAGCTGTCCGCGCTGGAGGAGCGCATTGCCAACACCGACACCGGCGCAATTACCTCAATCCAGGCCGTATATGTACCGGCGGATGACTTCACCGACCCGGCTGCGGTGCATACGTTCTCGCATCTCTCCGCATCGATTGTACTCTCCCGCAAACGGGCAAGCGAAGGGCTTTTTCCGGCCATTGACCCGCTGCAGTCCAGTTCCAAAATGTCCACGCCCGGCATCGTCGGCGAACGGCATTACAGGCTGGCGCAGGAAATAAGGCGGACGCTCGCACAATACACGGAGCTGAAGGACATCATTGCCATGCTCGGTCTTGAGCAGCTTTCTCCGGAAGACCGCAATGTGGTTGCCCGCGCCCGCCGGCTGGAGCGGTTTCTCACCCAGCCTTTTTTTACGACTGAACAGTTCACCGGCCTGCCGGGCAAGCTGGTCAGCCTTAAAGATGCGCTGGACGGCTGCGAGCGAATTCTGCACGATGAATTCAAGGACTATCCGGAAAAAGCGCTTTACATGATCGGAGCAATTGATGAAGCGAAGAAAAAGAACCAGCCGGACAAAGCAGCCGTTAAAACCGAAAGTAACATGTATGCTGCCGATACTCATGAATCTTAAAATTCTCCTGCCGTTTCAGGTATTCGCCGAGGAAACCGGCGTGTCGCGCATTGTTGCGGAAACGCGCGAAGGTTCATTTGGACTTCTGCCGGGCAGACTCGATTGCGTGGCGGCGCTTATTCCTGGAATTTTAAGTTATGAGGCTGAATCTGGAGAGGAATTTTTTGTGGCCGTGAATGAAGGAATACTGGTCAAAACCGGACCGGATGTGCTTGTTTCCGTGCGCCGTGCGATAGGCGGAACGGATCTTGATAAATTACGCGAGGCGGTGGAGCAGGAGTTTCTGACTCTGGACGGGCATGAGCAGAGTGTCCTCGCGGCAATGGCTAAAATAGAGAGCGGTTTCATCCACCGCATGGCGGAGTTTCAATTATGAGTGAAAAAAGGGAAAGCGAAAGTTCGAAAGAGCAGGCTGCATTCAGCCGGGAGGTCGGTGCGAAGGCGGCACGCAAGCTCAGGGCGCGGCGTAATTCCACGCCCGGCATCTGGTTCGGCCTGGGCATGATGGGGATTGTCGGCTGGTCGGTGGCGGTTCCGGTGCTGCTTGGCGTGGCTTTCGGTATCTGGCTGGACAAGCGGCATACAGGACCCCACTCCTGGACGTTGATGATGCTGGTCATCGGCCTGGTCATCGGCTGCTGGCTTGCCTGGCACTGGGTGAGCAAAGAAGACCGTAAAATCCGGGAGGACAAGGGCGACAAGGAAATTCAGGAGGACAAGGAGGATAAGAATGAATGAAAATTTAAGTCTGGCGCTGTCCTTGGTTGCGGGGATTATGCTTGGCGCAATTTTTTTCGGCGGGCTTTGGTGGACGGTTCGCAAGGGTGTTTCGTCCAAACAGCCGGCGCTCTGGTTCCTGGTCAGTTTTTTGATGCGAATGAGCATTGCCATGGCTGGTTTTTATTTTATCGGGCGCGAGCACTGGGAGCGTCTGCTGGCGTGTCTCCTCGGATTTATCATTGCCCGCCTGGTCGTGACGAGGCTGACTCGCGCGTCTGGAGAAAAACAAAACCGTTCTGAAAAGGAGGCCGGCCATGCATCTTAGTCCTGATCAGATGATTTTCTGGCAGTACGGATTTTGCAAGCTCAATGGCACGATCGTGTTCACATGGGGACTGATGCTCGTGCTGGCAGCCGGTTCAAAACTCATTACGCGCAACCTGTCTACGGGTATGAAGCGTTCCCGCTGGCAGAACCTTCTGGAAATAATCGTCTCCGGGATGGAGAAACAAATTGAGGAAATAGGCCTTTACCGTCCGGAGAAGTATATCGGCTTTCTGGGAACGCTCTTCCTGTTTGTCGCGCTGGCCAGCCTCTGCACCATAATTCCGGGCTATGAGCCGCCAACCGGTTCGCTTTCAACCACGGCGGCACTAGCGGTGTGCGTGTTTGTGGCGGTACCGTTCTTCGGCATACAGGAGCAGGGGTTCGTCAACTACCTTAAGTCCTATGTTAGTCCGACATTCATCATGCTGCCGTTTCACATCATCAGCGAGCTCTCGCGAACTCTGGCACTGGCTGTCCGTCTTTTCGGCAACATGATGAGCGGGGTGATGATTATCGCCATTCTACTGATTATCACGCCGCTCATTTTTCCGATCGCCATGACGGTGCTCGGTCTGCTAACCGGAATGGTGCAGGACTATATTTTCAGCATTCTGGCGGCGGTTTACATTGCGGCCGGAACGCGGGTCCATAATCTTACAACAGAAGCCGAAGAAAAACATTGAACCATGAACTATGAAAACACAAGGAGGATACTATGGATAACATGACGATCATTGCGGTGGCATCAATTGTCACCGCCGGCATGACTACCGGTTTCGGCACGATGGTACCTGCGCTGGCGGAAGGGAAGGCGGTCGCGACGGCGTTGACTTCGCTGGCTCAGCAGCCGGATGCTTCAGCAACTATCACCAGGACGCTGTTCGTCGGTCTGGCGATGATCGAGTCCATGGCAATTTACTGTTTCGTGATATCGATGATCCTGATTTTCGCCAATCCGTTCTGGAATTACGTCATCACCCAAACGGCAGGAAAGTAAACTTATGCTGATTGACTGGTTTACATTTTGTGCACAATTGATTAACTTCCTCATTCTGGTGTGGTTGCTGAAACGCTTTCTTTACAAGCCAATTCTCAATGCCATCGATGCACGGGAAAAGCGGATAGCCGCGGAATTGGCGGACGCCGATGCGAAAAAAGCCGAAGCCCAAAAGGAGCACGACGAGTTCCTGCGGAAGAACGAGGAGTTCGAGCAGCAGCGCGCTGCGCTCATGGGCAGAACTGCTGATGAGGTGAAAGCCGAACGTCAGCGGCTGCTGGAAGAAGCACACAATGCTGCTTCCTCCCTGAGCGTCAAGCTACGGGAAGCACTGGAAAACGATGCACGCAACCTTAACCAGGCCGTTGGACGCCGGGCCCGGCAGGAAGTATTTGCCATTGCGCGAAAAGCGCTGGCTGATCTCGCCTCGACAAATTTGGAAGAATGCCTTGTCGGGGTATTCACCCGCCGTTTACGCGCGATGGACGGCGAAGCAAAACAAGTCTTCGCAGAGGCCATTAAGACAGCGTCTGACCCTGTGCTTGTACGCAGTGTGTTTGAACTGTCCGCGGAGCAATGCGCGGCGATACAAAATGCGCTCAATGAAACATTTTCGGCTGATATTCGCCTAAAATTCGAAACCTTACCGGATCTGATCAGCGGGATTGAACTCTCATCGAATGGTCAAAAGGTGGCCTGGAGTATTGCGAATTACCTGGATTTGCTGGAAAATGGAGTCGGAGAGCTTCTGAAAAAGCAGGGAAGTCCGGATGCTAAAGCCAATCCTGAACCACATAAACCTGAGCTGGAAACAACAAACCGATGAATACCGGGGTTGAAAATTTGCAGAGTGTCTTAGACCGCACATTCGGTGAAATAAGCCGCGGGCGGGAAAATTTCATGCCGCAGCTTGCGCCGCATGAGGTGGGCACGATCATGAACGTTTCCACTGGCATCGCCAGAGTATCCGGACTCCCCGGCGTCGGATTCGAGGAACTTCTCAAGTTTTCCAGCGGTGTATTCGGCATCGCATTTAATGTTGACGAAGATGAAATTGGCGTCGTGCTGCTCGGTGAACACTCTCATCTGCGAGCGGGCGATGAAGTCGAACGCACAGGCCGGGTCATGGACGTGGCAGTTGGCGACGGATTGCTCGGACGCGTAATCGACCCGCTGGGCCGGCCGCTTGATGGCGGAGGGCAGGTTATTACCAGTGACCGCCTGCCGGTTGAACGTCCCGCCGCATCCATCATGGACCGCGCACCGGTCACGGTGCCGCTTCAAACTGGAATCGTGGTCATCGACGCGCTCATTCCAATCGGTCGCGGTCAGCGTGAATTGATTCTTGGTGACCGTCAAACAGGCAAGACTGCTATTGCTATTGACACAATACTCAACCAGCGCGGACAGAATGTTGTGTGTGTGTACTGCGCTATCGGACAGCGGGCTTCATCGGTGGCGAAAACAGTAGCCGGCCTCCGTGAAAAAGGCGCAATGGATTACTCTGTCGTGGTCGTGACCGAAGGCAACGACCCGCCCGGCCTTGCCTATATAGCGCCTTACGCCGCAACCAGCATTGCCGAGTATTTTATGGAGCAGGGGCGCGATGTGCTGATAGTTTATGACGATCTGACTCACCACGCCCGCGCCTACCGCGAACTTTCCCTTCTGCTTCGCCGCCCGCCCGGACGTGAAGCTTTTCCCGGCGATATTTTCTACATCCATTCGCGGATGCTGGAACGCGCCACTCATCTGTGCAGAGAACGGGGCGGCGGATCCCTCACGGCGCTGCCGATCGTCGAGACAGAGGCGCAGAATATTTCCGCCTATATTCCGACCAATCTGATTTCGATTACGGACGGTCAGATCTACCTTTCGCCGTTGTTGTTTGAATTGGGAGTGCTCCCTGCGGTTGATATCGGCAAATCCGTTTCACGTGTCGGCGGCAAGGCGCAGCGGACGGCCTACCGCCGTGCGGTTGGCGATTTGAAACTTGCCTATGCGCAGTTCGAAGAACTGGAGACGTTCACCAGGTTCGGCGCACATCTGGATGAAACCACCCGCAGAATCATCGAGCACGGATGGAGAATCCGTGCCTGTCTCAAACAATCAGATATGGCTCCGGTATCCGTCCCGGCGCAAATCGCCATCCTGCTGGCTTTGACTGAGGAACTCTTCGACCAGTTACCGGTTGACCGGATGTCCAATGCCGTGCAGGCCATGCGTGAGGCGGCGGCGAAACTCCCGCCGGAAATTTGCGCAAGATTTGAAACCGCGGAAGAATTGAGTGACGAGGATCGCAAGGCAATCATCGAATTCATCCGTCAGGAACTAGTACCATTTCAGCCGGGGAATGACGCCAAATCCGAAAAGACCGGCAGGAAGCATGGCAGTGACGCGAATACACGGAGCAATGCATCCGGAGAGAAATCATGAGTGACACCATAGCGAACATGCGCCGGAAGATCAGCAGTGTCGGTGATATTCAATCCGTCGTCCGCACCATGAAAGCCCTGGCGGCGTCGAGTATCGGCCAGTACGAAAATTCGGTCCGCTCACTGGTGGATTACTATCGCACTGTTGAGCTGGGGTTGGGTGCTTGTTTTCTGAAAAGCCTGCCGGACGTCTTTACTGCGGACCGGAAACAAAAAAATGATGCGGGTGTGATTGGCGCGATTGTGTTCGGTTCCGATCAGGGACTTGTTGGACAGTTTAATGACGTGGTAGCCGATTACGCGATCAAGACACTCGCCGACCTGCCGGGCAAACCCCGGATATGGGCTGTCGGTGAGCGTCTGCATGCGCGTCTGGCGGACGCAGGCATGCCGCCGGAGGAATTCTTCTCCGTTCCGAATTCAGTCCAGGCTATTACCCCTCTAGTCGGGCAGATTCAAATCGCCAGCGAAGCATATCGCGACGGAGACGAGAACGCTCAACTTTATGTTTTTCATAACCGTCCGCAATCCAGAGTGCTTTATGAGCCGGTAAGCCAGCGTCTGCTGCCACTAGACGCTCTATGGTTGCAAGGTCTGACTAAAATCCGCTGGCCGACTCAAAACTTGCCAGAGGTCATGTGCGGCGACACCACCACTCTGCGCGCACTTATACGTGAATATCTTTTCATCTCGCTATTCAGGGCGTGCGCTGAATCCTTGGCGAGCGAAAACGCGAGCCGTCTGGCGGCAATGCAGCGCGCCGACAAAAACATTGATGAATTGCTGGAGGAGTTAAACAGGAAATTCCATAGTTTGCGACAGGACGGCATCGACGAGGAAATGTTCGACGTAATCTCAGGCTTTGAATCGCTGCCAGGCAAATAAGGCGGATCAATCTCCCTAAGAATTTACCCGTGAAGAGGCAAATGCGGAAAATTTGAAAATAGACGGCTTGTGGCAATTTTATTTATTTGACTTCTTAAGATTTGTGAATTAAGATCCCGTCCCTGCCTGCTTTTGAAGACTTTCTCGCGCGTTTCGCAGAAAGACTTCACAAGCAATCGTCAGTTTGTGTCTTCACAAGCGAATGCAATTAGCGTTTTCACGTGTCGAACTGGAAGCAGCACGAGGGTGTGAAGATGCGAAGGTGTGAAGTATGACTTCGTCATGTGAAGTGAAGTATGTCTTCGACACACTTCGTGTTTTTTGCCGGAACGGCAAAAAAGTGGCGGAGGGGGTGGGATTTGAACCCACGGTAGATTACTCTACGGCGGTTTTCAAGACCGCTGCCTTAAACCACTCGACCACCCCTCCGGAAAAATCTCGGGCTCTAAAAGATTGCCCGAGAAAAGTTTTTTTCAAGCTGAAAACCGAATTAAATTAATTTTTTTCGGCGTTTGACACCATAAGCGCGGTAATTCTTCTGGAAAAATTCATCGGATCCGGTATCGGGCTGCCTTCAGTCAAAAGCGCCTGATCATAGATCATTCCGGCATAATCTTTGAGTTTCGGATCGTTATTATCTTTATCATACAATTTTTGCAGAGCATTGACCAGCGGGTGCGATGCATTCAGCTCCAGTATCCGTTTGGTTTTCGGCATCTGCTGATTGAGAGCTTTGAACATGCGTTCCATGTGCGGGCTCATGGCAGTCTCATCTCCGACCAGGCAGCAGGCACTTTCAGTCAGTCTGGGAGAAAAACGAACCTGCTGGATGTTTTCTCCGAGTTCTTTCTGGAGAAACTCGATAAGCGTTTTATGTTTCTCCGCAGCGTCTTTAATGACTGCATCTGATTTCTTACGGCTGTCTTCATCGAGTTCGATTTCGCCTTTGGCAGCCGGTTTAAAATGTTTTTTGTCGTACTGGTGCATTGATTGCATGACCCATTCGTCAATGGGGTCGGTCATGAACAGTACGTCGAGGCCCTGACTGCGGAAATATTCCAGGGCAGGGGAGTTTTCAAACACAGCACGGCTTTCTCCTGTGATATAATAGATATCTTTCTGCGCCGCCGGCATCTGGGCGACATACTGTTTCAACGAAACCAGTTTACCGGCTTCATTGTTCATCGTTTCATACATAGTCAGTTCTTTGATCTTTTCCTGATTGGAGAAATCAGTATGGATGCCTTCCTTGAGTATCTTGCCGAATTCCTTGAAGAACGCGGCATATTTATCCGGCTCGTTTTCCTGCATTTTCTGGAGTTCGCTGAGAACTTTGCGGATCACGTTCTTCTGAATCTTCATGATGAGCGGATTTTCCTGGAGAATTTCGCGGGAAACGTTGAGCGGCAGGTCATTGGAGTCAACCACGCCTTTGATGAAGCGGAGATAATCCGGAATCAGGTCTTTGCATTCATCAGTAATGAATACGCGACGGACATAGAGCTGCAGCCCTTTCTTCTGAACATCCGGCATGAACATATTGAACGGGGACTTTTCCGGAATATAAAGCAATGCTTTGAATTCAGAGGTACCTTCGGCAGAAAACTGGATTGCTTTAAGCGGAGCGCCATTGAAATGTGACAGGTGCGAATAGAAAGTTTTATGATCTTCTTCAGTGATCTCTTCCGGGGTGCGCAGCCAGATTGCCTTCTGTGAATTGAGGGTACGCTCTTCAGTTGTTTCGGTTTTATCTTCTTTGGTCGTTGTAAACGGCAGAATAATCGGATATTCGATAAAATCGGAATATTTCTTGACGATTTCGGAGATTTTCCAGGTTTCCAGATAAGCCTTGGCGTCTTCTTTCAGATGAACGGTGATTTCTGTTCCCTGATCTTCTTTAGTGGATTCTTCGATCTGGTAACTGGATTTGCCGTCAGAAGTCCAGCGGACAGCAGAGGCATCGGTACCTGCTTTTTTCGTCAGCACTTCAACCTTTTCAGCGACCATGAATGATGAGTAGAAGCCTACGCCGAACTGACCGATCAACTGCGGGATATCAGCGGATTTGGGATTGCTCTCCTCGATAGCTTTGATGAATTCTTTGGTTCCTGACTTGGCGATGGTGCCGATATTGACAATGACTTCATCTTCTGTCATGCCGATGCCGTTATCGCGGATTTTTATTAAATTATTGTTTTTGTCGATTTCCAGACGTATTTCCCATTCGCGGCTGATTTCTTTATTGGTCAGCGCTTCAAATCTGGCCTTATCTATGGCATCGGCCGCGTTGGCGATCAATTCCCTCAAAAAGATATCCTTGTTAGAATAAAGTGAATGAATCATCAAGTCCAGCAGATGCTGAACTTCCGCCTTAAATTTTTTAGTTTGTCCTGACATTTATTGTCTCCTGTTAAAATTTTAAAAATTTGTTTCTTATATTCTGAACCTATAATATATAGTTCAAATCTGTTTAATTTCAACTCTTAAACTGTATTCTATGATTTTCAACTGGATTTTTTGCTATAATCCTGTTATAGTGTAGAACATCAAGTAAAGAACAATGGGGAGACCGGTTCAATGTTCGGAGTTAATTTCTTTCAGAAAAGTAATTTAAAACATAAAGATGCAGCAATCAGGCTTGCCACGCTTGAAGAGATTTCTCCAATAGAGAAAGAGCTTATATTTGAAGTGGCATCCGAAGACCCAGAACCAGGGTTAAGAATCGCCGCCATTGCAAAACTTGAAGATGTGGAATTACTGGAGAAACTTTTGACCGGTGAAACAGACTCGTCCGCAATCAATTCTCTGAAAGACAAGCTTAACCGGCGCTATTCCGGCCTGGTCATGTCCGGGGCTTCGGATTATGATCTTTGCGGATATGTTGAAAAGATTGATGATGAACATTTGCTGGCGACGATTGCCTGCAGCAGTATCTCGCCCGAAGTATCCTCCTGCGCCGTGGCCAGAATTAAATCGAAAGAACAGATTATTAAAGTACTCCGGAACTTGCATGATGATACCCTGGGGAATGAACTTCTCGCGCGCCTTGACGATGAAGAATCGCTGGGAGCTGCTGCTGCGTCTTCTTATTCCGAGACGGTCAGAAAAGTTGCCAATGAAAGACTTAAAGATTTTCAACATCTGGAAGCAGAGCAGATTCAAGAAGCCGCTGCTGAAGAAAACAGGAAAACATCCGGCATGTCAGATGAACTGAAAATCCTTATTCATGAGCGCGAAAAAGTTTGTGAAAGCATAGAAAATGCTGTCGGACGTCAGGATTCTGAAACGGTCCGCAGTGTTGGTCAGTGGAAACAGGAATGGGAAAACCTTGAACTGCTGCCACCGCGATATATGGAAATCCTGGATAAGCGATTCAAAAACGCCTGCCTGAAATTTGAGGAAGGCATTAAAGAGGCCATGCACAAAGTTGCCGTAAGAAAAGAGAAACTGGGACTGCTGGATGATATCTGCATAAAGACCGAAGCGCTTGCAGCCCGGGAAATGCTCGGCAAAGATGCCAGACTGCTGCACGGACTGGAGGAGGCTTGGAAAAAGACGTCAGCAGGACTTCAGGATATTGAATTAATGGAATCAAAATTTAAATCAGCATGTGAAAGAATACGTGTTAAGATCAATGATGAACAGAAGATTATTGCCGACGCGGTTAAGACCTTGAAAGATTGCTGTGATGAGATTCAGAATTTTATTAATGATAAATTGCCTGAAAAATTCAAAGAACGGCGGCTTGAACTGGAACGGCTGGTAAAACAGGCCGCTGCAGTCCTTCCTGATGATTCCGCGGACAAGCAGCGTCTGGTTGCCGAATTTTACCACCGCAATAAGAAATACTCCGCATTGCTGCATAACCGTTATGAGGTCAGAGATTTTGAGCGTTGGGAACATTATACATTGAAGCTTGACTTGTGCAAGCTGGCTGAAACATTGCTGAATATACAGGATATGCAAGTGGTTTCGGATAAGCTCAAAGAATTGCGCGACCGCTGGCAGCAGCTTGGTCATGTGCCACCGGAAAAAACTGAAGAAATCTGGCAGCGTTTCAAAGCCGCTAGTGATGTCCTGCAGCAGCGCTGCAATGAGTTTTTTGAAAAACGGAATAAGGAACGGGAAGAGATAGCCCAGAAGAAAAATTTGATTTGTGAGGAAGCGGAATTGTTGTGCAATTCTACCGAATGGGGTGAGACCGCCGACAAGATCAAGAATTTGCAGTTGCAATGGAAAGAGGCCGGATTCTGTCATTCGCATACAGAAAAAGAACTTTATCAGCGCTTTCGCAACGCCTGTAATGTTTTCTTCAATGCACGCAAAGGTCATTATGATTCAATACGGGATATCCGTGACCAGAATGCGCAACATAAGAAAAGCTTGTGTGAAGCAGCGGAACTGCTGATTAAAATGCCTCATGAAGAGGCGCACCGCAAAGTGAAAGCACTTTGGGAACAATGGAAAAATACAGGCCATGCCGGCAAAGATGAAAGCCGCTTATATGAACGCTTCCGCAGTGTTTTCGACAAGTATTATGGCGAAATGCGTGATGAGCGGGCTGCAAATATGGAGAAAATGCAGAATTTATGCAATGAACTCGAAGCTTTACTGAATTCTCCGCCGGATGTTGCTGTACTTAAAGAGAAAGCGAAACAGATTAACGACAACTGGAGCCATATCGGAGAGATCCCCCGTGACAAAGAGGGTGAAATGTTACATCGGTTTGAATCACTTAACGAAAACTTGAGAAAACTTATCAATCATAGCCGACGTGAAAAATTCAGATCTCTGATTACAGGGCAGGGGGCGCGTGAAAAACTTCTTGCCTCGCTGATTGAATCATTCGCTGCCGGCCGCAGCGAATTACTTGATGATGTTAAAAAAGAATGGAACAGTCTGGGCCAGGGCAGTGCTGAATTTAGCCGGATTGAAAATTTATTTAATAAAACATGTGAAGCATTTGTGGCCGGAGATAAAGCGTTTTTTGACGATCTTGCCGCTAAACAACCGGCTGCATTTAAGACTAAAAAAATGCTTTGTGCAGAGCTGGAACAGCTTGCCGGTTGTGCTGCCGAGGCGGCTGAAGATGCCGAGCCGTTCAGCAATGAGTCTCTTGCAGATGAACTGAGAATGGCTTTTCAAAACAATTTTGGTTCTGTTGTCAAGGAAAAGACGCAGTTGGATAACAATTCTAAAATAAAAGATATACGTTCAAAATGGTTCACTGCCGGCGTTGCTCATGCAGCTGAAATAGATGCGCTTGCGGCTCGTTTTCTCCATGCTGACGATATCTTTTTTAGAAAAAATGAGAGTTAATCTTTAAGATTGATTAGAGATTTTACTTTCGGCGGATGTTTGATCCAGTTTTTTGGGTTTGAATATTCGAAGCACGACTACGAAAAATAGCGGAATATAAAAAACCGCAAGCACTGTCGCTGTAACCATCCCTCCAATAACGCCGGTACCAATGGAATTCTGCGCTCCAGAACCCGCGCCGGTGCTGATTGCCAGAGGCAGCACTCCGAGAATGAAAGCTAAGGATGTCATCAAAATGGGACGCAGCCGTACCCGCGAGGCTTCGAGTGTCGCATTAATCAGGCCGATTCCATGTTCCAGACGGGCCTTGGCAAATTCTACAATAAGTATGGCGTTTTTGGCTGCCAGTCCTATAATTGTAAGTAATCCAATCTGGAAATAGACATCGTTGGATAACCCGCGGAATGTGGTAGCCAGCAATGCACCGATTACGCCAAGCGGCAATACCAGCATTACGGAAAATGGAATTGACCAGCTTTCGTAAAGCGCTGCGAGGCATAAAAAAACCACCAGAATCGAGATTGCATACAGCATCGGTGCCTGCGAACCGGACATCAATTCCTGATACGAGAGGCCTGTCCACTCGAATCCGATGCCGGTAGGAAGTTGCGCTGCGATTTGTTCCATCGCCGCCATCGCATCGCCTGAACTTTTTCCGGGAGCCGCCTGTCCCATGATTTCAATTGATGGAAAGCCATTGTAGCGTTCCAGACGCGGTGAACCGTAGATCCAACGGCCCTGAGCAAACGAGGAGAATGGCACCATGGTGCCGATATTGTTGCGAACATACCATTTATCCAAATCTTCAGGTTGCATTCTGTACGCGGCATCCGCCTGAAGGAAAACCTTCTTGATTCGTCCTCTGTCTATGAAGTCATTGGTGTAGATGCCGCCCCATGCAGATGAGAATACATTGTGGACGTCATTTACGGAAAGTCCCAGTGCTCCGACACGGCCCCAGTCAATATCTACTTTAAATTCCGGAGTATCCTCCATTCCATTGGGACGTACCATCATAAGATTGGGGTTTTTGGCGGCCATGCCCAAAAGCTGATTTCTTGCCTCCAGTAATTTTTCATGGCCGAGTCCGCCGCGGTCCTGCATTTTAAAATCAAAACCATTGGCATTGCCCAGTTCGATTGCCGCCGGAGGGGGAAAGGCAAAAACCATTGCGTTGCGGATGCGCGAGAATGCCCCCATTGCTTTGCCTGCTACTGCTCCAACCCGGAGATCCGGCCTGTTGCGTAAATTCCAGTCTTTGAGCTTGGCAAAGGCAATGGCTGAATTCTGGCCCCTGCCGGCGAAGCTGAAACCGGCTACGGCGAAGACAGAATCCACAGCATCTTTCTGATCGATGAGTAAATGATCCCGGACCCGGTCAATTACTTTAAGCGTCTGTTCCTGGGTTGACCCTGCCGGAAGCATGACTTGCACGAACATAATGCCCTGGTCTTCATCCGGCAGGTATGCGGTCGGCAGGCGTATAAAGAGGAATCCTATTACCCCTATGACAATCAGATATAGCAGTATATAGCGTATACTGGTGTTCAGCATGCGCCCGACAATTGATTGATACCGCTCCCGGCTGCTGTTAAAAATATTATTGAACCATTTGAAAAAGGGACGGAAGATGAACAGTCCGCCTTCGGTAGCCTGATGTCCCTTTTCTATGGGTTTGAGCATTGTGGCGCAAAGCGCCGGCGTAATTATCAGCGCTACCACTACGGATAAGATCATACAGGAAATAATGGTGATTGAAAACTGGCGGTAGATAACCCCGGTTGAGCCGCCGAAAAAGGCCATCGGTACGAATACGGCTGACAGCACCAGCGCAATTCCCACCAGCGCCCCGGATATCTGCCCCATTGATTTTCTGGTGGCCTCTTTGGGCGAAAGCCCTTCTTCGCTCATCACCCGTTCCACGTTCTCAACTACTACGATCGCGTCATCAACCAGCAGACCGATAGCAAGCACCATGGCAAACATAGTCAGTGTATTGATGGAGAACCCGAACAGTTTTAGCACCGCGAAGGTTCCCAGAAGCACGACAGGTATCGCAATTGTTGGAATGAGTGTTGCACGGAAATTTTGCAGAAACAGGAACATTACTAAAAAGACCAGCAGGATTGCTTCCGCCAGCGCTTTGATTACTTCTTCAATGGATATTTTCACAAAGGGGGTGGTGTCGTATGGATACACCATTTTCATGCCTTTGGGATAAAACTTAGACAGTTCATCAAGCTTGGCTCTGACTGCAGTGGCTGTGGAAAGCGCATTGGCTCCGGTGGCCAGTTTGACTGCCATCCCCCCCGCCGGTTTGCCATTATAGGTACCCACCATGTCATAGTTTTCACTGCCCAGCTCAATCTTTGCCACTTCTTTTAACAGCACCTTGGAACCGTCATTATTGGCCCGTAAAACAATTTGTCCGAACTGTTCAGGGGTCTGGAGAAGACTCTGAATATTTATCGTGGCATTCAATTGCTGTCCCATGGATGACGGGGTTCCGCCGATCTGCCCGGCGGACACTTGTACATTGTGGGTTTGAATCGCCAGTACTACGTCACTAGGCGTCAGTTGGAAATTGTAGAGTTTGTCAGGATTAAGCCAGATTCGCATTGCATACTGGGAACCGAATGTTGTTGCTTCGCCAACTCCAGGAACTCGACTGAGCGGGTCCTGAATATTGGCCACAATATAATTGGTCAGATCCTCGCGGTCCATGCTTGAATCTTCAGAGACAAATCCTATCACCATCAGGAAGTTCTTGGTTGACTTTGTAACTCTGATTCCCTGGCGCTGAACAACCTGCGGCAGCAACGGCATGGCCAGTTGCAGTTTGTTCTGCGTCTGTACCTGGGCGATGTCCGGATCGGTGCCGGCGTCAAATGTCAGCGTGATAGTCGCATAACCAGCAGAATCGCTGGTGGACGAGATATAGCACAGATGATCTATTCCGTTCATTTTCTGCTCGATAACCTGGCTGACGGTATCTTCGATTGTTTTGGCCGATGCACCAGGATAGAATGCGTCTATGGATATTTCCGGCAGGGCAATAGCAGGATACTGTGATACCGGCAGCGTAAAAATTGACAATACTCCGGTCAGCATGATAATAATCGCGATTACCCAGGCAAAGATGGGACGGTTGATAAAAAAATTAATCATTTTGAAGCGACTCCCGGTTTGACCGCCTGGTCTTTCTGCTGCTCTGATCCGAAGTTAATCACTTTAACTGTCGCTCCTGGACGTATTCTCTGAAATCCCTCCACAATCATGCGGTCGCCGGGTTTTAAACCACTTTTAACCAGCCATTTATTGCCTATGCTGCGGTCGAGTTCCAGCTGCGTCTGGATCACCTTGTCGGAAACGTCCACCAGCATGGCGTATGGATTTCCCCGCATGTCGCGCATGACTCCCTGCTGCGGTACCAGTATTGCCTGTTCAACCACCCCGTCTTTCGTGGCGGTGCGGACAAACATTCCAGGCAGCAGCACATTGCCGGGATTCGGAAAAACCATGCGGAGAATAAATGAACCGGTGCTTTGGTCCACCGTGACGTCGCGGAATTTAATGTCGCCCTCCTGGGGATACGGAGTTCCATCCTCAAGAAACAGTTTAGCCTTAGCTTTTTCGTTATTATCTATTTTTATCAGGCCGTTAGAAATTTCCTCGCGCAACCGTAAATAGTTGGCGCTTGACTGAGTAACATCAACATAAATCGGGTTAATCTGCTGAATTGTGGTGAGCGGCAGCAGGTGATTGGCTGTCACAAGCGCGCCTACCGTAACATGGGATTTTCCGGTACGTCCTGAAATCGGCGCTGTGACACTGGTGTAGGCCAGGTTGATGCGGGCGGTTTCCAATGCTGCCCTGGCTACTGCAATATCAGCTTCCGCCGTGTTTAATTCGCCTAACATATCGTCAAAGTTCTGCTGGCTGACTGCGTTGGCTTTAACTAATTTTCTGTTGCGTTCAACCTTGGTACGGAGTGGAACGGTATGAGCTTCAGTTCTGGCCAGATCCGCCTGGGCTCTGCCGTATGCCGCCTCATAGAGCGCCGGATCAATTTGATACAGCAGTTCGCCGGCCTTGACATCCGTGCCTTCTTCAAATAAACGTTTCTGGATTATCCCGCCGACTTGCGGACGGACTTCCGCTACAAGGAAAGCGCGTGTCCGCCCCGACAGTTCAGAGGAGACTGTTGTCCGTTCAGCCTGTACGGTTATAACTGCGACTTCAGCAGGCGGGGCTTGAAATTGTCCGCCGGGCGACTGCTTCCCGCAACCGGCGGGCAACAGGGCAATCAGCGAAGTTAGTGATATTAAAACGGCTGTAATCTTTTTCATAATACTATAGCTTTATATAAAAATGTTTTTTGTTCTTAGTTAAATTTTAAGCCCAGCAGACTCTGATCCGTAATGTGATCAACTATCATAGCCAGGTTGTCTTCGATAAAATCGCCTTCAGTACAGATTTTGCTGATACATCTTCCATGGAAAAAGTAGAACATGCAACTTCCGAGAGTGGAAAAAACCCGCATTTTGATTTCTTTCTCAGATATGTCATGCGGGAGGCCTTTTCTTAATATGCTTTCCAGCGAAAAAACATCAGGCTTAAGATAAACCTCAATAATCTCATCAAAAATTTCCGAAGGGTTAAGCATCTCATGATGGGCTATTTTTTTCATCAACTGGTTCTCAGGAGTTTTCTTATCGGTTCCTCTGTATAAAAATGTTTTGACCCAGTCACGCATCACTGTCCTCATGTCTGAATCTGATTGGACTTTTTCCCCGCAGGGCAACGGCGGCTTAAATGCAAAAGTCATTTCCAGGGCGCGCCGGTAAAGTTCCGCTTTGCCGGAAAAGTGATAATTAATCGCGGCAATATTAACGCCTGCGCGTTTGCAGATATTGCGTATGGTTGCGGCATGATAACCATGCTCCGCAAATTCTTCCAGCGCTGCCGATATAATTTTGTTCTTTGTCATAATATCACCTTATTCAAACAGTTGTTTCATTCACTAGTTTAAATCACATGTTTGAATTTTGCAAATCCAATTCATTATTTTTTTGCATTATCGTATCCGGCACCCAATATTTCAGACATTGGATCCCCTAAATATGGTGAGAAAGGCGGATTGTCACAGTGGTGGATGGTATCGCAGCAAAAAAAACGAGTCAGTGAAAAACATTTGATCTTTTAGAGATCAAAACGGGGGCACTTAATGGCTCATTCCCGTTAAATCACTGACTCTTAGTAAACATTATACAATAGAAAAGCGATAATGTCAATAGGTTTTAGACAATTGAAGTAATTTTTTTGATTGCGCTGAAGGAGGACAATAAAAAACCCGTCTTTTAGGGAGACGGGTTTTGAATGTCAACTTGCTGCTTCGGGTGAAGCGGCGTCAGCTCACCAGAATTTCCACCATGATTTGGTTTCTTCTTTAGCTTTTTCTGCGTCTACTTTAACGTCCGCTGCAGCTTTGGCGGTATCGGTTTTAACGTCCGCTACAGCTTTGGCGGTATCGGTTTTAACGTCCGCTACAGCTTTGGCGGCATCGGCCTTAGCTTTTTCTGCATCAGCTTTTGCTTTTACAGGACAGGTTTTTACTTTAGCTTTGCAGCAGTCTGGGGTACTGGCTTTAGCGCAGCACTTTTTGGTTACACAGGTTTTGGCGGCATCGGCGGCTGCCGGTGCTGCATCCTGGGCAAATGCTGCAACTGCGAACAGTGTTACTCCTGCGACGATTAACATTTTTTTCATGATTCTCTCCAGTGGCGTGTTATTGGTTTACATCAAAAACGGGATATCTTTTCAAATATAGCGGACATTGACTTTTAATCAAGAGAAAAATGTTGCAACATGGCAGGCTAAAAATTCAGTGGAGAAGATGGACAGCACCGCCCAAAGTCCAGTAAATGTCAAAAAGTTGGACTATTTCTCCAAAATATCAATGCCTTTGAGGTTGGCAATAATTATCTTCATGCATCAATAATTAGAATTCCAGACTTTGGGCGGTGCTGTCAAGATTGATAGCAAATTTATGTTTTAGCAGAATAAATGAATTTGTTGCTAGCAACCTGTCCGGACTGAGGACTCCGTTACTAGAAAATCATCGGACAAAAGGAGATTTTATGGCTGAAAAAAGAGAATAACAACGTTATTTGATGTCTTTTCGACCAAATTACCGGCAAAGTCCGGTATTTCTCGCAGTAGAAGGCATAAGTCTGACAGGCTGCTAGACTCCGATTGTTTGAGCGAGTTCCGTGTCTTCAAAAAATATTTCTTCTTTGATATTCCTGCTTAATTCTGATATGGCGAAAGCGTCTAGATTGATCAGTTCAATTGTTCCGGTCATGGACTCGGCCACCGCCGACATATTTTCAGTCCAGCAACCGCAATTCGCATAAAGATAACCGTCAATCATGCGTAGTTCAGGCGTGTGGATGTGACCGCAGATGATTCCATCAACTTTGCGGCTTTTGGCCTCGGCAACCACAAGGTGCTCGAAATTATTGATGAATTTAACCACGTTCTTTACCTTGGTCTTCAGGTAACGCGACAGAGACCAGTCATAGCCGAACAGCATAAGCACCCGGTTGACAAGCCGGCTGAGCAGTAGCGCCATGTCATAACAGCGGTCGCCAAGAGTATAAAGAAACATGAGTTTTTCATTAAGCACCCCGTCAAACTTATCCCCATGCAGGAGCAGCAGACGGCGAGAATCAAGAGTTATATGAATATCTTCCTTGCGAATTTTGATTCCTGCAAAATCAAATCCGGCCATATCCCGCAGGTCTTTGTCATGATTGCCCGGAATATATATTACTTCTACTCCTTTTTTAACCATTTTGAAAATTCGCCGGATAAGTGCGTTATGGTCAGGATCCCAGTAGAATTTGCGTTTGAGCGCGCTTACATCAATAATGTCGCCGAGTAAAACAATTTTTTCAGCTTCCACAGCTTTCAGAAATTCATTCAGGCACCGGCTCCGGCTGACTTTCGAGCCCATGTGCACATCACTGATAAACAAAGTCCTGTATTTCGTTTTCATTAATTCGCTTTTGCATCCTTTGCCGGTTGCGTAACTTTTTTCCTTTTGGTTTGTTGAGTAACGTTTCTTCATAAATAAAGAATATACCAATTATGTAAGAACAGCGTTGCTGACAGATTAGCTTTTCGTTAATTTTCAGATATTGTATTTTGATTGGCTTGAGACGTTGGATAATATACTCTACACGGCTGAAATTTTAAAAATAGACGAGCAGGATTGTGGATTGTTTTTTTCGATCCTATTGACTGGCGATATATATTACCTGAAAATGAGGATAGTAAAACAGCCGCAAGACGCTCGTGCCGAAATTGCGATCTTTCGAGTGGGAGTGCTGATAATATAATGAGCAGGCCTGTTTTCTGTGCGACAGGTTTCATTGGATGGCTTGCCCCCCTCTGGAGTCTAGCGACTGCGGGACTGTGTCAACCGTTTTTCGATTCCGGTTTCGACGGAGCGTAACTCTTCTATAAAGTCTTTTGTCAAGTCAGGTCCGCTATTTTCTGGTTTTTTTCTTAAAACTTACTTTTTAGAGTAAAAGTTCCAGAAAAAAACATGAAGCGTTGCTGAACGACAGATGAACATTATTCTATCGCGCACCCTTCGACGTTTGGATTCGCACTATTCGATGCCCCGGTATCGGCAGCCTCTCTGAATACGAACCAACTCTCAGAATCTTCGTAATCTATGTTAAATTTTCAGCCGTGTAAAGTATAAATGTCAAGCTGCTGAAGGTTTAAAGAAAATTATATTTGATTTTTGTATAAATGACGTTATTTTGTCTCTTATCTTTTATATTATTAATCAGGAATGTAAAGATTAATTATGGCACGGATAACAAAAAGATTAATTATACTTATATTTTGTCTGGCATGGGGCATCGCCGCAATGTTGTTTTTTGTTTACGCGCCATCGGTGACAGATCCTAACAGTCTGCTGATGAGATTAGCCGAAATATCCTGCAACTGCACATTTAAAATATCTTCAATGACTGAATCCATGACAGGGTGCGGTAATGCCGCGCTGACATATTTCTTCATATATCAAATTGGTATTTATCTTTTGCTGGGCTGGGGAATCGCCGTGGCTATTTTTCCGACCACGAAAACTAAACCGAAACTCGAGTTGAATGCTGAGATAGCGACTGCGCCAGCTACTAAAAGTGAATAAACAGCCTTGCTTCGCAATAAGGAACTCCGGTCATGCTTGATTATTCTGTCATTATTCCAGCCTATAATGAAGAACTGCATCTGCCGGATACTTTGCAGAACTTGCAAAAAGCGATGACCGCCGTGAAGCCCATGCTCGGCGAAATCATTGTTGTTGACAACAATTCCACTGACCGTACTGCTGAAATTGCCATGAACGCAGGGGCGCGAGTCGTTTTTGAAGCACATAACCAGATTTCCCGCGCCAGAAATTGCGGAGGCAGGGCCGCAAGCAGTTCCAATCTGATTTTTCTAGATGCCGATACCAGAATCAGTCCGGAGATTTTGCGCAAATCATTGCAAATGCTGCTGTCCGGTAAATATTACGGAGGCGGAATCAAAATCGGATTCCCGGATGATGCGCCGCTGCTTATCAAAATGTTCACTAAATTATGGAACAGTCATGCCGGCATCAGAAAATGGGTTGCCGGATGCTATATTTTCTGCCGAAAAGATGCTTTCGATGATATCGGCGGGTTCAGGGAAGACGTTTATGCCGCTGAAGAGATTTATTTCGCTAAAAGTATGGCAAGATGGGGCAGGAAAAAGCAATTGGATTTCGGTTATATCAGCACCGAATTTATTCAAACTTCGCCGAGAAAAATAGATGAACACTCTGTAGTTAAACTACTGGCAATCATGCTTATGCTCGGAATGTTTCCCTGCCTGCAAAAATCCAAACGCATGTGTAAAATCTGGTATAACCGGTAAACTGCCGCAACAACAATTTACCGGTACTGAATGGAATCAATCAACGGTGTCCGCCACCGCCATGTCCGCCGCCGCCATGCCCGCTGCCACCATGTCCGCCGCCGCTATGCTGCAGTCCGCCGTTAGGCCGATTTTCAAAAGAATGTCCATTATTGCGGAGTGGTGATCGGTATTGCTGCGCTGGTCTGCGCTGCAGATTATGCTTGTAGGGATAATAGTGGCCGCCGTGCCAAATTCCATGATGATTGTAATAATGCGCCGGGCAGTAGTGTCCGTTGGAATAGGCCCAGTGATTGTTCCAATACCAGTGATGCCAGTAGTTGTATGGATAACAGTTGCCGTTCCAGTTTACCCATTGCGGGGTGCCGCCATATGCAACTTGAGTATCATAGGGAATGGAATCGCCGGGGTTTATGGTAATAGTATTCTCAGGGGTCTGAGCGACATTGTCGGCATTGGTCAAGGCCTGCTGCGGAATGTAATCGCCGGGTGATGCGTTATCCTGCAGGGCAGATCCCTGATTGGTCTGAAGCTGTTGTTGAAAAGCCGCCGCTTTCATCGGATCGTAACCGAAAGAGGTAGCTTCGACCAGCGGCATATCCATAAAATCCGCCCAGCCGGCCGCTCCGTTGCAGATAAAAGTAATGCCGATCGGAGTTGTCTTGGTAACCTCGATGTTGTTGAATGTGACCCCGTTGTTCAAAACCAGATCGGCGGAATAAGACACGAACGGACACATCATCAGGGCGGTCAGCAGCACAAATATTTTATTCATGATACATCCCATTGATTATTGATTATTGACTGGGAAACTTGATATAAAATACAAGCGGGAATTTTTTTTTCAAATTTGGAATTGAATTCCGAATGTTTATAATAGCTCAGCAAGCTTTGGAGTGCGGCGCTCCCGTGCCGCTTTTGATTAAGGATAAGATCCCAACAGCGGGGGAGAGATATAAAAAATAATATGTCGCTCCCTATTATATGGATTTTTTTTAGCTATTAATATTTAACTTATTTTTAGCTGTTTTCTGAATTTATGTTTCCTATTCTGACTTCTGCCTCCTCTGTCTTTTAAACCTGATCTGTCACTCGTCATCCGTGTTATCATATTCAGGAAGCTTGATTTTCGTGTTTTCAGCATAAATCCGGCTGAATTCATTAAAGGCTTTGCTGTAACGTTCAAGATTGTGGCGGCTGAAACTTTTCTTGGAATAATCGCGGTAACGGGTTATCTGGGAGCGGGAAATTGTCTGGAGTTCCGAAACACACTGGGCGATGCTCATTTCGCTTTCCCCGAAGATTTCATCGGTCTTCCGCAACTGGACGGTAATGTCGTTGCCGATGAACTCACTCAGCATATCTTCTTCTTTAAACAGCGACAGCTCATGTTCGACCAGGTCATTCGCCGCCTGTACCGTATTTTTCAACACAGCCAGATAGCGCATGAACTTAGTTTCTTTAAAGCCTTTATCGTCCTGGTAAAGCGCGGTAACGATTGCGTCAGTATCGCAAATGGCGATTTCCAGCATGGATACCGCCTTCAGGTAAATATCCTTGCGTTCCTGATCGCGGTTGGCGAAAAGATTGTTTCCTAGCAGTTGCTCGGCCCGGTCATAAGCGGCGTCCCTGCGCCCCATCAACGGCGGGATATTCATCAAAACCAGATAATCGGCGCTTTGCCGCCTGGTTCTGACCGGTGTCATCTGCCGTATGGTCTTTTTTACTCTGGCCAGTACTTCGGTATGAAATCGCGGATTCAAGGTATTCTGCCTCCGGCTGTTTTCAGGTTAAAATACTTCACACTTCTTAAAATAAGTTTTGTTCTCAATTTTTGCAAACCGTTTTACAGGGAATGACTAAGATTGGCTGTTCATAGTTTTAGCCAGGGAGCACCGCGATAGTATAGAATTACCCACTCATTTTAAGAAATAACCAGAATTTCGGATAGATGAGTTACATTGCGGATTAGATTTGTTCATTCCGTCTGACGGACGATATTAAAGGAACGGAAAAATACGAACGCAAGAAACCAGCAGCTAAGCGGTTGCTATCATTTGGATTTTGATTTACCTGCAAGTTGCTTGACTGCAAAGCCGGACATCAGGAAAAATTCATTAAGAACATGTCTGAATCCCTTGTCCACCGTTAAAAGAGAAAGCACCTGCAATTTGTGTCCGGTTTGCAGGTGCTTTATATTGTGTTGTTATACTGCTTTCAACATGGTCAACAACATTTTGAATTTGGTTACGGCTTTTACAGCGTGCGGGATATTGGCTGGCATGATAATCAGATCGCCGGCTCGCAGATAATGTGATTGTCCGTTGATTTTTATATCAGCTTCGCCGTCAATGACTTGCACGATAGCGTCAAATGGAGCTGAGTGTTCGCTCAGCCCCTGACCATCATCGAACGCGAAGACGGTTAAAGTCCCGCTGGCGTTTTCTACGATAGTCCGGCTGACGATGGCGTTTTCGCCATATTCCGTGAGGCCGGCAAGCGTCAACTTGACGCCTTTTTCCGAATTGTCCTTGTTACATCCGCATTTCATTATTATTCTCCTTGTTTAACACTTATTTTATAACTTGAAGTTGTGGTAAATTCCTTCTTTTTGAACAGTCGCTGTCTTATTCTTACAGACTTCTGAATCATCAATTCTCTATCTTGTCTCCTGAATTCCGGTTTTATCATTTTATACTTCCATCTACGCCGATAATAATTTGTTTTAACTCAATATCTTTGCCGGAAGATTTCAGCGCCAGTTCCGCCAGCCGGACGATACCGCCGCAGCATGGCACTTCCATTCTGGCGGCGGTCAGGCTTCTGATATCATTCTCTTTAAGTATCTCGGTTAATTTCTCCAGATAATTGCCCGTATCATCAAGTTTCGGACAGGCGATGATTATTTTTCTGCCTTTCAACAGTTTCTCCTGAAAGTCTGCATAGGCGATGGACACACAGTCGGCCGCCAGCAGCAGGTCAGCACCGTTCCAGTATGGCGCCTGAACGGGGACCAGGTGCAATTGAACCGGCCATTGTCTTAATTCAGAGGGGGTAGGGTAGGGGTGGCCGGAACTTTTGGCGCTGCTGCCGACAGCCTTTTCATTTATTGAGAAAGCCGCCATGCCCGGACAGCCTTGATGCTGGTGTTTCGGGCGCGACTGCGGTTGTTGTTCTGTAAGATGTTTTTTTACAGCGGCTTCATCGAATTCCGCCGCGTCACGTTCTTCAATAGTAATGGCTCCCTGCGGACATTCGCCCAGGCAGGCACCCAGTCCGTCACAATATGAATCTGTAATCAGTTCCGCTTTGCCGTTTATCAGTTTAATTGCTCCTTCGGCACAAGCGCTTACGCATAGTCCGCAACCATTGCATTTTTCTTGGTCAATTTTAACGATATTTCTTTTCATCTTATTTATTTCCCATTTATGAGGTTAGCGAGCGTTTTAGTTTCAAGAAACATTCTTACCTGTACATTTATGCTTTCTATAAAATTTCCGAGTAAACACTTTTTCCCATCGCAGGATTGATGATCAAAGAAACAATTGCTGCATTTGAATACGCCGTCAACGGCTTCGTAGATGTCCAGCAACCTTATATTTTCCGGTTTGGCTTTGATCACAAAACCGCCGCCGGGTCCCCGCGCCGAATCCACAATTCCGGCTTTGACCAGACGCTGCATTACCTTAGCCAAATGTGCTTCCGAAGCCTTTAAAGCGCTGGCGATTGAAGAAGTGGTTGTCTTGCTCTCCGCTTTCTTGCCGGCAATAATCACACAAGCATGAATCGCCAGCGCAACAGCCTCAGATATTTTTAAAATACTGCTCATTATCAAACTCCGATATTTTTAATTAGGTAATGTAGTACTATAATACTGTTATTTGTGCAAGATGTCAACTCCCTTCTGAAAAAAAAACGCAAAAAGACGAATTTATTGTTAAAGGCGGATTCAAGGGACATCTGCTTATTGACAAAAGTGGAGTTATCATTGATTTGGCTTCACGACAGTACCGCCCAAAGTCCAGTAAATGTCAAAAAGTCGGACTATTTCTCCAAAATATCAATGCCGGATGGCAACAGAATTGCCACTATTTTTTCACGTATTTCCTGTTTTATGCGCCAAAGGTTTGCTGATTGGCGATGGAAAGTCGTCCGGTATCCGAGCCCTGGAAAATAATGAAGCCAGTGATTTTTGAAATAGCTGCAGATTTTCTTTTCCTGGTCAAAGCCAAGTGATTCACCAACGATTTCCATAGTAATAACCCCCGCATCCGAAAGTTTCGGAGCGGAACCGCGTTGACGGATGCCATTTTTACAACTTTTTTAACCATTTCATCTAACAGACAGTAAACATTGATGATAAATTCTTCAGTGAGCATGATTGATAATCCTTTAAATTAGACATGATTATCCAATTTAAAGAATTATGTTGCCATAATATGGTAAATTCATGCTCAAATTTAAAATTATAATCGCTTTTTCGTTAAAAAATAACTTGCACACGGCGTGAATAATCCAGGCGGGGACTGCGGTGGCTATCGTGCCGGATATTCCGGAAATATAAATATCCTTGGATAATTCCTTGCTGGAAAATTTTTTAAAGCAAGATATATTCACATTATGTTATTTAAGAGTGAGGCGAAACGGTATTTGAAAAAGGAATTATTGAATGAGACAGAAAATGTTGCTTCTGGCCGCAGTTTTCTTTGGAATACTGGCATTTGTTCTAACTTATCAGCAACTTCAATCGGAAAAAGAGAAGATCCGCGGGGAAGCAGAATTTGTTTATGTCATTAAGCTGACTCGCGATATTGCGGAGAATGAAGAGATTCATGAAGCTGATATTGCCCGCGAGAAAGTCAAACGGTTCCGCGGCACCCAGTCCATCTCCCGCGAAATTCCGTGGGATAAGAATATGATGATCGTCGGCAGAAAAATGGAGTCATTCAAACCTAAAGGCGAGTTCCTGCAATGGGATGATTTGAAGCCTGCTTCGAGGAAATTCACCGGCATTACCGGCAAAGTACGCCCCGGTTTCCGGGCAGTTTCAATCCCGGTTGACAGCACATCCTCAGTTACCAATCTGGTGAATCCGGATGACCGTGTAGATATTGTCGCCACCTTTCGCTTTCCGGAAATGCGCAGCGACCAGTCCATGGATACCATTACCATGACCATCCTCCAAAATGTCAAAGTGCTGGCGACCGGCACCAACTGGGGAGTCGGTGATGCGATGCAGCAGCAGCGCGGTTACAGTACGGTAACCCTGGAACTGACTCCCAAAGAAGTGGAAATGATTATTTTTGCCAGTCAAAAGGGACGGCTGTCGCTCAGTCTGCGCAATTATGAAGAGACCAAATTTGAAAAGAATCTCCAGAGCGTAGACTTCAAATTCCTGGAAAAGAACATTATGCAGTATAATCAGGAACGTGAAAATCAGCAGAAAAACCGCTGACGCCTAAACGCGTAAGGATAAATCATGTTTGAAATCATTATCAAACAGCCGGGACAAAACGAATTACGGGGAAAACTTAACCCAGGAGCTTATATTGTCGGTTCGGGGGATGCTTGTCATATTCAAATATCCCGTCCAGAGATATCAAACCGGCACGCCCAGTTAATCCTTAAAGACGACCAGCTGAAAGTCATGGATCTCGGCAGCAGCAACGGCACGCAGTTAGACGGAGAGCCTATCGTGGCAAATGAATTGTTCGAAGTCGCTCCCGGTTCGGTTATTGCCATTGGCCGTGCCGAAATCATAGTCAAAGGGCTGGAATCCGAAGAGCTGAAATTAAAAGATAAAGAACTGAAGGATAAAATAGTATCCGGCAAAACGGAAACGAAGCCGCCCGAAAAACTAGTTGAGAAATCATATAATTCAGCAATGTCAGCGGAAAGACCGAAAATTGATAAACACGGTAAAGATAAAATTCCGGTGCTGATCATTTCCGGGGTGCCGGACAGCATGCGGCAACTGGTGCAGGAAATAAAAAAACGCGGACATATGGAGTTGCTGAAACGGCTTAACTTGAAGAAACTGGCACTTTCCGGAATTACCGAAAAAGATCTTGAGAACAAAGCTAAAGATACAATCAAGGAAATTCTTTCCGAGCTGTCAATTCCACTGCCGCGCGGCGTGGATATCGAAACGATTGAGCGCGAACTGGTGCAGGAGGCTATCGGCCTCGGACCGCTTGAATACTTGATTGAACGCGACGATATCACTGAAATCATGGTTAACGGCCCGGATAATGTTTATGTTGAATGTAAAGGCATACTCTACCGTACCGATACGGCTTTTGCGGACAACAGTCAGGTTCAGGCGGCGATTGAACGCATTGTTTCTCCGCTTGGCCGTCGCATTGACGAAAGTTCGCCGATGGTTGACGCCCGTCTGCCTGACGGCTCCCGCGTAAACGCCATCATTCCGCCGCTGTCGCTGGTCGGGCCTTCGATCACTATCCGTAAATTCTCCAAGACACCTTTTGAAGTGAGTGATTTGATCAAATTCGGTTCCTTGACCAAGGAAATGGCGCAGTTCCTTGACGTTTGCGTCAAAGTCAGGAAAAATATCATTATCTCCGGCGGAACAGGTTCCGGTAAAACCACTTTATTGAATGTATTGAGTTCATTTCTACCGAACCGCGAACGCATTGTGACAATTGAAGATGCGGCGGAACTCCAGCTTCATCAGGAGCATATTGTCCGTTTGGAATCACGGCCGCCCAATATTGAGGGCAGAGGTGAGATTGCGATCCGCGACCTGGTCAGAAATGCACTGCGCATGCGCCCCGACCGGATAGTCGTCGGCGAGTGCCGCGGCGGCGAGGCCCTGGATATGCTTCAGGCGATGAATACCGGTCATGACGGTTCACTGACCACCATTCACGCCAATACTCCGCGCGATGCGCTTTCCAGGCTGGAGACGCTGGTGCTGATGGCTGGATTTGACTTGCCGTTACGGGCAATCCGCGAACAGATAGCCTCGGCTATCTGTATTGTTGTCCAGATCAACCGCGAACGTGATGGTTCGAGAAAAGTCTCCTATATCAGCGAGATCACCAAAATGGAAGGCGAGATTATTACGATGCAGGATATATTTGTTTACAAGCACGAAGGCTGGGATGAAAACAACCGGATTATCGGGCGTCATGTGCCTACCGGCAACATTCCGACTTTCATGGAAGAAATCGAACGGGCAAAATTAAACCTGGATATAGGCATTTTCAGCAGGAACAGCTAATATCAATCGGAGTGAAAAATGTTTTTTGAAAGCTCGCTGGCGGCAAGTATCTGCACAGGCATCAGCATCACACTGATGTTCCTGGTTCTGGCGGATTTTATCTCATTTGCCTATGGCAGATACAAAGACCGCTACCTGAAAGAAGCCGCGGTTGAACTCGATGACGTTCTGCTCCAGATGCCGGCCAGTAAAGTACTGGATGTAAGCGTCGCTATCAGTATGTTAATGTGTTTTGTCGCAATAGCAGTTTTTGCGTTCTACAGTAAAAATTTTACATGGAGCAAGGGAATCTTTGTTGGAGTCATTGTTGCAATTGCGGCATTTCCAATGCCGCGCCTGTATCTGAAACATCTGAAAAAACAACGGCTGATCAAATTCAATGAACAACTTGAAGATGCGCTCGGTTCGATGAGCAGCGCACTCAAAGCCGGGTTCAGCATCAACCAGGCTATTGAAACCATCGCCGCTGAAGATAAACGTCCGATTTCTATTGAGTTTCGGTTGCTGATGCAGGAGATTCGCCTGGGTGTGTCGCTGGAAAGGGCTCTGGAGAACTTAAATGAACGAATGAGAAGTGATGACTTTGAACTGGTCGCCACTGCAATTATTACAGCTCGTCAGACCGGCGGCGAACTGACGGCCATTTTTGACCGTCTGGCAGGGCTGATCCGGGAACGTGCCAGAATCAACGGCAAACTGCGCGCAATGACTGCCCAGGGCAAACTGCAGGCCACAATCATTGGCGTCATGCCCCTGTTTCTGCTGATTATGATGTCGTATGCGGCCCCGGCCGCAATGGATGCATTTTTCGGTTCCATCGTTGGAATAATGTCAATGATTGCCGCCGCGATTATGGTTACAATCGGCTATCTGGTGATAAGAAAAATCACCACGATTGACATATAACTAGAAAGGCAGAGGAAAGTTACATGGATTTTTCAAATATAATAACTCTGGTAACAGCAGTTTCAGCAGGTATTTCTGTGACTTGCGTCGCGATGCTGATTTTCTTTTTTATGGAAGGCATCGAGATTGACCGGAGCAGCGGCGATGAAGTCAGAAAAACATTGCCGATCATGGTTAAAATTTTCATGCCGCTGGTGCCGAACTTCAGGTTTATCGGCCGCCATCGGCTTTTTCAACCGGTGATGCGATATACGGAAGACCACCTTTTGATGTCCGGATACAGCAGTGCCATCAGCGCGGAAGATTTTATTGCCGTGAGAGCGCTGCTTACCTTGTTCGGGTTTGCGCTTTTTATTCTTTGCACGATGAGTGGAAATGCGATACCCGGTATGTTCCTTGTGATCTGTCTGTATATTTACCCCGGAGCATGGCTGAAAACCCTCGTCAAAAAAAGACATCTGGAAATCGTAAAAGCGTTGCCGAATGTACTTGATCTTTTAACCCTGTCAGTGGAGGCCGGTAAAGACTTCCTGACTTCTCTGCGCGATATTCTCGGCAGAAGAAAAATGGATGCTCTCGGCGAGGAACTGGGCAGAACATTCAAGGAAATTCAACTTGGCAAAAAACGGCAGCAGGCCCTCCGTGATCTCTCGTTCCGGGTCAAACAAACAGACCTGACTGCCGTATTGAATGCAATCATCCAGGCGGAAGAACTCGGCGTAAGCATCGGCAACCTTTTAAAAATACAGGGCGACATGCTGCGTAACAAACGTTTCACGAGAGCGGAAAAACTGGCCAATGAAGCTCCTGTAAAAATTTTGTTCCCCATGGTCATATTTATTTTTCCGGCAGTGATCCTTATCCTTATGGTTCCGATATTGCTGCAGGCTTTTAAATTCTTAGTACATTAAGGCTTTTGGCTTATGATTCTTAACCTGACTAAAAAAAAATACCTTGCCCGCTCGCCTTTGTATGCAAATTCTTATATATTACGGGCGCGGGGCATGATCGGCAGATCTTTCCGGGCTGCGGATTTCGATGCAATGGTGTTCAGTAATTGCAATACTATCCATACCATGTTCATGTCAGTCCGGATAGATGTGGTGTTTGTAACCAGGGACAACATTATTTGCGGACTGAATAAAGCGCTGCCGCCTTGGAGGCCGTTCATTCGCTGCAGCAAGGCTTTTACCACTATGGAGCTGCCGGAAGGAACTATTGACTTGACCGGAACACAGATTGGCGATATAGTTGACTTGTGCGGGGTTCTGACGATGGAAGCTGAACAGAAATTGAAAGAGAATACCCTTGAAGTTGAAACCGTTATTTCCTTTAAAGAGAGCAATAAATGAAAATATATTTTATCAACGGTATAAAAGCCGGTGAGAGTGCGGAACTTTACAAACCGGAAATATCCATTGGACGGGAAACGGATAATGACATAAGCCTCCTTACTGCCGGAATATCCCGCTATCACGCCAGATTAATCTGCGGCAGCGACGGACAATGGACTGTTATTGATCATAAAAGTACCAACGGGGTCAGGGTCAACAATGAACCGGTTGACAGCCGCAGAGCGCTCGATGAAGGAGATATAATTGCTCTGGGGGATCAAACTTTACGCTTCGGCGAGAAAAAAGACATGAAGGCTGAAATTGCTTCAGCCTTTGCGCCGGAAACGATTCCGGTAATTCAGCCGTCCCAGTTCAGATCCGACGAAATTCCGGTGCCGAAAATTGTTTTCGAACCAATTGCATTAACTGAAAATGAACCGGATAATCTCAGTGTTATTCAGTCATTTAAAACGGTTGCAACCAGCAGTGACGATGAACCCGATACGCCAAAAATTAAATTTCAGGAAGTCAAGCATGAAACTTCCAATAGCGTATTCCAGCCGTTAAAGCCGGTTGTATCCGCAACAGACGACGAATCTGAAACTCCGAAAATTAATTTCCAGGAAGTAAAACCCGATAACAACAAGCTGGATACGAATGAGCCTATCTTCAAAAGCAAAGAAGAACAGCCGTCGGAAAAAACGCTTACTTCCGCGATGGTTTTTTCCTATATCGAAGATAAAACAGGAGCCGCCAGAGAACATCTCTCCGAAGCTCTCTTGAAGGGCAAAGCCAATATTTTTGCCAGCAAGGAACAACTGAAAGCGGAACAGGCTGGCAATGATTCCGGCAAACACAAACGCCGTTTTTCCAATCTGCTGTTTTATGTAATTGTAATCTGTTCCGCGGTTATCTTTGTCTGTTTGTTTATCATGTTTCAGGAAACCCAGAAAAGCAGGACGGAAGTTAAAGCCGAAAACAAAAAAATCCAGGCTCCATTCCTGATTTTCTATGAAAAGGATAAGGCAACCCCGGACAATCTGTTCCGGTTCTCTATGCGACTGGAAGCAGGCAAGGCCTATTTTAACATTGACGACCTTAAATCTCAGCGGCATTATTCTAAAATCATTGATAAAGTAAGTCCGGCACTGCTTGAGTCTTTAAAAAAAGAAATTGAAGGCACCTCCTTCATGTCATTGCAGCAACAGTCGGCCGAGGCCGCCCAGGATAATATGAATGAGACCCGCACCCTGATTGTCAGTTATGATTATAAAATCAACTCCATTACAGTCAAAAATTCCTACGCTCCCGGTGCATTCGAAACCATTGAGCGTGCAATTGATGATTTTTCAGGAAACTTCGGACTTCAAACCATCGCACTGTCGCCTGATGAACTGAAACAGCGGGCGGAAGAGCTGTACCAGAAGGCTGAAGATCTTTTTCAGAACCGCGAAGCTAAACCGGAAAAACTGCTTGATGCCATCGCCCGCTACCAGACGGCCGTCGAATATCTTGATCAATTCTCGCCCAAACCTTCGACCTGGGATAAGGCCAGAAAACGCGCCAGCGAGGCGGAAACCATCTTAAACAAGATGAGAAAGGATTTGGATTTTGAATATCAGCGTTTGAAAAAACTGGATGAATATGAAAGAGCCAAAGATGTAACCGCGCAACTGATGGAACTTTATCCGCAAGATTCTAAAGATTATGATAAATATAAATTAAGAAATATGCTATTGGACAAGGCGATTAAGGAACGAAAAAAACAATGAAAGCACTAAATTATATATTAAGAATATCCCTTGCGACAGCATTCATATCATCCATATTTTTGACTTCCGGATGCGATAAAAAACCGCAGCCCAGGATGGACGCAGGTCTTAAGATAACTTCCAATCCAGGCGGTGCGTCAATTCTTATTAAGGATCGTGAATTGGGAACAACTCCGTACAGCACGAGAACCGAGCCTACGATCGTTATCATAAAAGTAGTCAAACCTAACTTTAAGCCGAGATGGGAAAGAATTGAACTGAAAGCGGGGGATGAAAAAACTTTTCACTATGATCTGGCTCCAGACACCAGTTCAGTGTTGCTGTTAAGCCGTCCGGACAATGCAAAAGTCTTTATAAACGGGGAAGTCAAAGGAACTACGCCGTTAATATTGCAGTACCAGCACCTCGGCAGTTATACCGCCAAACTGGAGAAACCCGGGTTCGCGCCGCGCGAAGTATCCTGGACAATCAAAGATGATCGTCCCATGGAAGTTATCGTGTCATTAAACTCAAATGTCGGCAGACTGACGCTTAACAGCGAACCTTCGCATGCTCAAGTTTTTATTAACGGCGCCCCCCGTGGCTATACTCCGTTCAAATGCGAACTTGAAGAAGGCAAATATCAGTTAAAACTGGAAAAAGAAGGTTTTGCTGCAATCGAGGACTATGTAAACATATTGCGCGACCAGAATGTGGATAAATCCGTTACCATGTGCAATCTTCCCGGCTCTATCGAAATCACGACCGAACCGGCGGGAGCAGATATATTTATAAACGACGAACCGCACGGAGTAAGCCCGTTGAAACTCAATGCATTGGCCGCCGGAAAATATGTCGTCAAAGCGGCAAAAAGCACTTTCGATACTGTTTCTAAAGAAGTCGTGATCGTTTCCGGGCAAAAGTCTTCAGTTGAATTCGTTATGACCAAGAATACCGGCGGCATTGACCTGGTCATTAATCCCCCCGGTACTACTATTTATCTAAACGGCAAAATCCAGGGGGTTACCCAGAAAGGTGAAAACCCGATGCTCTCCAGGATTTTCCAGATTCGAGGCATCAACGCCGGTAACTATGAAATCACTGCCGCTCACAAACGCGGCGTGCCGGATACTAAAACTGTTCCTGTAATCGTTACCAAAGGCCAGATTGCCCGTCCGAAACCGATTTCCCTGTGGGTTGCCAATGCCGAACTGAAACTCAAAGATGGAAAGGTATCTATGGGGCTGCTATACTCCGAAAGCACTGACAAGATACTTTTCGGCCCCGAACCCGGAGTCAAGGTAGAATATGCCCGCGACGAAATAGATTACCTCAAGCCAATAATAACCGGTGATGAGTAAACGGGAACGCTATTTTTCCGGAATGTCTGGAAATACTCATCTTCTGCGCTGTGTAAAAACCTTTGCAACTGCGGTTTTCATAATTACTATTTAGTGTTATATTAACCGCTTGTTATATTGTATCAGTGAATTTATAGAAGGCTATTTGAGAATGACATTAGCAGATATTGAAGAAGGCAGCAATGCTGTAGTTGTTAGAATCAAAGGCGACAGCGCGATCAAACGGCGTCTGATGGATATGGGAATCACCCGCGGGGCTGTAATAAAAGTCGAACGTTATGCTCCGTTGTACGACCCGATTGCAATTAAAGTAAAAGGGTATTCGCTGGCACTGCGCGTAACCGAAGGGAAAATGATAGAAGTAGAAATAGAGAAGTGAAAAAACAAGAATACAGAATAGCGGTTGTCGGCAACCCGAATTCCGGCAAAACCTGCCTTTTTAACGGCCTTACCGGAGCCTCGCAGCATGTAGGGAACTATCCCGGCGTTACCGTTGAATTTGTTTCCGGACAGTCAGATTTTCATGGCGAAACGGTTGAAATAACCGATCTGCCGGGAATTTACTCTATGACCGCATATTCCCAGGAGGAAATTGTTTCCAGGGATCATATTTTGAACCAGCATCCGGATTTGATTCTGAACGTGGTGGATGCCAGCAACCTGGAACGTAATCTTTACCTTACCGCTCAACTGGTGGAATTAAACATTCCAATGGTGATTGCGCTGAATATGATCGATGTTGCAGACCGGAAGGGCATTGCCATTGACTGTTCGAAGTTATCATCAATCATCGGCGCTGAAGCCGTGCCGACTATTGCCAGCCGGAAGCATGGCTTCAACGAACTTAAAAATGCCTGTATCAGAACAATCCGGGCTAAAAAACTGCCGCATCCGACAGCTTTCCCGCACGAATTGGAAAGTGTTCTGCCGGAGCTTGAGAAAGCAATTTACGGCATGAAAGATTTTGCCGGCGAACCGCCGATACGCTGGACCGCGCTGAAACTGCTGGAAGACGATCAACTGGTACTGGAAAATGTCCGTAAAAACAGTGATTGGGAAAATATTTCAAAAGCGCTGCAAAAAGCCAAGCATCAGATTGAGCAGCATTCTCATGAGGATTCCCCTACTGCCGTCGCTGAGTCCAGACATGCTTTCGCCGCCGGCGTAATTCATGCGGCAACCCAGATGTCTGAGAATGCCAGGCTGATGCTTTCCGATAGAATCGACCGGTTTGTCTGCAACCGTTTTCTAGGTCCGGTCATCCTATGTGCAGTTGTTTATTCGCTCTTCATTTTTGTTTTTCAAATCTCCAGAGAAATTAACTGGATCCCGCTGTTTAACGGCGCCAGAACAAGCCCGACCGGCTTGCTGGAACTATTCTTTGCCGGACTCAACAGATTTGCCGGAAATGTTATCGCGCTCCCATGGTTGAAGTCACTGGTCTGTGACGGCATCATCAGCGGAGTCGGCAGTGTAATGAGTTTTGTCCCGCTCATCTTTTTCATGTTTCTGTTTATCTCCGCACTGGAAGACTCCGGCTATATCGCCAGAGTGGCGTTTATCATGGACCGTCTGCTCAAGATGTTCGGGCTCCAGGGTAAATCAATTCTGGCGATGCTTATTTCCGGCGGACTCGGCGCCGGCGGCTGTGCCGTTCCCGGCGTGATGGCGACAAGGACGCTGCGGGAAGAGAAAGACCGGCTGATTACAATCCTGGTTGCGCCATTTATGAACTGCGGCGCGAAAATGCCGGTTTACGCTATGCTTATTGCGGCGTTTTTTGCCAGTGCGCAAGGCGCGATGATGTTTCTGCTGTGGATGATATCGTGGGCATTTGCTCTTGGGTCTGCCTGGTTGTTGCGCAAAACTATCATCCGCGGCGAGCAGACACCATTTGTCATGGAACTGCCGATTTACCATCTGCCGACTTTAAACGGCGTCCTGATTGATACCTGGAACCGTACATATATGTACATCAAAAAAGCGGCAACTGTGATTCTTGCCGTTAATTTGATTCTGTGGGCGCTGATGTATTATCCCAGATACGATGCGAAACCGCTTGAAGACAGCATTAAACTTGCCGGACGTAATTTTACAAGTCAGGTTCAACACACTCCGTATGCGGCGGTTTTTACATCAGATGAACTTGAAAAAACCGTTACTTTTCTGAGAAACTATACAGCACCGTCAAAGCAATCTGAACATCTTGAAGGGGCACCCGGGCTTAGAGAAAATTTGGCTGCGGAGCTGGATGCTTATAAAAAAGGCATGAAAACAACAAACGAGACTGTTGCTAAAACATACGCCATGTATCAGGATAAAGTCACCGCGTTGAATAATCAAGCGGCTCAGCAGCAGCTTCGCCACTCCTTTGCCGGGATGGCCGGCACTTGCCTGACTCCGGTAACCAGTCTGGCCGGATTCGACTGGAAAGAAAATATTGCTTTGATCGGCGGACTGGCCGCCAAAGAAGTGGTTCTGGGAACTCTCGGTACCGCTTACGCAATGGGAGAAACCGCTACAGGAAATTCAGCCTCGATATCACAACGTCTGGCGGAAGACCCCGGCTGGAGCCGTACTCGCGCTTTCGCTATGCTGGTATTTGTGATGGCTTACGCCCCGTGTCTGGTGACGCTGGTAACTATCAAAAAAGAAACCGGTAAATGGCGCTGGGCGGCATTCTCCGCCATTTACAGTACGGTTCTGGCTTTTATCGCAGCTGTCTTTATCTATCAGATCGGTTCAATATTCTGAAAAAGATGAATAACTTGTAGTTTATCCATAAAAGAAGAGGTGAATCATGGAATACATCGTAATCGGCTTAATGGTGCTGGCCGCTGCAATCTTCCTGTTCCGTTATTTTCGTAAAACCGTAAAAGAAGGTTCCTGTTCTGATTGCGCCAAACACTGCGGACATTCGAATAAAGACCAATGCAAAAAATAAGAAATAAAACCGCGATATATGATTTAACTTCATCGCTGTTAACCTTGTTTAAACTGTAATATTGGATTATAGTATTGACTTTGTTTGGTGAAATCGAATAATTTTAGCGCTGGAAATATTAGATGGAAATTACAACTGAAAATAACTCATCTCCGCTCGTAACTATACTGCTGCCGCACTATAAAACGCTGGAATTGGCAAAATTATGTCTGCGGTCGCTGAAGATGCATACCGATTTGAGCAAGATAAAAGTTCTGGCGATTGACAATAACTCCGGCGGCGAATCCTTGGATTATCTGCGGTCAGTAAAGTGGATTTCTCTGATCGAACGCAAGGATATTGCCGGAGAAGAACCGGCCGCCATGCATGCCAGAGCGCTGGATATCGGCATGCAGGCTGTTGATACGCCTTATGTCCTCTCCATTCATACTGATACCATAGTAACTGATAACGGCTGGCTGGATTTTCTGATTGGCAAAATTGAACAATCGGATAAGACAGCCGGTGTCGGCAGTTGGAAACTGGAATATGTTTCTCCATTGAAGCGTTTCGGCAAGGTTATCGAAGAGTTTTTACAGAAATGGATATGGTTTCCGTTAATCGGCAAAAAGCGTAGCGGTATCATTGGCACTGGAGACAACTATTACTATTTACGCAGTCACTGTGCCATGTACCGTACTGAACTGATAAGAAAATATACCATGGGTTTTTTCGATGAAGCGCAAACTGCAGGCAAGGTCATTCACCGCAAACTTGTTGAGAGTGGCTTTCAGATGATTTTTATCGAGCCGTATGAATTATCGCGTTACATGAAACACTTGAATCATGCTACGATGATTTTGAATCCGGAAATAGCCGGTAAAAAAACTGGAACAAAAAAATCATACGACAGAATAATGCGCGAATTAAGGTCTGTTCAATATGACAAGATTTTGAATGATAATTCTATGGATTGAAGGCTGCAATAGTTGCAAATCAGGCAAAAAAATACATGGATTTCGTGCGATTTTAGCCTCAAATACAGCTTGATGCAAAATATTCATAAAAAATATTTGCATTTTATTATTGTTGTTGCTATAATAATATCTGTAGAATTTTTTGATAATGATTTGTAAGTGTTAAATTTATGAGGGTTGTCAAAATTTACCGGACAGGAATTTGTCCTGCTCAGTAATTGTTCTATTTTGTCTGCCTCGGTTTAGGCTGACGAAAACCGGAGAGTTACCTGCCGGGTTAAAGAGTAATATCGAAATATGTTTCTGGCCATGGAAATGTTTTCGGTTGTACAATAATAATCATGGCGTGTAGGAAGAAGAAAAATGAACCTCTATGTCGGAAACCTCTCATTCAAGACCACAGACGCATCACTCAGAGAAGCATTTCAGGCTCACGGACAGATTGAATCTGCTCGCGTAGTAATGGATCGCGATTCCGGACGCTCCAAAGGCTTCGGTTTCGTCGAAATGCCCAACCGTGAAGAAGCCATGAATGCAATCAAGGCTCTCAATGGTTCCGAACTTGAAGGCAGGAATATCAATGTGAATGAAGCCCGCCCGAAACCCGAAGGCGGCGAACGTCGCAGTAGCGGTGGCGGTGGCGGATTTGGCGGCGGCAATCGCAGAAGCTACTAAGTTTCAGCGGCACCAAAGTTTTTTATATAACTGGCAGAAGTAATTCTGCCGGTTATTTTTTTTACCTTCATACTTACTAAATTCATAACTCGCAGTTTGACCAGAATTTATCATATCGAAGTTCTCAATTAGCCTATCGTTATGAAGAGTCGTCTTTGGGGATAGAGCAGTGTGTTCTCTTTTGCTCCATTAATTCTCAGATTACTGAACCCATATTCCTTGTCTTTAACTCACTCTAAGATTGCGATTCGGTATTAACGCTGAAATAGCTCTAAATATACTTGATTTTTCGATAGATTTAAATTACATTATGGAGAGGGTTCTAATCAGTATTAAATTTAAGTAACGGACAAATGTTTTTGCATATTTGTTTTGGTGCTGTTAACTTAGAGATGGGCGCAGATGTCGGAAGAAAACGAAGTTTATCACGAAATAGAGATAAAAAATACGCTTGGGCTTCATGCCAGGCCGGCATCTTTGTTTGTCAAGACAGTTTCAAGTTTTGAATCTGAAATAACTGTTGAAAAAGATAGTGAAGTAGTTAATGGCAAAAGTCTTATGGGGTTATTGATGTTGTCTGCCGGTTGCGGTACTGTGATTAAAATATCAGCCAAAGGCAAGGACTGTGACGTTGCCATCAAGGCAATTATTGATCTGATTACGCGTAAGTTTGACGAGGAATAAAAGTTGTCCATGGACCCCAAAAAAGAAATCATATTTCACGGAATTTCGGCATCGCCTGGAATCGCAGTCGGTCCTGTTCTGGTCATTAGAGAATACAATACTGCATATACCGAATCCAGCGAAAGTCCTATTTCTCCTTCTCTGGTTGAGTCAGAGATTGCCAATTTTAATCTGGCATTGGATAAGACCCGCGATGAGATTGAAATTTTGCAGAAGAAAGTACAGGACAAATTTGATGTACGCGAGGCCAGCATTTTCGATGCCCATCTGCTGATTGTAGACGACCAGATGCTTATGAGTGAAGTTCAGGATATGGTCAGACGCAGACTTAAAACCGCTGATTACGCTTTTTTTAAAGTAGTAGAACGATATGTTGCCGCGATCTCTGTCATGCCGGATAAGTATATCAAAGAAAGAGCAGATGACATCAAGGATGTCGCCTCCAGGGTGCTGGCCAATCTGCGTAACGCCAAACGGCATACACTGGACAGCATGACTTCAAAGAAAATCATAATTGCCCGCAATCTCACGCCGTCGGACACTGCGTTGCTGGATCGTGAGAAAGTTCTTGCGTTTGCGGTGGAAACCGGCAGTAATACTTCACATACGGCAATTCTTGCCAGATCAATGCAGATTCCGGCTATTGTAGGTGTTTCTAAAGATATTTTTGAAAATCTGGATGATGATGATGAAGTCATCATTGACGGTTTTGTCGGAACAATCATTGTCAATCCGGATATAAAAACGCTTGAACTCTATAAACTGAAGTCGAAAGAGGAGGACAAGTTTTATATCGATCTGGTCAGAGAAAGCCGGCTCCGTCCTGAAACCGTTGACGGTTTTACTGTGCAGCTGGCATCAAACCTCGAAAGTCTGGACGAAATCATTACTGCTAAAAAATTCGGTACCAGCGGCGTCGGATTGTTCCGCACAGAGTATTTATTTATAAATTCTGATCACCTGCCGACTGAGGAGGAGCAGTTCCAGACCTACCGTAAGCTGGTTCAGGCAATGGATGGCGAGCCTGTGGTAGTCAGGACTCTTGACATCGGCGGCGACAAACTGGAGCAGAAAATCTCCAGTACCTCCGAATCAAATCCGTTTCTGGGGCTTCGCGCGGTCAGGTTATGCCTTAGAGAAAGGCCGGATATCTTGCGGACGCAGCTTCGTGCTCTTTTGAGAGCCAGTGCCTTCGGCAATCTGAAGGTCATGTTTCCGATGATCTCATGCAGTGAAGAAGTCACCGAGCTCAAGCAATTCATGGACAATATAAAAGATGAATTGACTTTAGAGCAATGCGATTTTAATAAAGCGATGGAAGTGGGGATAATGATTGAAACTCCCGCGGCGGCAATGATTGCAGATACATTGGCCGGAATGGTGGATTTTTTCAGTATCGGCACTAATGACCTTGTTCAATATACTATGGCAATAGACCGCAGCAATGAGCGGGTTGCCTACTTGTACCATCCTTCGCACCCGGCAATCCTGGAACTGATACACCGGGTGAGCCAGGCGGCAAGAAGGCACAACATCTGGGTAAGCGTTTGCGGCCAGATGGCAGGTGAACCGCAGTATACGCCGCTGCTCGTCGGAATGGGAGTCCACGAACTCAGCATGAGCCCGATTTCTCTGGGGGCAGTCCGCCGTATCGTGCGTAAACTGAGTATGTACGAAGCGGAAAAAGCCGCAATGGAAGCAATGAAATGCGCCACTTCAGCGGAGGCGCTGGAATTATCGCTTGCCGTACTGAAGAATATTTCCCCGGAAATCGCTAATCTGGCCTTAAAGGGTCTATGATTTGTAATTACAGGATACTCATGGTCTCCTTGCCTCTTTTCGCTGCATCAAGTCCTTCAAGAAACAGATAGTCTCCACTGATATCGCGCCTGGTCACTATCGCTTCGTGATATAGGCCGGCATCTGTCACATTTCCCCACAGCAGAGCGGATTTAAGGACCTTGCCGTCGGTGTAGAGAACGCGAATGCTTTCATCTCCACGGCTGTCGGTATTGCGGAATATATGCTTGCACCATTGCGGTTTTGAAGCGCAAATCTGTCCCAGTGAGATGAAATGAGTCCCCATTACGGATATTGCTGTTTTCATGCCGGTATTGATTTTTATTGATGCCGTACCGCCGGCCATATTGATTCCGGCTATTTTTCCCTGGCGCACTGCAGTCGGCCAGACTGCAGTCAACTGGCATAATCCGTTAACTGTATCAATATGCTCGGCGACATCGCCTGCGGCAAACACATCCGGCATATTAGTGAGGCACCGGTCGTCAATGATTATACCCTTTCTGGCGTCAATGCCGGCACGGCGGGCAAAATCTGTATTGGCGATTACTCCTGCGGCGCAAATCAGAACATCGGTGTCAATTCTTTCTTCTGAAGTCAGTTCCAGCGCAACAGGTTTGGAGTCTTCCGGTCGGCGATGCAGTACTTTAGCCGGGTTGCCGAAATACAGTTTGACACCGGCATCAGCCAGCAATTTTGAACATTTATCGCCGCATTCCTGATCAAGTTGAATGGGAAGCGGATGTTTCGCAAGTTCGATCAGATTAACATTTACCCCGGTTTTAACCAGTTCCGCCGCCAGTTCAACGCCAACCAGTCCGGCGCCGATGATGGTAAAATTCTTTGCCGTCTTTCTGGCCTCATTAATCGCCAGCGCGTCATCCAGATTGCGCAGACCGAAAGTCCACGGACCGCTGACACCTTCCAGCGGCGGGAAAAAAGTTTTTGTTCCGGTCGCAATCAGCAGCCGGTCATAAGCAAGAATTTGTTCGTCATCCAGGCTGACTGTTTTGGCGGCTGTATCCAGTCCGAGCACGGTTTTTTCAGCCATAAATTTGATGCCAATATCTTCCAGGCCGGCATGGGGCAAACGCACCCTGTCAACGGAAGCGGCACCGGAAGCAACCATATGCAACTGACACCTGGAGTAGTAAAACTTATCCTTGGATATTATCGTCAATTCACCTTTGTTGTCCTGTTTCCTGATTTCAGCAGCGGCGGCAATCCCCGCGGCGCTGCCGCCAATGATTACATATTTCATGATTCCCTCTCTGCTATTGATTATTAAAATATTGTTCAGACATAGATTACCTGCCCGTTCAGCTCGTCTTCGGTATCAACTTGCGACAGGCAGCGCTGTGGACAGGCATCAACGCAAGCCATGGATTCTCGTCCGTGGCAGCCATCGCATTTGACCATGCATCTGCCGTTTTTGATGCCTGGTCGAGCCATGCCGTAGGGGCAGCTCATCACGCACATAAAGCATCCGATACAGATTTCCTGGTTGCAAACCACCAGGCCGTCTTCGCCCTTGATCAAGGCGCCGCTGATGCAAGCCTCAACACATGAAGGTTCGTCACAATGACGGCAGAATTCAGGAAAGAGTTTTCCCTCGGCGTCAAGTTCAATTTTATTTCTGGCTTGAATAATTTCGTCCGTCCCTGATGTTATGAACGGAAATGGACTTTTACTATGCGCCGTTATGCATGCAAGCTCACAATTCTTACATCCCGCACATTTACTTTTGTCAATGAGTTTCTTTCTCATAGTCAAACTCCAATGCCGAGCGCTGCAAGTTTTTCATTGATTACCTGCTGAAGTTTGTCTGCGGCAATTACCGGATTCATCTCTACAATCACTTTTCCGCCAGTAATATTGACCAGCTCTTCCGTCAGTATTTTAGTGACTATCGGTGATCCGAGAATCGGAGGGGGCTGGGACAGATGCAGAGTAAGCCCGAGTGCCAGTCCGAAACAGCCGTCTGCCAGCGCCTGTTCCTCAAGCCACTGCGGCGCGGAAATCACCACTGGAAGCTGCGGAATATCCACCTCTAGAGCTTTGGCCAGTTCCGAAACTACAATCTCAATACGCCCTATTGCCAGACACGGACCGAAGTTCAGTACAGGCGGAATTCCGAGTTTCTCGCATACTGCTTTCAGACCTGGGCCGGCCAGTTCTTTCGCCGAAAGTGAACAATAGCCGCAGTTGGCAAGGCCGCCGGTGGTACAGCCTGCTGAAAGTACCAGAATATCCCGGCTGATAAGTTCACGCGTCAGCGCTACGGTATTAACATCATGCCCGCCCGCTGCCAGATTGGAGCAGCCGAGAATGCCGGCAATGCCTTTTAGTGTTCCATTTTTGACCAGTTCTATCAAAGGGTTGAGGTTGCCGCCGAGCAGTTTCAGCAAGGATTTTTCACTGACTCCGGTAACAACGTCATTATATCCATGCCGCGGCACATCGATCGTTATTTGATCGCGGCGCAATCGATACTGTTCCGCCGCCATTATGCAAATTTCTTCCGCCAGCTTAAGTTCCTGCCCTTTCTCGTCATTGAGCATTAACGCGCTGCTTTGTTTGGCTACATCATCAAGACAAATCAGCTTGGTCTTGTATCTTTCCGCGATCGGTTCGATGCCGGATAGCGTACAGTTGAATTCGCTGATCACCATATCAATCGCACCGGTTGCAATCAGGGCTTCCTGCGTGAAATTATTGCCGGCCTGTCCGACAAAAACATTCTTGCCTGATGCATTTGCCCTGAGCTGCATGTCCTGTCCGACACAGGTCAGTCCAACAATCCGGATTCCTCTGGCCCCGGCGTCTATACCAATCTGCTGTCCTCTATCAGATTCAAGCATGGCAATCAATCCTGCAAAAATGGAGTGGCTGTGTCCGGAAACCGCAATGTTGATGTAATCCGGTGACGCGACAGAAAAGCCGGTGGACGCGATGCCGATTTCCGGTTCGCCCATAATGATATCGTTCATCAGGTTGGTCATGGCAAGGCCGTAAAGTCCGGTGCTGATCCCGAGATTAAGGCAGTGCAGCAACTGGTTTACCGGATCCGTGTTTAAATTTGTGCTGGTTTTGACAATAGCATCAAAGACCTCCGCTTTGGCCCCTCCCGGCATGATCCCTGATTTCTGCCATTTTTTGACGCGGGCGGGTATTGCCAGCTTGCTGACCAGTTCCATTTTATCGTTGCGCGGCCTGTATAAGTCAGCCAGTACGGCATCCGCAATTTTTCCGGCTTTCTCGTTCGTACTGCTTCCCGCAATTCCCAGTAATGCGGCTAGTTCGTCAACTGATTTTTCTGAACGCAGTGGAAGCGGCGATATTCCGGTGGCTATTGATTTCAACCTGGAGGCAGTAGACTCGGCAACATGCAGATAACAAGCTGCCCCCGCCGCTACAGAACGTAGAAAATTCCGGGAAACCATTGTATCAGCTGTTGCGCCGCAAACCCCTTTTGGTGAATCCGGCGTAATCCGGCACGGACCGTTGGAACACAGACGGCAGCAAACCCCATGCTGACCGTAGCCGCATTTTACCGACTGGTCCTCAAATCGGTCAAACGCCGTATTCACATCTCCACGTTTTTCAAGATAATTTCCGAAACAACTATCCGCTGACACACACCTTTTCATCAAAGCCTCCATTTTTAATTGATTCTAATTTGGTATCATAATACATCAAAAAAAACTCAAAAATTATCTTACAGACAAAGCCGCGAAATTGATTGACTGGAGCCGTTCATTAAGCAATTTTTGGACAGGATCCAGCATATGATGAACACTGCACCCTCCCTTTCTGGGACAACAACAGTTATTATCGTAACAACTGTTGAACAGCAACGATCTCGGGTCAAAAATAGCCAGAATATCATGTACGGAAATATTTGCCGGTGTTTCCAGCAAATGTATGCCGCCTGATTTACCCCTGACCGATCCAACCAGCCCTGCATCACACAGTTTGCGGACAATCCTTCTTAAAAACCGATAAGGAATAAACATCTCCTCCGCCAATGCAGCCGTGCTTAATGATTGGCCTTCCGGCACTGTTGCCAGACGAAGAACAACTCTCAATGCATAATCTGCTTCACGTGTAATCATAAATTGTCCTAAAAATTATATTGATACAATAACAGTATCGTATAAGATGAAATATTGCAAGCCATATTTATATAAAAATATTAAAACGATGTCCTTTCGAAGCGGATGTATTTGACAGTACCGCCCAAAGTCTGGGATTCTAATTATTGATGCATGAAGATAATTATTGCCAGCCTCAAAGGCATTGATATTTTGGAGAAATAGTCCGACTTTATGACATTTACTGAACTTGGGGCGGTACTGTCGTATTTTTTTATTTTTACACTTTATTTGAAAAATTAATGAAGAAGCATTGACAAACTGAAATACTTCAGTTATAATCTATATCAACAAACTGAACTACTTCAGTTATTTAAAATGGACTAAATTATGGACGATACCGTACAAGTTGAAATGAGATTATCCGAGCAGGTGGGCAACCGTATTGTCGCCGATATTAAAAGCGGCAGCATTGACTCATCCAAGCGTCTGCCCGGATACCGGGTGCTGGCCGGGAAATATGATGTCAGCTGGGGTACGGTAATCGAAGCGTTGCATCAGCTGGAGAAAAATTCGGTTATTCAGCGGCGTTCGCGCAGCGGTACTTATATTTCTCCACGCTATCTGGACAACTTTAAAAAAACTACTCAGCTGGCCTTTGTTTTTCCGGAGAAATCACTTTCCAGAGACAGTTTGAATTATGAAATATGGGGGATCAACTCTGAAGTATATCACGGAATGATTAATGAAGCGGCGCAAAATCATGCCAGAATAGAATTCAAATATATGGAGGATTCCGCTGATGAGATTATTCTTGACCAGCAGATGTGCCAGTTGCAGGACATTGACGGGATTGTGATGATGGGCCATCAATTAAAAAGCCTGAAAACGAGAATCCTTGCTGCCGGTAAAAGACTGGCTATTGTCAATTCTTATTTTGAAACGGTCAATGATTCCGCGCCGTGTGTCGCGTTGAGTCTGGTGAAGTCCATGCGCAATATCGGCAGATTCATTTATGACAGCGGTTATCGCAGCGTAACTTTAATCAATGGTTCATTGAACCGTCTTGACTGGGCTATGAAAGAAGAACTGCTGCTGAAATATTTAAAGTCAAAACAAATAGCTGTTACTGAGAAATATAATGTGGCGTCTGCTGAAATTGAACCATCTGTTAAAAGAATCTTGAAAGAGAGCACCGGAGAATTGTACTGCTGTTTGCAAACTGACGTTTTGCCGGTTCTGTTCAGGGAGGCTTTGGATAATGGTCAGACGCCAGGCCGTGATTTTGACCTGCTGGGGCTGGCCAGCGGCATTACTTTTGCTAATTATTATCCATCTATTTCTTATTTCAAGTTGCCATATTTTGAGCTGGGCAAGGCCGCCTGCCGTATGGCGATTGGTGAAACAAATACGAAAGATTTTGAACTGGAATTTATAAAAGGACAAACAACAAAAGTTAACCAGCACCAAACAAAGGAGATGCATGTATGAAACAGAAAATGAAGACAAACAGAAAAGGGATTTTTACGCTCATTGAATGTGTGTCCAGGTAAGGTATCACTAAACTAGACGAATGAAATGTTTCGTCCATACCAATTGTCCATTTCAGGTATGTAGCCTAATCACTAGCCACTGGCTAACGCGTGAGGATAAAGTTGCGAGACGGGAA
>CAIPAT010000222.1 GCA_903863035.1 uncultured Lentisphaeria bacterium
AACAGATTTCGCAAAATTCATGTGCGGTACGAAAAAGAGGATGTCTCATTCCTTGGGCTCGTACAGTTGGCCAGTGCCATTATTGTTTTTAATCGAATCTGTTCAGTTTATCCGGTTTAAATGATTTTATTAGTAGATAATCTCTTAGGCCCGGAATATGATGGATAAACGCCGCGAATATCAATGTTTAAAGCGTCACGTAGCTGATCGTTATCATCCGGCTCTAAATTGAAATACTGTTTCAAAGCCAAATCAATTGCCGGATTAGCCAAATAATCCATCGGAGCACGATCAGGACTTACATGATTCAAGGCATAAAGCACTCGTTCGCGAGAGTTCATATATTGGTTCCTTTATTTTGAGAGATGGTGGAAATTTGATAGAATTAATAAATTTGCCATCATCTTGATGACGCTTTACTGTTATGGCGCCGGCAGGCGTGGGAAGCTTTGCCGAAAATTCCAACGGGAAATCTGCTGGAGCAAAGGAAAATTCCTGCCAACCGGGAGTTGTCGGGCTAAGTCCTAAGATATACTTGCTGATCATATATCCCGGAGCGCTTCCCCATGGATGGGCAAAACTTACATTTTTTTTGTCATCCGGCGACCAGGCCTCCATAGTGGCTACAGCGCCTTGCTTAATCATATTTAACCACGAAGTTTTGCTCTCGGAAATAATCAAATTGAAGGCAGCCATGCATCGGCCGTTTCTGAACAAGGCGTCAAGATAGAAAAAGGCGGCGTAAACGCTGCATGACATACCTCTTTTTTCGATATAGTCCAGGCAGTTTTCGCGATAGTTTTCCGGGACTAAATCAAAAGCCAAGGCAAACATATTGGCGTGAAAAGAGTGATGATCGCTGTCAATATTATCCAGATAAAGACCTTTATCTTTGTCTAAAAGTATTTGATTGAAGGCCTTTTTATAATTTTCGTGTTGTATTTGATATTCAATCGCTTCTTGAGTAAAACCTAAGAGCCGGGCGATTTTGCATATTTTTTCCAAACTCCAAATGGCAAATGCATTTGCCACAGTATTATAAGCGCCGAATTGATAGCCATCCCGCTGACTTTCCGGCCAATCAACAATAATCGTCTGGTCAAAATCCTTTTGCAAAGTTCCGGACGGAACAAACTCTTTCAGCCTGGGATAGTAGTTACGAAGAAGAGCGTAGTCGCCGGTATACATCAAATAATCATGAAAAGCCGGCACAACGCAGTAGCGCCACTCCATCGGCCAAGTCAAGTGATTGATTTGATAACGCAATGTGCGCCTGGCTAATGCCGGGTTATATTCCACGGCGAAATGCGTTAACATGGTAATATAACTGTCAGATTCATAAGCGATTCGTTCTCGCGACGGACAATCCGTATAGACATCAAGTGAAGTTGTTTTTATCGTATTCTTGCAGAGTTGCCAAACTGTAGAAAGCTTTTGATTGGAACATTCGAAGCTGGATTGCTCATCCTTAAATTCGGCATTTACGGCTATCGCTTGAATCTGTTTTTCGGTTAAATTGCCGGGATAACCGACAATTTCAGCGTAACGGAATGCGCGGAGACCAAAATGTTCCAGCGCCAGGTTCTCTCCGGCTAAGTGCCATAATTCCTGATAACAATTGTCCGTACGCATCTGAAAACGCACCTGACCATTGGACAGCAATTCTTCCCCCAGGCGGACTTCAACTGCGCCTTTTTCAGCGGAAGCAAGGCGCATTCCACCCACAATTTCCCGACCAAAATCTATTACATGTATTTGGTTGTTTAACCGGATAATTCTTTGAGGCAATACCGTACATAGCTTATAGTTAAAATTATCGCTAGTTTCTATGGCTGGAGTCACTGTGTTGTTTTCCGGCGGCGTTGACCAGGCACTGTCATCAAAACCGGCTTCATTCCAGCCATAAGGGTAAATACGTCCGTCAAGATGTTCCGGCCATTCCCCGGGACCGGCGTGCCCCTTAAAATACTGTTCGATATTCTGCCGTTCCCATGCCACCGGCGGATAAACGCTCTGACCTGACCATACCTTCCAGTCCTGACCCGAAAGAACGGTCGCCGTTGAATTGTCCATATATTTGAGCGTTATGACAAATTTAACGCCATTTCTTTCGCCGCGATTGATTATGCCGATGCAGTTGTCAGAAACTTGCAGATATTGAGTTATGTCATAATTATGCAAGACCGGAATGTCATTATCTACTGGTCGCAAAGGACCGGTGCCAACAGTTTGTCTGTTAACAAACACGCGGTATTTAAGAAAACTGCCGCCTAAGAGTTGAGTTTTGCTGATGGCTTTTTCACTACCGTCAGACATCCAGTTGTCACGGGCGTAACTATGAACATCTGCGACAATAGATATGATTGCCTGCTTAACTGGCCCCTTCAATTTGATTTGTCCGCGAATAAACCAATATCCGGCGCCGCCCAGGTATTGAGCCTGATTGAGAAGTTCTAAATTCATTTTTTTATATCAGTCTTTCGCTCTGGTCATTCTCGGTTCATTCGTCAACTTCAATGTTGATGATTTGATTAACTGTACGCTTCCGTCAGCGTTTAAGTAATTTCCTGAGCCTTGATGAACAGACCAGTCTACCAGGCCATAATCAGGAGCGAGGGAATAAGTTGTGTGTCCCAACCGATAAAAACCGACCGCGCCTCGCTGTCCAGAGTCACCAATTATAAAGGTATCACCGTTGATTTTACTTAATTTGAGAAACGGGTTTACTCCCCAGTATTTACTGGAGTCGTCAGGGCCCAATCCGAGATACATATTGTTATAGCCGTAATTAATCAGAGCGGAGTTGCTATTCGGTGCAAGCACTCCATTTGGATTTCCCGGGCATTTGTATACCGTTTTTAACCAGTTCACGGTAACCACGCTACCAGCACATTTTCCAGAATAGTTAAGATACTTGCCAAGGGCATCCTTGCAAAACCATAATTTTGTGGTGCCGCTTCCGCCATTGCTTTCTGGGAATGCGATGGGGACGACATCGCTGTTATCGTTGATATACGAAGCCCAGGCCAGCCCCATCTGCTTGAGATTGCCTGCGCAACCTGATCGTTGCGCGGTTTTTCTGGCTTTGCCCAGCGCCGGCAAAAGCATCGCGACTAAAATAACTATAATAGAAATCACCACCAGCAGTTCGATTAAAGTAAAACCTCTAAGCATCAACGAGTTGCGACTTATCGGCTCTGCCTCATCGACCAAACCGTGCGTGCGGTTTTCCCTCACACGGCTTTCCCCCTGTTCTTCTTCGTTTAGCATTCGC
>CAIPAT010000223.1 GCA_903863035.1 uncultured Lentisphaeria bacterium
CCCGCAAGCGGGACCGAACTTTAGAACTTTAGATCCCGCAGTCGCGGGACCGAACTTTAGAACTTTAGATCCCGCAGTCGCGGGACCCGCAAGCGGGACCGAACTTTAGAACTTTAGATCCCGCAGTCGCGGGACCGAACTTTAGAACTTTAGATCCAGCAGTCGCGGGACCGAACTTTAGAACTTTAGATCCCGCAGTCGCGGGACCCGCAAGCGGGACCGAACTTTAGAACTTTAGAACTCCTGAACGGGGTGTACAATGTGCAAAGATAATCAAGCCGGACAAACCATCGAACTGCGCAAGCGGGCGGAAGAGATTGCCCGGAGCAAGGTCTTCCGGTTGTCGGAATCAGTCTCGCCCGAAGAAATACAAAAGATTATCCACGAACTGCGCGTGCATCAGATCGAACTGGAGATGCAGAACGAAGAGTTGCGCCGGACCCAGGTGGAACTGGACGCCGCCCGGTCGCGCTATTTCGAACTCTACGACAAGGCGCCGGCGGGCTACTGCACGCTTAGTGAGCAAGATTTTATTATTCTGGAAGCCAACACTACCATCGCCACGCTGCTGGGTACGACCCGGCAGATACTGGTCAAACAGCCAATCAGCCGGTTCATTTTCAAAGAAGATCAGGACGTCTGCTATCTGCTGTGTAAACAGCTTTTTAAGAGCGGAGAACCGCAGGAGTGCGAACTGCGAATGGCAAAAACGGACGAAACGACGTTCTGGGGACATTTGGCGGCCGCTAAAGCGCAGGATGCCGATGGCAATTCCGTATGCCGTATTGTGTTGAGTGACATCACCAGACGCAAACATGCCGAGGAAGCGCTTCAGGAGGAGAACAGGAAGCAGTATCGCAATCTGGTGGAAGGTACTTCCGATCTGGTAACCAGAGTTGACGTTGACGGGCGTTTTTTGTTCGCGAATCATGCAATACTGGAAATTTGCGGATTGACGCCGGAAGCGTGTATTGGACGCTTTGCCTTTGAAGTAATCCACCCGGAAGACCGGGACATGACCGCTGCCGCTTTTCAGAACTGGCTTAACAGCGGCATTGAAGTATTCAAGCATGAAAACCGGCTGATAAACACCGACGGACGAGTGCATTACATGTCATGGTCAATCCGGGCCGAGCATGATGAAGACGGCAATATCAGCGGTTTTGCCAGTACGGCGAGAGACATCACCTGGCGCAGGAAGACGGAAAATGCATTGCGGGAAAGTGAAAGTTTTTTAAAAGAAACCCAGATTATTGCTAATCTTGGAACATATACTTTGGATATTACTGCTGATAACTGGAGCAGTTCCGAAGTGCTTGACACCATTTTTGGCATTGATGCTGATTTTGATAGATCTTTTGCCGGATGGACGTCAATCATTCATCCTGAATGGCAAAAAATCATGGCTGATTATTTTATTAAAGAAGTTGCTGGCAATAAAACCGGATTCGACAAAGAATACAAAATTATCCGGCATAATGATCAGGCGGAGCGCTGGGTTCACGGGATAGGAAGGCTTAAGTTTAATGATAAGAATCAGCCGGTTGTGATGGTTTGTACAATACGCGACATCACCGAACGCAAGCAGGTAGAGGAGGCGCTTAAACGCAGTGAAGCGGAACTCAGTCGTCAGAACGGCCTGTTCTCCTCGCTTTTGAAAAATCTGCCAGTAGGCGTCTTCATGGTGGAAGCGCCCTCCGGCAGGCCGCTGGTGGCGAATGAGGCGGCTTTGAATCTGCTGGGCCGGGGAATTCTTCCTGATGCAACCAGGCAAAATCTGGCGGAAGTGTACAAGGCGTATAAAGCAGGCAGCCGCATCCCTTATCCGCCGGAAGAAATGCCTGTCCTGCTGGGAATTAACGGCAAGTCGGCGCATGTTGAAGACTTGGTGGTTGAGCGGCCTGACGGTAATGAAATCTTTTTAGAGATATTCGGTTCGCCTGTAACCGACAGCCAGGGACAGATATGGGCCAGTCTTGTGAGTTTCATTGATATCACCGAGCGCAAGCAGACCGAGGAAATCCTGCGCCGGAGCGAAGCGCGTTTCCGCAGTTACTTTGATTTGCCTTTGGAGGGACGCGCCATCTCGCTGCCGGACACCTGCTGGCTTGACGTCAATACCACGCTGTGCGATATGTTCGGCTACACCAAAGCCGAATTAACGCAGATGACCTGGGCTGAACTGACTCATCCCGACGACCTGGCCGCTAATTTTGAGCAACTCAACCGGGTGCTGGCCGGCGAGATTGACGGCTATACGCTGGATAAACGCTTTATCCACAAAGACGGACATACGGTCTTTTCCATCCTGAGTGTTCAATGTGTGCGTAATACCGACCGCTCGGTTGACTGTTTTATGACCGTAATTCAGGACATCTCAGCCCGCAAACAGATGGAGGATGCGTTACGGGAAAGTGAAGAACGATTCCGGTCGCTGGTCAACCTGGTGCCAATCCCGCTGATGTTCGTCAATAAAAACAGCGCTATCACTTATTTTAACAATCGCTTCGGTAAACTTTTCGGCTACATATCTGCCGATATCCCGACTGCCGGTAAATGGTTTCATCTGGCTTACCCTGACAAGAATTACCGGCATTATGTTATCGAAACCTGGAATAAGGCGGTCGCAAAGGCCGCGCACGAAGGCACGGACATCGAACCGGTTGAATATAACGTGACTTGCAAAGACGGAACGGTACGGGTGATGGAGACTTCAGGCATCACCATCGGCGATGATTTATTGGTCAGCTCCATTGATCTGACCGAACACAAACGGGCGGCGGAAGAAATAAAACTTAAAAACGCGGAACTTTTAAAAATCAATGCCGAGAAAGATAAGTTTTTTTCCATCATTGCTCATGACTTGCGCAGCCCGTTCAACAGCTTTTTGATGCTGACAAAAATAATAGCGGAAGGATCGTCACGTTTAACCATGGACGAAATACGGGAAATTGCAGCAGACATGCGGGACTCCGCGGCCGGCATTTTCCGTCTGCTCGAAAATCTGCTGGAATGGTCAATCACGCAGCAAGGCTTGATGCCGTTCAATCCGGCCGCAGTTCAATTGCGTCCGCTTGTGGCTGAAAGTATGGCAATGGCGCAGGAACCCGCCAAAAGCAAGGGTATTGAAATAACTTATGATGTTCCGGATGATATGACCGTTTTTGCTGAAAGCAACATGCTTCAGACCGTAATCCGGAATCTCGTTTTAAATGCGGTCAAGTTTACGTCGAAAGGCGGGAAAATAAGTCTTTCCGCGAAAACTGCCGATGACCGGAGCATTGAAATATCCATTAAGGATTCCGGTATCGGCATGAATAAGGCGCTGGTTGATAATTTATTCCGGCTCGATATCAAAACAAATAGAAAAGGTACGGCAAATGAACCCGGCTCCGGGCTTGGCTTATTGCTGTGTAAAGAATTTGTAGAAAAACATGGCGGCAGGATTTGGGTGGAAAGTAAAGAAGGTAAAGGCACAGTATTTAATTTCACTATTCCTTACAATGCTGAACAGGAAACAAAAATTATAATTCCGGCAGCTAAAAAAGCCGGCAAAATTAAAGATCTGAAAATATTAATTGCCGAAGATGACGAAAAATCCGAAATGCTGATTAAAATAACCGTCAAAAAGTTTGGCAAAGAAATTTTAAAAGCAAGAACCGGAACTGAAGCGGTTGCAGCCTGCCGTAATAATCCTGACCTGGATCTGGTGCTGATGGATATTGAAATGCCGGAAATGGACGGATACAAAGCCGCCAGGCAAATCCGGCAATTTAATCAGGATGTAGTTATTATTGCGCAAACCGCTTATGCCCTTGTCGGTGAGCGGGAAAAGGCGATAGCGGCCGGGTGTAATGATTATATTGCAAAACCTTTCAAGCCGTCCTCATTGACCGCTTTGCTGGAAAAACATTTTTAATAAAAATGTCAATGCCGGGCAAATGTTTTGTGCGGAATAGAAAGAATACGGGTGCGCTGATATTATAATGTAACTGAGATTAACTTTAAGGATTTTATCTGTCCTGGGGAGGTTTGTCCCCCCCTGGAGGGTTGTGCTCCGTCACAACCGCTGTCCTGGGGAGGTTTGTCCCCCACTTGGAGGGTTGTGTTCCGTCACAACCGCTGTCCTGGGGAGGTTTGTCCCCCACTTGGAGGGTTGTGCTCCG
>CAIPAT010000224.1 GCA_903863035.1 uncultured Lentisphaeria bacterium
TCCCGCAGTCGCGGGATTGGTCGCCAAAGGCGAAATCCCTAAAGCCGGTCAGACGACCGGCGCTCCCAGGTTTTCCTTCATGCATCTTCATGCACTTCATGGTGAAGTTGTATTGAATTTTTCGTGCCTCGCTAACTCTAAGGTTAGTCCCGCGACTGCGGGATGCCGCTGTGGTTAAAGTCCCGGCGCAGCCGGTTAAGTTTATCGTACAGGAATTTGTATTTAATTAATGTAGGTCAGACATTCCTGTCTGACATTTCGCCGGCAGGAATGCCCGCGCTACTTTACAAATAAAGTCGCGGCGCAGCCGGTTAAGTTTATCGTACAGGAATTTGTATTTTAACAGGGATGCACAGGATATACAGGATAGAGTACCACAAGCATCCCGGCTTGTGACTTCTCCGTTGGAACCATTCAAGCTGGAAGCTTAAGGTACTTTTTAAAAAATCCTGTTAAAACACTGCCTGGCTATTCCGCATTTTAAATATATTCTTAAATTTTCAGCCGTGCAGAGTATAAAATGCACTTGTGCATAAGGCCTGGCTTATTTGTGCTATATCCGCTTTTCGAATGTTTAAGCTTGAAGCCAGGCTTTCCCAATTGCGTAGAGCGCTCCGGACTTCATTAATAATGCTGTTCGCGTCTTTTGAGGGAATATCTGATAATGCAGCCAGTTTCATTACATCCTTCATCGCCGGATTTCTACCTTCCCCCGCTATTGTGCATGAATGTTCGCCGCCGGGACCATGAGAAAATATCAAATCATAAACAGGGGCAAAAGACCAGTTGCCTTTGCTGTCCATTAAAAATGAGAAGTTTTTCCCATGATCATCCCGGTTGTGGGCGAGAATATTGAAAATCATTAATCTGAAACACATTCTGACGTCGGAATAGCGTCCGGTCAGCCTGGAACACACTTTTACCAGGATTTCATAATCCAGCGAAGGAATTCTGAAATCCGCATGAATTAAGTTACTGAGAGTATGAGTATGAAGACGTCTGTTCCCGCCGTCAATCCGGTCAAACCTTTTTGTGCCGAAATATGAATGTCCATGAGTATCTTCAAATAAACGAAAATCCGAAATGTTGAGACCGGCGTCTTTAGCCATTTGCGCATAAGCGTACTCTATCTTTCCCGCGTCTTTGAAGTCATTTTCCGATCTGAATTTAATGATCCAGTGATCAAAGTCATCCGGCAGTTCACACTCTCCTGAAATTAACGTTTCGCCGTTATAACCGGCCAGAATTTTGGGCCGCGCACCTCCGGGGGAACCGCCGGCGCCAGCCATTGCAGGCAATACTTCACAAGGTCTGCCTTGAAGAATCTCAAGGGAATTTTTCGACAGTTCATGCAGATTAAGTAAATCACTGCCTGAACGGCTGATTTTTTCAGCAGGCTCATATGCCAGAGCCCCCATTCCTCTGCTGCCAATATATGCAAGACGGTCAATAATACTGATCTCTCTGATATTCCTGCTGCTTTTCCTGAAAAATCTATCCATCAGCAGCAATCCCCAGCCGTCAGGAAGCGAGTCATTAAAGACGCCGAAACCCTCCCGAGGATAATTATCTTTATTCTCCTGCAGTCCCGTTGAGAAATCTAATTTGAAAGGCGATATATTATGTCCTGACTCAAGGTATTTACTGTCATACTCAAAAAGAAATTTTCTGTCGTTTGTCTCAACTAAAGTTCCAATCATGACCGGTTCAGCAGGAGTATATTTCAGGAATACATTAAGCTTTCTCATATTCGGCCCCGTAAAGGAGTTGAAGCGCTTTCAATTCTTTCAAGTTCAGATAATGTCATTGGTTTTTCTGTTATAAATAGAGCATTGAAATCATCTAGAACACCCAATGCATTAGCTATTTGCAGAAGACTGACAAACGAAATTTGTCCTGTTGTTTCAAACCGCTTTATACTGGATGCCGAAACGCCGGACATTTCCGCCAAAGTCGCTCTTTTAAAATTTTTCTGAAGCCTTAATGCTTTTGCTCTTTTGGCTATTTCCAGTTTTACCTCTGAAGGCATCATCAATATAATTTTATTGTCCATATATTGTCTCTTATTGCAGATATAGTTTATTAAAAGATAATATATGTCCTTTAACTTAAAAGTTCAACATCTAAAAGCATGGATTCATATATTATATATTTGAATCTCCAACTCTTCCCGCTCTTTAGAATTTTAGAACTCCCGCCCTTGTTTATCCTGTCTATCCCTGTAAAAGTGGCATTCATGGTTCCAAGACCTGAGTTTCAAATCCGCTTCTGTTGACAGAATCACTAATAGTAAAAAGACCATTGAGCCCGCTTTTCGGGAGTTGAAAGAAAGAAAAGGGGCCAAGTTGAAAGTGAAAAACAGGGAACTATGGAACGGGGGAAATCTCTCGCACGAAGACATCCCGCAGTCGCGGGACTAACCCGAAAGTTAGCAAGGCAAGAAGGTAAAACCGGAGTCAGTGAATAAACATGGCGGTATCCGCATTCATTCACTGATTGCATGTATTATCTTCATTACCTTCATGAACTTCATGGTGAAGTGTAATTCTTTGATGATTTCATGCATTCTGAAATACAGCACACCGGCTTGAACGAACCGTCCATTTGCAGGCTGAGTTCATCAGCTATAGATATCAATTTTGAATTATTCCTGGCAAGAAAATGTTGAATTTCCGGTGTTATGTTTTTCATTGTCGGCACTATCAGGATGAATGGTTTCTGGAGTAAAAGGTAAATCGAACTTATGGTATCGGTCAGAGTTGATGTCTTATAGGTTATATAAACCTCCGTACCGGAGTATTCGCCGAGATGCCAGACATTTTCGTGTTCAATCCGGCGATCTGCTGAATAACTGATATTCAGTGACAGGCAAATAGACTGATGCAATGCTTCCAGGCGGAGTGAATAAATTAGTATATCCCGGAACTTGAGCTGAATTGGATCAGCTTGGTTCTGCGGACACACTGCCGTGATGTCGGATGGGGAATTCTCCACTACCTGCCGTGGATAGCCTTGTTCACATGGCGCAGGGCAATTTAGCAACTTAGCGCGACGGCCTTCGACTCTCAAATAATGAGTATAAAAAGTGTTAAAGCGATGCCAGTTTGCCAGGCGGTTATTCCACTCTCTCCACGCCGCCTCCTGCTCCGGCAGCTCCTCCAGATAACCCCAGAAAATACTATCTGTCATACTCCTCTCCACCTCTTGCCTTTTCAATTATCAAATATGAGAATCTATGCATTGCCTGCCGTGATCGCATCCATGGGCATCGGATACTTGAAAACACGAAAACACTGCCGCCAGCGTCAAGTTCACTACGAAAATACAATATACGGGACTCTTGGTTCAGGTTGACATCTTATTTATATTATCAAAATCAGCCAGCAGAATAACTATGTATAGAACCGATGAATTCCTCTTCTTCATAGGTTTAGATTCTTTTACTTCTTTACGTAAATCGCTTACTATCGTTCCTTTGCCTTGCACGGTATAGACGATTCCTTCGTGAACCAGATCCGCAATAGCTTTAACCGAAGTATTGCGGCTGGTTGAAAAGTCTTTGGCTAACTGATTGACAGAAGGAATAGTGTTACCGGCTTTATACTTTCCCTGCCTAATCTCTTCTCTTAAAATATCTTTTATCTGTTGATATACAGGAATACTCATCTTATCTCTTATTTATTCAATTACGGACACTGGTATTAGAAAGTTCTGCATATCCTGTTTATCCCTGTTAAATTAACGCTACAGTTTATGGATTATTTCGTTTGCCTTCCGCTCATAAATTCCCTGCCATTCCGGTGCCAATAAACACTCCGTAACCTCATATCCGCCCTTGTCGTAGTAACTAGCAGGTGGGCCGTAATGCATATAACCATTTGAAAATGCCGCCATGAAGGTATGTTTATAAGGCGATGCCTTTTTAACATTCAGGCCGATTTCCGTCAGCGTTTCCACCGGAGCGGTTATCAATACACAGTCTCCGATTTTAATACCCATGATTTCCGCCTGTATAGTCGATTCTCCTGCCTGGTCGTTTATCGCCTGATGCAGTTTCAACGTGGCAATGTCATCCTGAATCCTTGTCAGTTTTTCCATAGCGTGAATATTCTGAAGATATTTTTCAATATTTTGCCGGTTTTCGGCATCAAGCGCCAACATCTCGCTGCTGCCAGTTTGCTTCGCATGTAAATACCGGTAGGAGTAGTCCGACGGGCATGTTTGGTCAAGCGTGTATTTGATATACAGCGGCAGAAATGTTTTCAGGTTAAGGCTGGCAAATCTCAGCGATTCGAGTAGGCTTGACTGCTCCTGGAGCAATGCGTCAATACGTACAGGGATATCAGTTCTTCTGGGAAACACAACTGTTTCAGAAATGACACTCAATGTCGCATTCCCTGTATGAATATTTTTTACCGCTTTCAAAACACTTTGCCCCAGCATAATACCGACTGGTTCAGAGGTTCTCGGACGATTGATGTCTTTATAAAGAACTTCATTTACATCTCCGCCCGCGCCCTGTAAGAAAATTGCCATGACATTATTGTCTAATGTTTCTTCAATTATTTTTGAAGCAAAGCCAGGAAAATTTGCGGTAACTCCGCCACTGGGAACGCCGATCAGCGGATGACAGGCAAAATTATAAATCACCGCTAGTGGAGTACCGTCCATCCGGTCGATCCGGAGTATGCCGATTTCAGGATCAACCGGTCCCAGCCCTTCGACTTCATCGTCAGGAGGACAAGGATTAGCCTGTCTCATTGTCCAGTGTTTGCCGTTCTTCAGCCTGAGTCCGCGGTTAATCATTATCCGATTTTCGTAGCCTGTGCCTGCGCCAATTTTTACTTCCGTCATATTCTGCATCGCCCGGCGTACTGCATCAAAAGTTCGTTCTATCTGTTCTGCTGCCGGACATAACATCGGATCTGCTGTATGGGTATGCGATGCATTAACCAGAACGTTTCGTCCTGGAATACCAAGTTCTTTTTCTATCCGCCCGCGCAGTTTTCCAAGAAAATCATCGCCGATATCGCATATCATCCCTATCGCAACGGCATCCATGCCGATAATGGCAATTTTGGTTTTGCCGTCGTCCAGCACCAGCGCTTTGGCATACAGCGGATCATTGACCGTAACCCCCGGATCACAATTGGTAATTTCACTTTTTGCGACTCCGGCGCGTAATGTTCCGTATGCTGAAGAATTATGTGCATTTAAATTATTCATTTTACTCCTAAAATATTATTTTTTCGTTTCAGAAAATTTTGTCCATTCTTTAATTGAATGCAGTCTTTTAAAATCTTTAGTTAGAACGATCATGGTTGCGACGCCGTGTTCCAGCACTGGAAATTCAAGATATCCGTTTTCTGCCGGAACCGGCTTTGCAATCGTATAACCTTTGTAGTCAGCTCCGAA
>CAIPAT010000225.1 GCA_903863035.1 uncultured Lentisphaeria bacterium
AGCTTTCCCGTCTCGCAACTTTATCCTCACGCGTTAGCCAGTGGCTAGTGATTAGGCTACATACCTGAAATGGACAATTGGTATGGACGAAACATTTCATTCGTCTAGTTTAGTGATACCTTACCTGGACACACGCTCTATAAGCGTAAATATCCTTTTCGATTTGGTTAATTTCTTTTCCACATCCGTGTCTCCCTTTTATTTTTTTGTTTTGTTTGGATTAAGCGGAATACAACTTCCGCGTTCTTCTAATTTAACGTTAAAGACAAAATGATTGCTGGTCGGCATTTTTCCTTTTAATTGGTTTAATAAAAACTCTCCCGCCTTACGAGCCATTTCCAGTTCCGGCTGCACTAATGTGGTAAGAAACGGATTAGCCCATTCCGGAATATCGTAACCAATGATTGAAATATCATCAGGAATTCTAAGTTTTGATTCGATAATTCCCTGCCAGGCGCCAAGAGATATAGTAGTATTCGGACATACTACAGCAGTCGGCGGGATTTTCATTTGACAAAGCCTGGAAGCACCTTTTCTGCCGATCTCGTAAAAAAAATCACCTGCTTCTCCGCTGATATATAACTCAGGAGAATCATCCAGTTTCAGTTCTTTAACCGCCTGCCGGAAAGATTTATTCCGATCAATTTGATTCACCTCTACGGCATTGGGCTCCCGGGTCACATAGGCTATTCTTCGATGCCCCAATTCTTTAAGATATTTTATCGCCGGATAAAGCGGATGAGGCTCAACGTCAACACAAACCCGCTTAAAGTCTGTTCCATTATGAAAATTAAGTACTACCAGCGGAATCTGATCGAAATTTGAAGAGTTCAACTCATTATACTGCTTTTGATGAGGAGCAATTACCAATAACCCGTCACAGCCGGCGGAAATAAAACCGTCAAGAATACTTTTGGATGAATCGATAAAAACAAACTCTTTATTGGTATTGGCGAAAGCTTGCTCCAGTCCGAAATATATTTGATTTACGAAAGGCGCACTGCTTTCAATACTTACTCCGTGTATGGCTATGCGATATTTATGAGCCGTTTTGTAAGTCACGAACGTGCCACGCCCCTTCCGCTGTTGAATGAGGCCTTGATCTTCAAGTAATTTCAAACTTTTGCGAAGTGTTGGCCGGCTGATATTGAAAATTTCCGCCAGTTCCGGCTCCGGCGGAAATTGATAGCCGTTTTTATAGTTCCCGCTTACAATCTCATCCTTCAGAGCTTTCATAATCTGCTCATAGATAGGCTGTACTGAAACGGTCTTATCTTTTATATCTGTAATCATATTGTCCATTGCCAACTTATTATGTTAATCTATGTAAACATTATAACCATAAATTAACATATTGTCAATAGCCAATCAAAAAAAATCATCCTTTTTAATGATGTTCAGGAAAATTTTGTCCAATGTTTAATTGAATGCAGTCTTTTAAAATCTTTAGTTAGAACGATCATGGTTGCGACGCCGTGTTCCAGCACTGGAAATTCAAGATATCCGTTTTCTGCCGGAACCGGCTTTGCAATCGTATAACCTTTGTAGTCAGCTCCGAA
>CAIPAT010000226.1 GCA_903863035.1 uncultured Lentisphaeria bacterium
CAAAAAGTAAAAATAGAAAAATCATTGTTGGAAGATGATAGCGGAGCTTTTACTCTTAAAAGGAAGTTTTTAAGAAAAAAGCAGAAAAAAAACAGGTAAATAGCGAATCAGACTTGACAAAAGAACTCATAGAAGGAGTCATTAATAATGATATTCCGATTATCGCCGTCACCGCTTATGCTACAAAAGATGACCGGGATAAATGTTTTGCCGTAGGCATGAATGATTTTATCGCCAAGCCGGTTAAGGCCCCTGAACTGGTTGCCGCCATTGAAAAATGGCTGGCTTACGGAGCAAAGGCTGATGCGGAAGCATAGCCTGATCAGGGGATTTATTCTTTGAACTTTATCATCATCATCGTGATATCGTCCGGCTGAACATTTCCGGCGGAAAAAATGTTTAATTCATCCTGAATGATGTTTATGATTCCATCGCTGCTTAACTCTTTATGCTTATTCAGTATAATGCGCAGACGCTCGGTTCCGAAATGTTCCCCCTTATGATTTTCTGTTTCAACCACGGCGTTTGAATACAGAAAAATCCTGAGGTTCTGGAGTTTCAGCGAATGGTCGGTGTAATGTGCTTCTTCCGGCAGGAATGGTCCTACCGGCGTACTGGCGGTATCTTTTTCCGCCGGGTTGAAATCTTCATTGCCATGCGCGATTACCGGCTGGTTGTAGGCGGCATTGCAGTAAGTCAATGTCTGCTTCCGCATGTCGGCGACGGCACAGAATACATTGGCGAACATACAGTTTTCATTACTCCCGCTCAGTTCATTATTTACCTGTTTCAGAATCTCTGCCGGACAAAAGTGTGCCACGGCTTTTCCCATCATCAGGGTTTTGGTCCTGGTCATGAATATCGCTGCCGGAATTCCCTTGTCGGAAATATCGCCGATACTGAAATAAAGCAGGTGGTCATGGAACATGGTGAAATCGTAGAAGTCCCCGCCTACTTTCCTTGCCGGTATCATTGTCGCCGCCAGGTCAATATCATCGCGGCTGTAACGGTTTGAAAATCTTTCCGGCAGCATTGACGCTTGAATTTTCGCCGCCAGGTCCAGCTCATTTTCAACTCTTTCCTGCGCCGCCACCGAATGCTCCATGTTTTTCATATATGTCTTGAGTTCGTGAACCATGGAATTGAAGTTTTCGGCAAGTTGCGCGATTTCATCTTTGCCTTTAACCGGTATCCGGCAGTTGAAATCGCCGAAGCCTATATCTCTGGTTGCTTTGATCAGCATCCACAGCGGCTTGGTGAGCCGTTCGGAAATCCATAGGCCGATGAGGACGAGCACAATCAGAAAAAATATGCCGATAATCATGAATCCGCGCATTTTACCTCTTAAGTCATTGCGCAGAAAATTGTTCTCAACGGCCAGTTCGTTGCGGATCAGATAAGCCGCATCATTGGCGGCGCTGACAATGTCTGCCTCCGGCACGCTGATTCCGACACTCCAGCCAGTACTCGGAATCGGGGCAAACGCTATAATCCTTTGTTGCTTCTTTGAATTAACGCTGATAATGCCGGGTTCGCCGGTAATCATTTTCTTTGCAGCTTCGCGCAGTCCGGGTTCCGGACTGTTCAGCATGTTTTGGCGCTCTACCGCCATTTTCCAGTTGCCTTTGTGATCCATTTCACGGCTGCCGATCACGAACCCTTCCCGGTCGAGAATAAAGGTGCTTACAGTATCTTTGAACTTGGTTTTGGGAAAAGTTTTGACTAGAGATTCAATATTGACGTCTATGGCAGAGACTGCCAGAATATTGCCTTTATCATTCTTGACGGCAGATGCGCAAGTTACCATCAGATTGCCGGTCGTCGCGGAAAAATAGGGTTCGCTCCATTCCGGTACGTTTGAACTTATCGCCTTTTTATACCACGGTCGCTTCCGCGGGTCGAAATTCAGCGGAATGCTCATCCACGGATAAGTGACCAGCGTGCCGTCCGTGCCGGCGATATAGATTGCCTCAATAGTGTTGCTGCCGGAATGAATAATTTTCATGTAATCAAACAGGCTGCTGAAAATCAGCAGTAGCGAGTTTTCATAAAAGCCTTTACTGTCTGGAGTAAGCGAAAACGAACATTTATAGATATTCTTCTCCGGCAGACTGCTGGACAGGTTGCTCAGCAGCTCTGGTTTGATCAGTTGCTGCTGACTGCGCTGTTTTTGAAAAATCAGGTCAAGCATTTCCAGTTCACCGGGCAGCTTGCGCAGCCGCAGATCGGTTATCATCGCCTGTCCTTCGGCAATAGTCTCCAGATTGCGGTTGGACAACCGCAGCAGCGCAGTCTTGCTGTCTTCAATGGCTTTGTATGAAAGTTTGTCGGCAGACACTTCAGCGTAGCGCCCCAGGTCTTCCAGACTTATCAGACAATAGACTGAAATTATGCCGAAGCCGATTCCCGCCAACAGCAGCATGGATAATAATATTTTACTTTTTATGCTCAATCTGTATTTCCCCGAATAACAAGACATTGTGTACCCGCCGCAACCGGACAAACCCGGCAGCAGATCGCATGAACGTTAAATATAGCGCATCCGGCACTTTTTTAAAGCCCAGCTCCTGATACCCATGTTTTTGCGCGTAACCCGTAACATGTAAATCCAGTTCGGGAAAAGAACCTGAATCGCAGAACGGAGGAGTAACCGGACAATAAATCGAAGTTTATGACAGTATTGCTTTATGCCTTGGCATCGGCGCCGGCTGAAGACAATTATTTATTATTTTCTGTCCGAGGCGCATAATAAATACGCATCGAACTTCTCCTTGAGTTTGTCTTCCAGGCGGTAAACGTTTTGACGAAAGGATTGAACCGCCTCGACCGGCGCACTCTTTAACGCAAGCCTATCGAGAGTTTCCTTCATCAGGTGCAGCAGAGACGAAAAGCGCAGCTCGCATGGCTCGACAAGTTCCGGGATCACCCCGGCGAAATAGGCGGTCTCCCTGGGGTTGCGATGCAGGAGGTCAAGGACATTGAACCCCAGCAGGCACGGTTCGTTCTCAAACTCATCAAGCAGTTCGTAGAAGCGTTGAGCATCCCGAACTCCGTGTTTGCCGAATACCCCGCGGCAGAATCTTTCAAGGACTTCGTCATATTCCATCTCGAAATCCCATGAAAACTCGCTGAGGGCGAAAAGATTCCATGCCATCGCCATCCATTCGTGCGGATGACAGCAGCAGTCAACGAATCCCTCATAGCCCAACGCGTGAAGATAGCGCATGTCCTGCTGGATGCTCTTCGCAACATTTGTAAGCAGGCGCTGCTTCATGATGAGGTCAGAGTAGTATGAGAACACCGTTGGATGTTTTGTGAGTTTTCGCCATGCGGCCATTTCCTCGCAAATCTCCTTGTGGTCCCGGAAGCGGGCGGCGGTGCGGCGGTATTCCTCGCACTCCTGATCATTCTTGAGCGGTTTGCAGCCATGACGGTAATCGCAGACGGGATGATTGATCGTCCTGTCCCAGTAGTCGCAGAAATTCACCAGCACGTTGTCATGCAGCGGCGCAACGCCGCCAGGCGGACATGTGCTGTTCAGATAGGCGAGATGGTTGATCAATACCGCCGGATGCCGGCCGGCAATAGATTCTGCCGCCCGTGAAACAAACTCGTACACAAGACGCGCAAGATTCTTTCCGGCACAGTTACGGCATGAGCATTCAACAAAGCCATCCTCCGGCCAAAGTCCTACCACCGCCACCTCCGGATTCTCGTTGAGAAAGGTGTTGACTCGCCCGGCCAGCGCATCGGCGGCGCCAAAGTGCGAATAGCAGAGCTGCTTCGGCTTGCCTTGCGCATTCTTCGCATAATATTCAGGATGCGAGTCCAGATACTTCTCCGGCGGAAGGAAAAAGAATGCGGAATGCGCACCGATATCAAGCCGCAATCCACGTTTTTTTGCTGCCTCTATTCGAACAACTTCTCGATTTTCCATGTAATGGTGGGCAAACATCTGCAGCCCGTTGAATTTTCTTTTCGCCATCCAGTCGAAGATGCCGGGAAGCGTTGCCGCGTCATCGAACGCATGGAAGCCGATAAAGCGCATGGACAGCGCCGGATTATGCACGGCGGGACGACCGCGAAGCGAAACACTCCTCACCTCTGGAAGATACTCCATTCCAGGCCCGGCGAATATCACGCCGTATTTACACTCCAGCAAATCATACACGCCGTAAAGAATGCCGCGTTCCTCGCAGGCAGCCACATAGCAGACGCCAGCGCATACTCCGCTGACAAAACCATCATGTTTTATCCGGGGAATCAGATTTTTAATCTGTCCTGGCATAGAAGTTTCCGCATGTTCACCAGCCTGCAAAAGCACCACATCGCCGCGTTTCGGATTGCATCCATTAGAAGCAACCTTCGCTTTTTTTCCTGTGAGTCTCGACGCATACGATGCTAATTCGGCGGCGGCGAATTCAACTATGGCATTTTCAGTATTGCAGAATATTCTCATACTTCAATTTTCCTTTACTATAAAATACACGCGGCAGCAAAAATGGAAAACTATCTATTCATACTTTCGGGTACGTTCAGCACAAATGCCGTCGCATAAAACCTGACGGGTCTGCCATCATACACGAAATCAGCCTGTACAATATAGTACGGATTACCCGCTTGATAATCCGCGCTGCTATTTTGTGCTCCGAGCGGAATAACCGCCGAACGTTTCTCTGATGTATCAAGCCTTCCGAAATCAACCCGCTGTCCGCTCTGCATATACCGCAACGGCACCCTCACTGTGAGGGTGATGCTTTCGCATGCATGCGCTGAGTTGTTCCGTCCGCTGAAATTGATTATCCCGGCCTTTTCGTCAACATGGACGAAGAATTGAACACCGGGAAGTCTGCCGGGGATTACGGCTTGCGCTTCCGGTAGATTTCCCCGGTTCTCGTACATATCTATAACAGCGGGAATACCCATGGCGGGATCTTGATAAACATTTATTACGGCAGTATCGCCATGCTGGATAATTTCGCTTTTTGCAGTCCCGGGTGCGACTGCGCTGACCTGAGCGTTTTTTACCTTCAGCGAAAGCGGCACGTCATCTCCCATATCCGCGCCATAGGGACGACTGAGTCGGAAGAACGCCACATTGTCTACAACTTTCACTTTCTCCAGTTTGCCCGCCTTATACTGGTACCGGTATGCCGCATATTCATTCTGATTGCAGTACCACCAGTCGGGATTATTCGCATAACGCTCCAGACATTGTCCCAGTTTCTCAAGGCTGCCCGGTTTGTGCTGCACATGAATTCCTACTGTCATATTCGGACATGCAGTTTTAAGCGTATCCGTCCCCGTATACCATTTGATAAAGCTGTCAAAACGGGCGGAATCAGGATACTCATCGCCCGGGTCAATGATGTTCACGTTCTCCACGAGTATCGAGCGGTTGCCGATTTCCTCGCGGGTGAAATCGCCAGTGACCGAATGCAGGAAACCGGATCTGATCAGAGCTTCGGCAATATCAATCCGGACGCCGGCTGTTTTCGACTGCCCGAAATCACTTCCGGGAAAAGCGAAAGAATTCACCGGTTTCCCGACCGCATATTCCAGGTAAACGCGATCCGCGGCGATCTGGCGGAACAACTGGTTCTTATCCACCTGCGATAAATTCGGATGATGCAATGTGTGGCCGCCTATGCTGAACCCGTCTTGCACCAGCAGCGGCGCGGTAGTCATAAAATATTTTGATATGACAAACGCGCCATCGCGCGGATATGTGTTCAGATAAAATGTCGCCTTAAAGCCATACTTCCGCAGAAGTTCTTTCATTTCCGGATGCCGGATATTGTCGTCATCCCACCGTCCGGAAAATGCCCACTGTGCGTTGTTGAAAAGCGGACAGATATCAAGTTCGACGCGCCTGGCGGCGGCATTGTCGGCGCATACGATGGATAATTCCTGATCGTACATTCGCAACCCGAACGGATTCGGCGTTTTCTTCCACCCGCAATACTCGTCATAGACCTCTTTCCTGTAGAATGCGACAGGAAGCCCGCGAATGCCGCCTTTGCCCCCGCAGTCAATAACTTTAATCAGGAGTTCATTGTTTTTTTCTCTGAAAAGAGCTTTCGGCACCGGATACGCGCGGGCGGTACGGTAGGCGTTCGGTACGTCAGACCCGGTCGCGCCGATCTTGACGCTGTTCAAATAGACGATGTCATAATCATCAATCGCACCGGCAAAAAACACGGCCTCCTTATCTGCGAACTCCCCTGTCCCGTCAAAGCGGCAGCGATACCAGATAATCTCCTGACCTTCGACATCTTTAGGCCAGCCGTATATCTGCTGATCCTCCCAATATCTGCCTGGAACAATCGGAATCCAGGCGGAATCAGGCAGCGAAGCGATCTGCTCAATTGTTGCACTCCGGGATTTGTCATAGAATGCAGTCCAGCCGCTGCTGGAAAGATCAAGCGCAAATCCCGGCTGAAAAATCGATATAAAAGCTAATATTGCAATTATTTTAAAGACCATAGACATTGCGTATTTGTACTTTATTTTTCGCCGACGCCTGAAATTACTGATGTCATTTTCTTACGTCCGGTGATTGCGATAACAAACTGGACAGAATTGTCGCAGGACTCAATGTCTATAGACTTAATTTCCTCGCGAGGCAGCGGATTGATGAATTCACTCATGTAGATGCCCCTGTCGTCACGACGGAAAACAACTGTAGCGTTGAGCCGGTCTTTCGGGAACCACCAGTCCGGTATTTCATTCTCGGTTGTCGCTGCCAGTTCCCTGGTCACCCCGTTCGCATAATGCAGAATATATTTCAAGACCGGTCCCGGCTTGGCATACATCGCAGTGTGCAGGAAATAGAGGCTTTTCAATTCCGCATTGACCGGTATTCCGGTGATTCTGACCGGAAATTTCGGACATTTTTTGCTCTTCAGCACAATACACGAATTACCATTGTTTTTAGCGGGATTGATAATACAAAACGGAACGCCGCCCTGAAGTCTGGTGACGCCGGTCGGGATTTCCGGGAATCCTGTGCCCAGATCCGCCCAGCCGCCTTTGCCGTCACCGGCAATATCATCGGCGAAACCCTGATTGACGAATTTGCTCAAGTCTACAAAGAGAGCCTCTTTGTCCTCCAGATATATTATCTTCTTGAAGTCTTTTTCCGGCAGGCTTAGCGCGAATTTTGACGGTTCCCGGTTCAGGAAATACTCAAAAATATTTTTCATGTATTTTCTGGCGGCGGAGTCGCTGCCGACTCTGCCGGTGGCGGCCACCTGGGAGAAAATGATTTGCCCGTCCCCCAGTTTCACATCGCAAAGTACAGGCTTTATGCTGTCTTTATCCAGGAATGTTGTGGTCGGAGCGACGGCCACAGCCCCCGCATCAAGCGGTGACAATACAAAATCGTACATATATCCCATATTCCCGGCCCAGCTGTCCAGATCATTTTGAACCAAATCATTGAATGCCGGATGTTTAGGCGTGATCATGCTGACAAATGTTGCCGAACTGCCTGAAGTCACGCTGTAATTCGGAAAAAATGGTATCGTACCGCACATTGATTGCTCAAAACAAAGCAGTTTACCGCCTTTTTTGACCCATTTATTTATTTTTTCTCCGGCTTCGATCAATTTCTGGTCAAAGCTGTTTGCACCGATTATAAGATATTGGTAATCATCAAGATTATTGAAATCTGATATGTTATCGGTTTTCAGTCCCATATTTCTGCACGCATTGGCGCTGGTACTTGTGCTGAGACCTTTAAACACACTTTCGCAGGAGTCATAGAGCGCCACTTTCTGTGAAGATTTTATTTTGCCGGAATCGATGACAATCAGGCTGTAGAAATTATCTCCGACTCTCTGATCATTCTTGAACAGGAAAAGTTCCAGTTTGCCGCGATTAACGCCTGTAACTTTGGGGGCAGTGTATTCCAGCTTCATCGACTTCTGCGCCATTTCACCGATTTTGCCGAAATTCATTTCCGGCATAACCGCAATCTGATCGCCGAATCTGAGCTGCGGAATGACTTTAAACTCTCCGCTTTCATTCAGGTCATTGGTGACGAATATCTCAATCTGCTGCTTTGAACCGGGCAGCGGCTCCTGATTGAATACCCCGGCGCTGACAAGCGTCGGATTATAAATCCTTTTCTGCTCAAACTTCAACGGCATATCAACAAAAAATTCGTTTTTAATGTCAATAGGTCCCTGCAATCCATACTGGCTTCTGGTGCTGTTTCCTCCGACCCTGCCGTTGCCGGTCATGCAGGCTATACTGGAATTGGTATGGCCGCCAATGCATTTTATTCCTGCCCGGCGATATATTTCAACTATCCGTTTAAGTTGTTTGTAAACCATATTTTCCAACTGCGGTGCCTCGTCTAGATACTGCTGAGGAGATCGGTAATTCATCGCGACCCTCAGATAACCGCCAATTTCATCCCGCGGACTCTGGACATATTCAATAAACTTCTCTTTGAATTCCCTTGATGAGTTGTCCATTTCAAAAGATTTCCACAACTCTTTCGTCACTGGACGGTAGCGCATCATATTGCCAGGCATGCCGTATTCCGCGTCAATTTTGGGTTTGGCTGTCTTATAGAATTTTTCGGCGGCTTTCGCATAGTTATCAATATGCGCGATGTTCTCCTGCCATGACGAGCAATAACAGCCGCGGTACTGGTGATCGTCCAGAACATCGGTTCTTTCTTTTACAACGCCCGAGCTTATAGATTCAAGCGTATGTCTGCCTGTGGATGTGCACACCGGCCTGTTTTGCACATCAAGAGCTTTGGTTTTGCCGTAAAGGAAATCAAGTTTTTTGCTGTCACTGTCATGATAATAATAAAGCTCGTTTGAAAATGACAACATGCAGTAGCTCGGATGCGAATAATAGTCTTTAATGAAAGCTCCCAGCGTCTTCCATGCATCCGGGGATTTGTCGATTCCCTGCTTCCATAAGCCTTCAACATAATCAGTTCCGGACCAGTCTATATACACCGGCATTCCGATCTCATCGCAAAGGATGAAAAATGTTTCAGGAAGCACTCCGTTTCCAGCATGAGGCCTGAGCATATTCACATTTACCGATTTGGCCAGACGTATAAGTTTTTCCATCATGCTGTCCTGATTAATCAATCCCGCCGGAATGGACCACATGTCAAAAGTATACATTCTCGGTTTAAATTTTTTCCCATTAAGGAGCAACCACTCGCCGTCAGCCTTGAATTCCCTGAAACCAAACCGCTCAACGCCAATACTTTTATTATTCTCGTCTTTCAAAGTTAAAGTATACAGATGCGGATTTTCAGGATTCCACTCAATCGGACTGGCTATTTTTATCGGAGCAATATCGATCCAGTTGTCACCGGGATTCAGTTTGACCTGGATTGTTTGAGTCGCGGCAATTTTTCCGTCTTTCCAGTCTGCAATTACAGCAGTTAATGTTTTCTCAAGCTCTTTTCCGTTTGTGTTGGTGATTTTTGCCTTTGCCGAGACAGCTTTATCATTAAAAATTGTCGTTACCATCATTCCGCAGGAATAAACATCCGACGGAGTCACGAGCAGACGCACCGGCTCATATATTCCGCTAATATGCCTCCGCTGATAACTTTTATGCCCGACAAAGTCATAGACTCTGACCGCCAGAGTGTTGGCGCCTTTGACTACAAACGAGGTTATGTCAAACTGAATGCTGTTGAAGCGGCCGGACTGGCTGTCTCCTACTTTCTGACCGTTAACCCAGACATCCGCTTTATCAGCTATCCGGCGAAAATCCAGGATTATCCTTTTCCCCGCGGTAACTTGTTCAGGCGTCAAATCAAAACCGCGCCGGTACCAGCCAATTTTACCCAGGACAAAATCACTGCCGTACCAGCTCTCAGGAACTTTTTTATCCTTCCATGCGGAATCATTGTATTCCCTGCTGAAATACTGCCCCTTGATACCGTCGTCATCGAATGCGTCACTGTCTGTTGCCAAAGTCTTGACAAATTTTAACTTCCAGTTACCGTTCAGCGAAATTTGCTCCCAGTCGGGGGAAATGCCGGGGAATATCAGTCCAGGCTGGCATTGCACCGCCGGGAATATTGTCTTCTGATACGGCGTTTCATCCGGGATTGAGAGCGGTTCGCCAGCTGTAGCGGAATTCGCAAAAATGACGAATAAACCGGCAATTGTCATTAAAGTCTGTCTTCTCATATGATTTCCTGTATTACTAAACTCTTTCTGTTTTCGGTGAATGTGATTATCGAACCGCAGGCTATCCTGTTGCTGTCAGGATAGAATCGGGGAAGCAACGGCTTTTACACTATTGCTTATTCCCGAAAACCCTGTTTCGAACTACTCGCTTTTCTGGTATTTGATGGTGAACGACCATTTGAATTTAGTTCCGGCGGGGAACACATAGGGGTCGCTTTTCCAGGCGTATTCTTCCATAAAATCAAACCGGAACTCCTTGCCGCCGTAGCCTCTGGTGTCTCCCATGTACATAATTGTTTTGTCCGGAGTGGCAAATTCGACAATACCCTTTTCAAGGGATATCTTCAGGTTTTTAACCCCGGTTATATGCAACTGATTTTTGGCGTCGAAAACTTTCTGGAACACCGTCATCGCCTCTTTGCCGGTAACATGCATACTTTTGTAGCCGCGGTCGGCAAGCGACTCCACCGGGGCGTAGGTCAAAGAGGTGAATATCGCGCCGCTGCCTTGATATTCCGTCGTGGTTTCAACTTCATAGTCGAAATTGATTTCAAACGGTGAAAGCGTTACTTTCTCGGTGAATTTTCCGCCCGGCGCATACATGGCATTATTCATAGTGCCGGTTTTTTCAATCACAAAAGTATTGCTGCCGGTATCTTTCACCGTCGCCTGGACGGAATCATCCGTGCCTTGAAAATAACGTGCGTCATGTTTCGGCTTGTCTTTGGGTATCTGGTAGTTTCCCAGCAGTCCGATATCTTTCAGTACAGTAACATCCCCGGCTTTCAGGTTGTGAACAGAGCCGTCGGACCAAACCGTACAGGAAAAGCCGTCGCTTTTGTAATCATACGGGGACTGGATTGGCTGCTGCGCCGATACATAATTTGCCGCCAGCACAGCGATTGAGACCATTGCGAACCATTTTTTCAACATTTTTTTCTCCTGTTTTTTAGCCTGAATAATTCATAACCTTATGGCGAAATACTGCAATCTGCTCAAAGTAAAGTCTTTGCCGATGTCCTCGCCGTAGCGCTGCTACGACTGCGGCATCGTCAAAATCTTTCTTTTTGAGCATATTTTCGTCTTTCATCCATTTTTTATGAATAATCCATGTTAGTTATTATTTTTCACCGACGCCGGCGACGGTTGACGTAAACCGCTTGCGCCCGGTTATGCCGATGATGAAAGGCGTTGAATTATTGCATGACACGATATCCATTGAGAGGATTTTTTCCTTCGGCAGCGGATTGATGAATTCGCTCATGTACAATCCGCGCTCGCCGGAACGGAACACCACGGTAGCGTTTAGCCGGTCTTTAGGCCCCCACCAGTCGGGAATTTCCTGTTCATTCGTCGCCGTAAATTCTCTGGTTTCGCCATTGGCATAATGAATGACATACTTTAGCACGGCGCCTTTGCCGGCATACATGGCGGTATGCAGGACGAAAATACTGTTAAGCGTTTCGTTGACCGGGATTCCGGTAATCTTTTCCGGGAAGTTCGAGCGTTTTTTACTTTTTATCACAATACAGCTCTTGCCATTGTTTTTTGCCGGATCAATGATTTTGAACGGCACTCCGCCCTGCAAGCGGGAAACTCCGGCCGGGATTTCCTTGAATCCGGTGCCGAAATCAGCCCAGCCGCCCTTGCCGTCGCCTTCAATGTCATCAGTGAAACCCTGATTGGCAAATTTGCTCAGGTCAATAAAGAACGCATCCTTGTCTTCAACGTAAGTGATTTTGGAAAATCCGGTATCCGGGATAGTCAGCGCATATCTGGCTACGCCCGGCGTCAGGAAATATGTCATCACGTTTTTCAGATACTTTCTGGCGACAGAATCCTCATTTATCCGTTTAGTGGCGCTGATCTGGGAGAAGATAATTTCACCGCTGCCGATTTTAACGTCGCACAGCACCGGTTTGATGCTGTCATTGTCCATGAATGCGGCGGTCGGGGCTACCGCGACCAGACCGATATCCAGCGGGGAAATCGCATAATCATACATCAGGCCTTTGAAACCGCTCCACGAATCCAGATCATTCTGAACCAGGTCAGTGAATGCCGGATGGCTGGGCACGGACATGGAGACCAGCGTTGCGGAACTGCCGGAAGTGACGCTGTAATTGGCGAAGAACGGGATCTTCCCGCACATCGACTGCTCAAAGCAAAGCAGTTTGCCGCCGTCTTTCACCCACTTGTAGATATCTTCCCCGGCATCAATCAATTTCTTGTCGAAACTGTTGGCACCGATAATCAAATATCTATAATCGCGAAGTTGCGCAAAATCCTTGAGCTGTTCTGCCTTGACTCCAAGCGCCTTCAATACTGTGCCGGTGCTGTCACCGCTCAACCCCTTAAACACATCGCCTGCTGAATCGTACAGCGCGATCTTTTCGGCCGCCGCAACCTTTTCTGAATTGATTACCGTCATGGCATAGGAATTGTCGCCCACGCGCTTGCCGTTCTTGAACAGGAAAAGCTCAAACTGTCCGCGTTTTACGCCCTGGACTTTCGGAACTGTATATCTGAGCATCTGCGATTTCTGTTCCATCTCGCCCAGTTTGCCGAAATTTATTTCCGGCAGCGTTGTAACTTCGCCGCCAAGACGAAGCTGAGGCACTACTTTGAATTCAGCGGCTTCATTCAGGTCGTTGGTGACAAATACTTCCACTTCCTGCCGGGAGCCAGGCAGCGGATGCAGATTGAATACTCCGGCCGTCACCAGCGTGGGATTGTAAAGCCGTTCCAGTTCGAATTTCAGCGGCATGGCCACCCACATGTCTTTCTTTGCGTCCATCGGGCCGGGCAGTCCGTAGAAGTTCCTGGTACCGTCGCCGCCGCCAGAGCTTGTGCCATTGGCAATTACATCATACCAACCGGAGTTTGTATGGCCGCCAATACATTTGACTCCGGCGCGGCGATAGATTTCTACAGGGCGCTTGAAATGCATATGCGCATAGTTGTCTCTGCACTCATATTCATTCAAATACTGACGCGGCGACGAGTAATTCATCTTGCCGCGCAGGAAATAGCCGATCTCCGCTGTCGGGCTGCGCAGAAATTCGATGTATTTAGTTTTGAATTCCGGCGTGGCCGGATCCATCTGGAATGCATCCCATAACTGTTTGGTCACCCAGCGGTAGCGAATATTGTCGCCGGGAACGCCGTATTCGCAGTCAATTTTCGGTTTAGGCGTTTTATATGCCCTGGCGGCGACTTCGGCATAACTGTTGATGTGAGCGATATTGTCCTGCCATGAGCTGGTTTCAGCACCGCGGTACTGATGGTCGTCCAGCACGTCAGTGCGTTCTTTCAGGATTCCGGCGCTCATCGCCTCCAGGGTCTGGCGTCCGGTGGATGAACATACCGGACGGTCCTGCTTGTCCAGTTCTTTAACTTTGCCGTAAAGATAATCCAGCTTCTTGCAGTAATACCGGCCGGTATGGCCTTCGTACAATTCGTTTTCGAAAGACAGCATGCAGAAGCTGGGATGCGAGTAATAAGTATGCAGGAATTTCTCCATATGCTGCCAGGCTTTCTGGACATTGTCTACTTTGGGATCGGGGAATCCTTCCATATAGCCGTTTTGCAACCCGTCCCAGTCCACATAAATTGCCATGCCGATTTCATCGCAAAGCAGGAAGAATGTCTCGCTGCGCATCCCCGGTCCGGAATGCGGACGGAACATATTGACGTTCAAATCCTTAAACAGTCTGATTACTTTTTCCATGAATCCATTTTTATTGTACAGCAAATCCTGGTTAAACCAGGTGTCGAAAGTATACATCCTCGGCTTGAATTTTTTACCGTTAAAGTAAAACCATTCGCCTTCGGCCTTGAATTCGCGGAACCCGAAACGCTCCGCGCCAATGGAGTTGCCCTTGCCGTCCTTCAGCGTCAGCATATACAGGTGCGGATTTTCCGTGCTCCAATATACCGGACTATCCAGTTTTATTTCCCCGAGGTTAACCCAGCTTCTGCCCGCATCCAGCTTTACCGGCTGCAACTCCTGAGTGGCGATAACTTTTCCACCCTTCCAGTCGCTGATTTCCGCCGTGATTTTTTCATTCGCGGCTTTGCCCGAAACGTTAATAAGTTCCGCTTTTACCGCAATCGCGTTCTGCTTGAACAGGGGCGTAATGAGCATTTTACAGGAATAAACATCCGACGGAACAATCAGCAGTCGTACCGGCTCGTACAAACCGCCAATGTGGCGGCGCCAGTATTCCTTGTGTCCGGGATAGTCATATATCCTGACTGCCACTGTATTATTTCCGGCGGTTGCATAAGGCGTAATATCATACTGAACACTGTTGATCCGGGCATATTCCCGGGCTCCAGCTTTCTGCCCGTTTACCCATATCTCGATTTCGCTGGCTGCACGACGAAAATCCAGTAAGACTCTTTTGCCGGCGGCAAGCTGTTCCGAGTTCAATTCAAAACTGCGCCGGTACCACCCGATTCTGCCAGTGACAAAATCCTGACTGCGCGCCATGCCGGGATCCGCCTGATACCAGCTCCATGGCACCAGCTTGTTGTTCCAGGATGAATCGTTGAAATCTTTTTTGAAGTATCCGTCTTTCAAGCCGGCATCGTCCGGCGGATTAAAATCTTTTTCCGGAGTGCCGGTGATTGTCAGTTTCCACACGCCGTTCAGCGAAATTTGCTCCCAGTCAGATGGAATCGACGGAACCAGCAGGCCGCTCTTGTTCTGCGCTTGCGGGAACACAACTTCCTGATATGCCTTTTCTTCGGGTATGGCCAATTGGGCCATGCCGGTCAACACCGGTGTCACGGCAAACACCGCTGTACAAAGAATCATTGCTTGCTTAAACATCGCTCACCCTTTTTATATAGAAATTATTATTTAATTCCCTGCCAGAATCTCTTGCCTTCAGCCGTAGTATCGCTGGTTGGAATATCTTTCATCCTTTTATAGCCGACGTGACCGTCACCATACAGCACATTGATTCCTTGCGCGTGTAATCCGCCATTCATATTAAAATAGCCGAAAGCCAGCATGTAATCAGTTAATATGTAAGAGTTGGCGTACAGATTGCCGATATCCGCTGTCAGCATGGCGTCAGACAAAGTCTGCACCCTCGTTATTTTCAGCCACTGTTTGTTTATATTTATGCTGTCGTATGTAGGACTGCCTCCAAGAAACCAGCTCATGCCGTAGGATATCGGATAGGGTCTGGTAACTCCGGCGGACCATTTATATGTAGTTGTCTGGACCGGGCAATGAAATATGGTGCCGAATTCACCGCGATTGCCATTGGTGCCGTACCAGATATAATTATTCATAGCCTGATGACCGTCGCCGCCGGGGCATGCGCCGGTTTTACTCAACGGCTTTCCGCTGGACAAGGCATACAGCATATTGCTCCAGTAGTATCCGTATTCACAAACTTGAGATTTGGGCAGATAGCTGTCGTAATCATTGGTATAGCCGGCAAAGGCCGTGCCGATTTGTTTCTGATTGCTCGCACAGGAAATTGTTTTGGCTTTTTCCCGCGCTTTATTCAGCGCCGGGAGCAGCATTCCGGCCAAAATCGCGATGATCGCGATCACGACCAGGAGTTCGATGAGTGTGAAATTTGACCTTTTGAACAGTGAACTTTTCTTAAACATAAGCGACCTCTTTGTCAGTTACTTGTTATGGAATTTTTAACATATTTCAATACCGTTTGTCCAGGTCTGGACAAACGGCTTGAGCATTTTATTATTGTTTAAGGCCGTTCCAGAATCTCTTGCCTTCAATAGTACCAACACTGGATGGAATGTCCCGCACTGCTTTATATGCCACATGACCGTCGCCATACAGCACATTAAGCCCTTTCGCATGCAATCCGCCATTCATATTGAAAAAACCAAAGTCTAATGTATAATTACGCCACATCCAGTCATCGGTATACATATTGCCGAATTCCATTACCATCATGGATTCAGATAAAACCGGTACTCTGGTTATTTTCAGCCAGGGCGCGTTTACATCTGTGCCGACGTAAGGTGCGCCGCCCAGGCGCTGGTTCATGCCGTAGGATATCGGGTACTGTCTGATACTTCCGGCGGTATATTTATAAGTGTTAATCTGGGATGAACAATGAAACATAGTACCAAATTCCCAGCGGTTGCCTTCTGCCCCGTAGCCGATATAATTATTCATAGCCTGATGACCGTCACCACCGGAACAGGCTCCGGTTTTATTCAATGGCTTGCCGCTGGAGAAGGCGTACAGGAAATTGCTCCAGTAATACCCGTATTCGCAAAGTATATTTTTGGGCAGATAACTGTTATAATCATTAGTATAGATGGCAAAGGCCGTGCCGATTTGTTTCTGATTGCTCGCACAGGAAATTGTTTTGGCTTTTTCCCGCGCTTTATTCAGCGCCGGGAGCAGCATTCCGGCCAAAATCGCTATGATCGCGATCACGACCAGGAGTTCGATGAGTGTAAAATTTGACCTTTTGAACAGTGAACTTTTCTTAAACATAAGCTACCTCCTTGCTGGTTGCCTGTTTTCCTTTTTTCTGGTATTCTTTATATAGACTTTTTACATATGCAATACTGTTCGAACGGGGCTGGACAAAAGGCTTGAGCGCGGCTTCGACTTCGCCCGCCGGCATAAGCCCGGCATAAATATTTCTCAAACCGGATTCCAGCGCCTCCAAATGGCGTTCCATGTCTGTAATTGTCCGCTGATACGCCTGTTCCTGACGCAAAACATAACCACTGCCGGCCAGGCGGATGCCGGAAACACCCAGCACTACTAAGTGCGCCGACTGCGACAGCGGACGAAACTCAAGTGCGGCGATTTTCCTTTCCGGATACGGATTCCGCCACACGGTCATATAGCCTGAAAACTTGTTGGACTCTTCATTATAACCGGACCATGCCGCAATTCCGTCCGCCAGTGCTTTAGGGTGTCCCCACCAGTCGGCGGTATTAACTCCGCTGACAAACTTTATCTCGCCGGAAGTTCCGTCGGCATACAGGATTTTCATGGCTGCGATAACAGTATCCTTCCTGGCCTGATAGGCATTGCTGAAAAAGGCGACGGCGTCATAACAGGCATTGACTTTTAGCGGCATAAGCTGTTCTCCGGCCGCCACGCGGATATAGGCCAGAGTATTCTGATCCGGCAGATGAAATTTGATGCCGCAGAAGTTCTTTTCTCCTGATGGCAGTTTGAATGCCGCAACCGTTGCCGACATGCAGTTTCCAGCCGAACTGTTTGCGGCGCCGGATAAATTAAGCGGATGGCTGTCTCCGGCAAAATCCGCGCTGTAGATGCTTTCCGTCAACGCCCTCAACTCCCGGTCGAAAAGATTCATCGACGCAGTCATGCGCAGCATCTTCATATAATCGCACACCACCGGCGAAGCAGCCATGCCTGCGGATTCGGGAATCTCCACCTGCGCGGCGGCGTCATGGTAAACGCATTCATCCAGCGCCATCAGCTTCTGCGCAAACGTCCGTGACTGTCCGAGAAATGATGCGGCAAAGCGTTCCATAAATTCTGAATAGCGTTCTTGCCTGACATGCCAGGAGAAGTCGGCGCCGGCCGCAATTCCCTGCCATGCGCCGGCCACCGGGCCGTTATTATTCCAGTAGGTGATCAGCACGCCCTCGCCATGATTCTCCAGTACCGTCCTGGAAAAATTCTTGTTATTCTCAAATCTGAATTTGAATGAACTGAGCGGACTGCGCCCTCCGTTCTCTTCGCTGGCGGCGGTGCCGGCGATACACTTGAACCCGTTGTCCTTGAAAAATTTGTAAAACGGATAAGGGTGATATTTGCCGGAATCGTCCTGCCGCCAGTAACGGTCAAACAGTTTTTTTCTGGCTTCATCGCAAACGCCTTCCGGATTGACTGCAATACATGGAGCTTCTGGATGTCCATCGTTGCCGCAGTACCACCAGTCGTTGATCATGATGTCGCGCGGAAAATTTGCCAGGTCTTCCGGGTATTTAATCAGCATGTCGCCCCAGATGATGGGAATTTTACCATGGGCAATGATCCATCTGGAAAGATCAGTATAATATTTGGTGAAAAGCTTCGCAAGTGTGCCGTCATCGGCATATTTTTGGCATTCAGGACAGAAACCGCCCTGCCGGAACACTTCATCGCCGGTAATGTGCGCGTATCTGGCGTCAGGATGGAATTCCAGCACCTCCGACCACAATTCCTGCATGAATTGAAGTGTCGCCGGATTGCTGGCGCACATTTCCGAGATATGGTCCGGCAATTCTTTCAAGTGCTCGTATTCCTTGTGCACCAGATACCGTTCGGCGTGCCCCAGTGAGTCGAGCAGCGGAATGACCTCGATAAAATTATCGACGGCGGTTTGCAGCAGTGATTGCAGTTCAGCCCGTGTATAAGCGTTCCGATGACAGATGGCATGATGTTTTTGCCAGGGGAAGCGGTCGTCGTATTCGAGCACCAGCGTGTTCAGCTTGAAATTGCTTAAATTCTCTATGACTTCCTTTGCGTGTTCCACGGTGGGCATGAAGCCGTCACCCAGGGTAATATGGAAGCCGCGCATCTTCAGGTCCGGCCAGTCGGAGATCTCAACTGTCCTGATTTCAGTTTCCCCGGCCAGCAACTGCCGCAGTGTCTTAAGTCCGTAAAACGCGCCGCGTTCATCGGCGGCCTGTATTTCAATCCGGTCTTCGCGGATGCTTAAACGATAGGCTTCCCGCTGGATTTCCAGGTCGTCGGAACCGGCGATATTCTCCTGAACCGGTTTGATTGCCAGTAAAGTCTTAACCCCGGTTTCCCCTGCCAGAGCCGCAACCTCGCGGGCCAGCCTTGCGGAACCGAAGCCGTCCACGCAGTTGAAATCTTCAGTAATTTTGAGATATTTCCCGCCAGACTGAATATTTCTAGGTTTAGGGATTATCGAATTGCAGTCCATTATCGCCCACTCCGTATTAGCCTTAATTTATTTTTCTATAAGAAACACAAACTTCAATTTATTCGCGTATGCTCTATAAGGTTTAAAATTTAAAATAGATTGCGGAATTAGTGTCTTGCGCCCGTCTTTTTCCGTTCCTTCTTCAGGCGATATTCATATCACCAATCAGTCGGAACGAGAAAATCCAATCCACAATCCTGCTCGTCTATGTTAACTTTTTAACCTTACAGAGTATAACAGTTCATTTATCGGCAGCAGCCCCGCGCCTCGGACCAGGTCTTCATCACCGTATTGCGCACTGAGAACATCAGTATGCAGGCCCCAGTTGTGCACCCCGTAATGTCCCATAATCCGGCGTACGATATCGATCGACACTTCAGGAATGTTCGCTGTCCACGGCGGCAGGAAAATCGCTTCCGGATTAAATACATAGGCCAGATTGATCACCGTTTTGCCGACATATTCAAAATATTCGCTCATCAGCTGCGCACATATCCGGTCTCCGTCTTTGATAGCACTCACAATCATCGGCAGCATGACCTTGCTGGTGTCACTGAACATATAATTCCTGACCATGGTATTGCCGTTGTCCGCGATGATCTGTTCGATCCGGTCATTGGCTTTATAAAACGGCATGATCATGCCGACCGTGCCTTTCCGTCCGTCAGCATTCTGCTCTCCGTCTTCGCTGATCTGCATCATCCCGACTTCACCGGCATTGCCCTGGTGGCCGCGATACAACGCGCCGTTAAGAAACATGCCCACCCCGTAACCATGATGAAAGTAAAGAAATGAAGACATTGTTTTGGCCTTGCCCCATTTGTGCTCCATCATCGCCAGCAGATGCGGCAGATTGATGATAAAGCATTCTTTCCCGGTTTCCGCTTTGAAATAATCGCACAGTTTGAAGTCCCGGTTATGCTCAAATTGCGAGGAGGAAATTACCATGCCGTGTTCCGGTCTCATTATCCCGGTAAGTGAAATGCCGATCCCGGCGACAGCGGTCAATTCAATGCATTGTTCTTTCAGCATTGTCTTGATTTGCTCTATGACGATGTCGCATTTCTGACGCCAGTCATCTCCCGAAAGATTGTGCAGTTCTTTTTCGCTTATTACTTCCGCTTTCGCGTTAAGCAGCGCTAGCCTGGCAAAAGTCACGTCATAAAAACTGATGCCGATACTGTAAAACAGATCTTTTTTCAAGTACATAGGCACCGGACGGCGGCCACGCTCGCTGCTGAGCACGGCTGTGCTTTCCTCCACCAGGCCGCCTTCAATCAGTTTGTCAACACAATTCGTCACGGTCACTTTGGTGATGTTCAGCTTCTGACCGATTTCTTTCCGGCTGATGCCGTCGCTTATCCAGATATTCTGCAATATCGACATCTGACGCTTGTTTTTACGCGCCCAGTCTTTATTCTTTAGTAAGCTGATATTTCCCACCATCGATCTCCAGACAATAATTGATTGTATAGCAATGATTATAACTTAAATCACAACTATTGTCAATACATTTAATCAATAAATTATAACTATTTTGATGATAAATATCAATAAACACTGTATTTAGTTAGATTTCTTTGCCTATTGTGCCGGGAGATATATCGTGCTTTTATATTATGGTTGCGGAGATATTAATGTCAGTTATTTTTAAAGCCCGTGAAATTTTGTGGACTGACGCCAAAGTGCTTGTGGAATTTTTTGCTGAAATACAGCGGGTCATGAATGCCGACGGCCTCTGCGGCCTGTCGGACCAGTACTGATCCGGCAGCCAGCAGTTCCCCTGCTTTTTTCATTCGCACTTCGTTGATGTAGCGGTGCAGCGGAACTCCGGTATTTTTTTTGAACAGTGAATTCAGGTGTCCGGGCGAATAGTGGACTACTCCGGCCAGACTGTCCAGCGTAATGTCGTCCCAGTAATAATCTTCGATATGCCGCTTCAACTGCTCAATGACCTGCTGATGAAATTCCATAGTTTCCGACGGAAAGATCTCGGCATTTTTAACGCAGAAATAAAGCGCTTCCATCAGCAGATAATGAAATCCGGCCTGTTCGGTAGCGGATGTTTCAAGTTCCGGGTTGACGGCGCTTTCCCATAACTTCCGCGCCATAGGCGGATTCAAAGCCAGTCTTTTCGTCGAGGTCGAGTATCCGCGCAGCGGCGCATAGGCGGTTATATGGAAAAGAATGGTATGGGTCGTGATCGTGCACCACAGCAGTTTGTACGGTTTGTCCGAACTGGAAAAATGTTCGGTGTGATATGCGCCTGGCGCGAAAACTTTTACCTTGTCATCACTATAAATGGTCCAGCTGCCGTTAATGCAAATCGCCGGTTCGCCTTCCATTCTGCTGATGAGTTCCATATGGGTATGCTGCTGCGAAGCGTAAAACGGTTGACGGTACGGTTGACGGCTGACTGCCTCCGGCGGAATAACGCTGGATTTGCCGTAGAAGACGATTCCGCGCTGTGACAACATCAGCAGTAAATTGTTCAGACCGGCTATATTCATGATATGCGTTTTTTCCATATACATTAATGGTTTATTACATGCTACAGGTATTGATTATAGCACCAAAAGGCATTAAAATCAAATTAACGATAATTCTAAATTACATAACGAAGGAGCAATTGAAATGAACGGAACCAGTAAACCTTATGTGAAATATTCCACTGACGAACTGATGGAATGTATTGACGTATTTAATGTAAGCGCGGAAGCACAGCAGAAAATCCGCCAATTGCTGGATGCTGAAAAAGAAGCCCCCAACGCCGGAAATTTCTTCCGCTACTACAACCCGAAAAGTAAAACCGCACAGTTTGAACAAATGGTTTGCGAAAAAACCGGAGCAAAATATGCGCTGGCGGTGAATTCCGGCACCAGCGCCCTGGTCGCCGCCCTGGTGGCGGCAGGCGTCGGCCCCGGCGATGAAGTAATTGTTCCAGCCTACACATTTTTTGCCAGCGCCTCGGCGGTGGTCGTGGCGAAAGCCGTCCCTGTGATTACCGATATAGACGAAACGCTCACGCTTGATCCGGCTGCCGTCGAAAAGAACATCACCCGGCGGACCAAGGCCATTCTGCCGGTCCACATGCTCGGTCTGCCGTCGAAAATGGATGAACTCCGCCGGATTGCCGCAAAGCATAATCTGAAAATTATCGAAGATACCGCCCAGGCGTTCGGCGGCAAGTACAAAGGTCAATATCTGGGAACTATCGGCGATCTCGGCTGCATCAGCCTGGATGCGTACAAGGTCATCGGGACAGGCGAGGGCGGTCTGGTGCTGACTAATGATGAATGGCTGTATACCCGCGCCCAGAGTTACCATGACGCCGCCGCCTGCTGGCGTCCGGACCGTTACGCCAGAGAACGCAAAGCCGGAGAACTGTTCTGCGGCGAAAACTACCGGATGCCGGAACTGTGCGGCGCGGTTGGCATCGCCCAGCTCAAGAAGCTGGACTGGGTCAACGAACGCACCCGTGCCGTCTGGAAGCAGCTCCGTGCTGAAATTAAACTGCCGTCCTGCGCCAAGTTTGTCGAAGCCAACGATCCGGACGGCGTTTGCGGCTATACTCTGGGCATCCTGTTTGAAACCACCGAACAGGCGGTAAGCGCCATCAATGCTAAAATCGGACTGGGCGGACTGGCCGCCGGCGATACCAGAGGCGTCAGGGACTGGCACGTCTACTGGAACTGGGAACAGATTCTCGAACAAAAGACTGCCACCGCGGAAGGTTGTCCGTTCAAATGTCCGCATATCGGCAAGCTGCCGGAATATTCCGTCGATATGTGCCCGACGACCAAAAACATCATGCGCCGGCTGGCTACTATTGCCATCAGTCCGGCTTTCGATGCGGCATGGGGTTCCGCCACCGCCGCGAAAATTACCGGCGAACTTAATAAATTATTCTGACAGGAGTAACAATGAAACGCAATCTCGCCAAAATGACGCTTGCGTTGATTGCCGCCGCGGCGTTCCCGTGTCACGGCGCACTTACGCCGCCGCGTGATGTTGCCTTTAAAGCCGGAATCGACGGAACGGAGCAGTTCTACATGGAAATGCTGCCGGTCGATTTTGATCAGAGTAAAAATTATGATCTGATTATCGGATTGCATGGACATGGTTCCGACCGGAAACAGTTTGCGACGGATAAGCGTCCGGAATGTGCCTCGTTCAGGGAGTTTGCGGCAAAGCACGGGATGATTGCCGTAACGCCCGATTACCGGGCAAAGACTTCCTGGATGGGGCCGAAAGCCGAAGCTGATTTAGTACAGATCATCAATGAACTGAAAAGTAAATACCGGATTAATAAAGTGTTTATTGCCGGCGGTTCCATGGGCGGTACGTCTGCGCTGACGTTTGCCGCGCTCCATCCCGAACTGATTGACGGCGTAACGTCCATGAACGGTCATGCCAACCATCTGGAATATGAGAATTTTCAGGACGCTATTGCCGAATCGTTCGGCGGTTCTAAATCAGAAATTCCGGAGGAATACAAAAGGCGCAGCGCCGAATACTGGCCGGAGAAATTAACCATGCCGACGGCATTCACGGTCAGCGGCAACGACACCTCGGTGCCGCCCGGCAGTACGCTCCGGCTGGCGGCAATGTTAAAGAAACTTAATCGGAAAGTAATGGTCATAAACCGGCCGCAGGGCGGCCATGCCACCAGTTTTGATGACGGCATGTCGGCAATGGAATTTATGTTCAAGGAAAGATAAAAGACAAAAGTAAAAATGGAAAAGCTTGTCCACTAATTACACAAATGAACACGAATGAATATTTTGCTGTGAGTTTGATTTTGCGTCTCAAAATCAAACTCACAGCAAGTGCTTCTGTTTTATTAGTGCCAATTAGTGCCAATTAGTGCCATTCGTGGATAAAAAGTATTTCTCTATGTTCCCGCGACTGCGGGATGTCTTTAAACTTAACACTTAACACGTAAACAGGAGATATTTATCATGGTAAAAATTGATGCACTGGTCGATTTGTTTTTTAAGGATCTTCAGTGGGAACAACGGGTGGAAAAAATCGCGGAATGCGGCTGTCACTACATCGAAACCTGGGGTGGCGGCGATGCCGCACAGCTTCAGTCGCTGGCAACTGCCGGCAAACGTTGCGGGGTGGAGCTGGTCAGCATCGTGATGAACTTTGCGACCGCAAATGACATCGCCCCGATCCGCAAGGAAAATCTCAAAAACTTTATTGAACAGATGGACCGTTATTCCGATAACGCGCTTGCTGCCGGATGCAGGCAGGGCATTGTTACTGCTGGACAATCTGTTGGCGGCAGAAACTATCAGGAACAGCGTGCCGCTCTGATTCTTGCGCTGCGCGAAGCCGGTGAGTTGATGGCAAAGAAAGGGTTTCAGCTTAATCTTGAAATGCTGAATACCGAAGTCGACCATCCCGGATATTTTCTCGACAGTCCGCAGGACGGAGTGGCAATCGTCAAGGAAGTCGGTCTGTCCAATGTCAAGGCGCTTTACGACATCTATCACATGGGCATTATGACCGGCAATCTGTCCGTATTTATTGAACAGAATATCGGATGGATCGGCCACTTTCACTCCGCCGGGATTCCCGGACGGCATGAACTGTTCAATGGCGAAACCAATTATCCGTTCCTCCTGAAAAAAATTGAAGAAGCCGGATATCAAGGCTGTTTCGGCCTGGAATATATGCCGCTGCTGCCGTGTCCGGAAACGCTGGTAAAAACTCTGGAATATCTATCTGGTAATTGCAAAAAATAATTTGCCGGGATAAGTTTACCGTATAGGAATTTATATTTTAACAGGGGCGCAGGCAAAGTAGGACAGTTTCGCCGAAACTGTCTCAATCCGGCTGGTTCGGCGACTCCGCCATACAAAATGCGGCTTCACCATGGAGAGCATGAAGTTGGGAACCAAGGATAACATGTTCACCACGAAAGGCACGAAACTCACGAAAGTAATACAGAAAATGAAGAAATAAGAAAATACAAGTCAGCGGATAATCGCGTGTAGCGCAAATATCCGCTGACTCAAGTTTTTGCTTTTTCTCGTGTCTTTTCGTGCTTTTCGTGCTTTTCATGGTAGAAATGGTTGTTCTCCGTGTGGTAAAAAATGGCTGTTAAAGTCCCGGCGAAACCGGGTTCATCTACAGCACTAATTAGAGGTAAAAAACTATGGATACTACATCACTGTTTAACGTTAATGGTTTGATCGGGCGCGGCGCTTATGAAGAAGCGGAGTTTCCGGCCGCCGCATCTTTTGTCAAGCATTTGGATTATCTGGGTATTGACCGTTCACTGGTGACCCATGTGGAAGCCAGAGATCTGAATCCAACCTGGGGCAATCGCCGTCTGCTTAAAGAAATTGCCGAATCCGGCTGTGCCGAACGGCTGATTCCAGCCTTTGCCGTTTCGCCGTCATGCTACTACGAAAAAGGCGTGCTGGACTTTTTGAAAGCAAATTTCAGTTCCGGCAAAGTGCGGGCCATTCGTATTTTTCCGGAGGTATCCAGATTCCCTGTACTTCAACTGGAGCGGATTTTCGCCGAACTGGCAAAGTATGAGCCGGTGGTGGTCTGGGATTGCCGAACTGGATCGGATAACGACATCCGCGATTTCGGTACGCTTGCGGATAAGTTCCCGAAAATGTCTTTTGTCTTTGCCCAGAAAATGTGGGGTGGATTCGGCAGTTTGATCGACTCCATGTGGCGGCATAAAAATATTTACGTTGATATTTCCTGGCTCCATATGCGCGATACCGCCAATTTGATAATTGATGAATTCGGCGCTGAACGGCTCTTGTTCGGTATCGGCTACAAGGCGCATTACGGCGCGGCAGTCGCGGCGCTGGCGCATTACCAGATACCGGATAAGCAGCGTGAGCTGATTGCCCATGGCAATATCGAGCGTCTGCTTAAACTCAAACCGCTTAAAAAGAAACTGTCAGATGCTCCGGAGTTATTGCAGCATAAACCGCTGTGGCAGACCTGCCGGAACGGCCTGCCGCTGCAGGGCGTAAGGGTTATCGACGCGCACGGTCACACTGGCCCGACGCATCGCGGCTGGTACATCCGCGATATCGAATTCCCTGAATATGCCGACATCATGGTTGCCTGGATGGACCGTCTTGGTATTGAAAAAACTGTGATCTCCGCCGAAACAGCCCTTTTCGGCGATGCTGTCGAAGGCAATCACTATGCCGAAAAACAATTGATGAAGTATTCAAAACGAATTGTCGGCTATCTGTCGTTCAATCCGTTGTATGCAAAAGAACTGACGGCGGAACTGGACGGTTTTTTCAAACGCGGATTTTTTATCGGGTTCAAAATCCTGGCGGCCTATTGGCGGATACCGGTCATGGACAGCAGATATGAAGTTGTCTGGAAATATGCCGACAAGCATCGCCTGCCAATTCTGCTGCATACATGGGACGATTCATACAACTCCCCGGCCATGCTCAAGGATATCGTCAAAAAATATCCCAACGCAAATTTTCTGCTGGGTCATTCCGGCGGCGGTACTCGCGGACGTTTAGAGGCGGAGGAACTGGCGCTGGCCAATCCCAACGTCTATCTGGAATTCTGCGGCAGTTTCTGTACGCCAAGACCGTTTGAGGAATCCATGAAAATCATCGGCAATGACCGTGTTATGTTCGGTTCGGACACCGGCGCGCACGATCAGGCATGGGAGCTGGGGCGTTATCTCTCCATGCCGGTTCCTGACAAGCAGTTGATTCCAGGCCTCGGCGAAAACTTCATCAAAGTGCTTAAAAAAGCAAAAAAAATAAAATGATTGCAACGTTTCTCCCGGGAGCGCCAACCGCCTGACCGGCATTGTTTTAACAGGGATGGACAGGATATGCAGGATAAGAATACTGTCTCACCATGAAGTGCATGAAGATGCATGAAGGAAAACCTGGGAGCGCCGGTCGTCTGACCGGCGTTAGGGATTTCGCCTTTGGCGACCAACGCCTCGCCGTTGGATCACGCCCGGCGGTGGCGAGTAAATGGAAACAATTTTTTGTTTGCAGTCCCGTGACCGCGGGACGGACAGTTCCGGGTTCCCACTCGCGACCCTCCTCCCGAACTTTTTTTGACGGAATAGTAGTACGAAACTCACTAAAATCCCAAAATCCAGCTTCACATCGCGGGAGAGTGAAATTTCCCCCGGGATCGCCTGACCGGCTTTATGGATTTCGGGTAGGGTCGGCCGTCCCGGCAGACCGTTTTTGTTTTAACAGGGATATGCAGGATATACAGGATTCGGGTAGGGTCGGCCGTCCCGGCAGACCGTTTTTGTTTTAACAGGGATATGCAGGATATACAGGATTCGGGTAGGGTCGGCCGTCCCGGCAGACCGTAATTGAAGTTGAAACCAAGGAATACATGTTTAATCCCGCGACTGCGGGAAGCTCACGGAGGACACGGAGGTAAAAACCTGAGTCAGCGTATTTATGCGGTTCGTCCGCATAAAATACACTGACTCAATGTATTATCTTCATTTCCTTCATGCCCTTCATGGTGAAACAGGCTGTTCTCTGTGCCCTCTGTGTTCTCTGTGGTAAAAACGGTTCCACTTTCGTGTTTTTTCGTGCTTTTCGTGGTAGAAATGGTTTTGTCTTCGCGCCTCTGCGCCTTTGCATTAAACTCTCTTATCTTGCTGCCTGCGATTCTTCTCAAGCTGGAAGCTTGAGGTACTCTGAATTCCAGCGGAGCTATTGTTCCCGGTATTCAAGCAGCGAAAGCACAAAAGCTAAATAGCCCCGATATTCTATGATTAAAGCCAAGATTTTATGTGATCCCTCTGTCCGTCAACTATGCAACGTATGTAAATATACGGACGGGGAAGAGCCGGTGACCTGCTTGAATACTTTTGACAGATGGAATTCATCGCAGAATCCTGTCTGGTCAGCAATGAATTTTATTGATTCGCCTTTCGCCAGCAGATTTTTTACTGCATTAATTCTGAATGTCGTCAAGGTTTTCATTGGACTTTCTCCCGTCAGCTCCTTGTACTTATGGGAAATTGTCGATGAACTGGCGTTAAGGTGTCCGGCCAAATCCGAAATGCTGATATTGATGCCAATACGTTCCTGTAAATACTTTCTGACGGTCTCGATGAAAATCAGATCTCTGCTGCGATTATCGTCCTGACCATACCCGGTAACAATCTTTTCCAGCCCGTTTCTCGATGATTGCGCACTGTGAAGCATATTAATTATTTCATAAAATTTTGCCATGACAAGCCAATATGACTTTTCGCCGCCCGCGGCAGCCTCCAGAGCGGCAGCGCTCAGGAGGTCGCCCAGCCTTCCTGTTTTGTCAATAAAGCATCCAAAGCCACTGCCATTATTTACATGTTTTATAAGATCAAGGTTTTCTCCGCCATAAAATGTTATGAAGGAACTTGATATCGGCAATGGCGCGGATGTATAATCTTCCCAATATGATGTTTCAGGTGCATACAGATGGGCGCAGCCCTTTACCCGCTTATGCCATGGAGCAGTCTTTTTTCCGACACGGCAAAGTCCGCAATTGTCAACGGAATAATCCAGCACCCAGAAAGGATGTGTCAATGTCTTTATGTCAGCATATGAATTTCTTACCCCGTAGTACGCGGAAAGTACGGATACTCCGGCAGACTTTTGCTGCTTTCCATGCTCAAAAAAATACCCATGTGAAGTTTTTGGCAGAAAATAATTCAATGAAATGTCCTTTTTGCATTATTATACATGCTTTATGCAATTATGTCAATTCCATTTCCTGTGGTTTTAATGTAAGATAATTAATGAACAAATCAATATTGATTGTTTCGCGTTGTCGCCGGTTATTTAAAATAAAGGATCATTATAAAATGAGAATAGCTGTTTTATTTGGAGAAGACAAGATTAAAGGCAGTATCAATGTCGTAAACGGCACTATGGAAAAGTTAGCGGCGGCGAACGGTGATAAGATAACCGCAAATGATTTTTATCTCGCATCCGGCGGCAGATTGGAAATATCACTCAATAAATTCACCTTTAAAAAAGGCGCCTTTACAACCATAATCAATGTTTTTACTGAAAAGAATCCATTTTCATTTTTTTTGAGGGATGTCAATTCCGATACTCCGATCTACATTCCTGAATTCAAAGTGGCGGTTGTTGCAGGCGGAGACACCAGATCATTCCAGCAGATAGCAGATGATATTGCCGGGAAAACTCTGCTTTCCGACTTTGGACGTTTTGAGAATGAGCCTGAGGAATCCTATGAAAATGCCTGCCGGTATAATCGTGACCAGTATTGTGCCACCTGGCTTGGCGTCGGTCGCGACATGCGCATATTCCGGGTCGGTATGCAGAATGACGGCAGTACATTCCAATACTGGGGGCAGATCATTCCGGTTTATCACTCTAATAAGCAAAGCCATCCGGCCGACAAGAATGCTCCGTATCGAATATTGTTTGAGGTCGGTCCCGGCGAGAATTGCCGACAGAATGTGACTCGCCGGCTGGAAGGCGGTGTTCTGCCGATTCTCCGGAGCGTCCAGGATGAAGCCGGTGTCCAATATCATGTTACGACATTTGCCTCTCTTGAAAAAAGTCCGCTGGACATTGGTTCGGTTCGCGGTACTGACTGGCTTGCTGCTTATGCCAACACCGGCGTCAATATGCTGACTGTTGAAGACAAAGAGAAAATAAAAGATTTGCTCGAGCTGGAAATGAACAACCGGGAACAGGAAATTATCTGTGCGGTACGGGTCGAGGCGGTTAACGTCGGCAAGACTCCGAATTATGCCTTTTTCAAGGCTCCGCATTCTACGGTGTATCAGCCGCCGGTAAAGCCGGAATTCAAGAACGGCAAGGCGTGTTTTTCCGATCTGAATAAAGTTTTTGCCGTAACGCTGATTGACGGGGAGCCGATGCCGGAAGAGGAAATGGCTGTTTTGATTCAGCCCGGACAAAAAATAGTCTTTGACATGTTAATTCCGCATTCGCCGCTGTCTATGAAAAGGGCGGAAAAGCTGTTCCGCTGGAATGTGGAAAAACATCTTGCCGCCTGCCGCAAATTCTGGCAGGGCAAACTTGAGAGCGCTGCTCAGGTGCAAGTCCCGGAAGTGGCGATTGACGAACGGATCAAGGCTGGATTACTGCATTGCGATCTGGTCACTCTGGGTATGGAGCCTGACGGTACTGCGCTGGCTACTATCGGCTGGTATGCCCCGATTGGCACCGAGAGCGCTCCGATTATCCAGTTTTACGACTCAATGGGCTGGCATCAGCTTGCCGAACGCTGTATCCAGTTCTTCCTGGAACGCCAGTTGAAAAACGGCTTTATTCAAAATTTCAACAATTACCAGAGCGAGACCGGTCCGCTGCTGTGGACTGCCGGAGAACACTTCCGCTATACCCGTGATATTGTCTGGTTGAAACGCGTTATGCCGAAATTGAAAAAGGCGGCGGCTTATTTGCTGGCGTGGCGTGACCGCAATAAACGTCCTGAACTAAAAGCAATTGGCTGTTACGGTCTGGTTGACGGCAAAGTCGCCGATCCGGAAGATTTCTTTCACTCCTATTTTCTCAATGCCGGTACTTACATCGGCTTGTCCAGAATGGCGGAGATGACGGCTGAGACGGACCCTGATTATTCGAAAAAACTGCATAAAGAAGTTGAAGACTACCGGCAGGATATTGTCAATTCCGTATACTGTTCACAGGCTAAAGCGCCCGTCGTTCCGCTTGGCGACGGCTCATGGGCTCCGCTGCTGCCGTCATGGGCGGAATATACCGGCGGTAATCATCTTTATGCTGACGGGAACAATACTTTTACCCATGGCGCGTTTGTGGCGAGAACCGCAATGATCGGAGCCAACTGGCTGATTATGCAGGAAGTGCTGGATCCCCATGAACAAGCTGCCGCACTTATCCTGAAAACCAATCAGTACCCGATGACCAGAGAGAACGCCGCGCTCAGCCAGCCCTACTACAGCCGTCATGATTTCGCACATATCAAACGCGGCGAAGTCAAAGCATTCTTGAAGATGTACTATAACCAGTTCACGGCCTTGCAGGACCGCGAGACTTACACCTTCTGGGAACATTATCACCACGCCAGCGAGCACAAAACCCATGAGGAAGCCTGGTTCCTGATGCAGACCCGCTGGATGCTCTATCTGGAGGAGGGAGACTCCCTGGCATTGCTCAAGGCAATTCCCCGCCGGTGGCTTGAGGATGGCAGGAAAATTGTTCTGAACGGGGTGAAGTCATATTTCGGCGCTATTAATTTCAAAGCTGAATCCGACCTGAAAAACAACCGGATTAAAGCTGAAATCGCAGTCAGTGGAGGCAAATTGGATAAAGTCACTATACGGCTGCCGCATCCGGAAGGTTTGAAAGCGCTAGCGTGTGAAAACGGCTCATATGATCCGGCGACTGAAACCGTATCTATCAGCAATTTTAGCGGCAAAGTAAGTGTCAGCTTAAAGTTTTAGCGGCTGCTGCCGGCACTGCCAACATCGTATTTTATGGTTACAGTATGCTGGAAAAACTGGCGCAGATTTTTTGTTATGATGAAATTTTTATCATAATTCCGCTGTATGAACTTAACCGGCTGCGCCGGAACTATAACCACAAAGACATCCCGCATGGCGGGACTAGCCTGAGAGCCAGCAAGGCACAGAGAAATCATTTTTTACCACGAAAAACACGAAAAACACGAAATAGGAACAAAAAACGGAGTCAGCGGATGAATGCGGTTACGCCGCATGCATTCACTGACTACATGTATTTTCTTCATTACCTTCATGTTCCCGCGCCTGCGGGATGAAAGGTTTTTCTTATCCTTTCTATCCTGTATATCCCTGTTAAAATACAAATTCCTATACGATTAAATTATAAACTCTTCAGGCAAGAACGAATATCCGCGGATTTGAGCACTGTCGTAAGCATCATCAACAATATAGTTTACCACATAAATTTCGCCGCCGGCAAACTGCACCCAGCCGCTGTAGCCCAAATCGCTTTTTGGGGATCGGTCAAAATCCAGCGGCATGATCCGGGCCCGGGACTCACTGCGGGTTCCAGCTACTGCCGATTCGCTGTCCGTTATTGCGGCAAAGAAATTCTGAGTCCAGGTACCCAGCCCGGTATGCCAGTTGCATTTGACGATATTTCCGGCGTCGGGGCCGACTTGTGAAATCAGATAGTCAAGTTCTCGAGTCATTGCGGTCTTGACTGTTTCGCTTCGCTCAATTTTTAGATAATATCGCGCCAGTCCGATAAGCACATAGCGGCCCCAGACGTCCCAGTCATTAATCTGAAGTTCTGCCGGATATGATCTGATACAGCGGTCCGGCGTCTGAGTGGAGATCAGGTTGGCGACGGTGTTTTTTATAAGCGTTAAAAGTTCAGCATCCGGCTGTCCGCGCCATTCCGGATTAAGTGCCATAAAATTTATCCCATCCCATTTTTCATGCTAAAAATTTCTTTCATAATAAGATATGTGACCGTGTTGCGGAAGTTGTGGTTATAAATGCAATGGCTTTTCTTTGCGAATGACCGAAGGGACGAGCCCTAGCGTCACCACCAGCAACACCACCATCAGACCGCAGACCAACAGGATGGCATCGTATTGGCTGAGCTGGTTTCCGAAGAGCTGCCAGGAATCCTTCAAAAGTCCCATATCCAGTATCCAGGCACCCAACATACCCGCCAGCGCGTTACCAGCCAGTTGGAGAGTTGTGCAGATGGAGATGGAAACCGATTTGTTGTCTGCTGGAATGAGGGCCAACATCTCGGCGGAAATTGCGGTGATTGAAGTCGCGGCTACGATCCCGTACAGCAGATGAACAATTCCGAGGTAAAGAAAAATCGGCAACGGCTGCCCCGCTCGTAAAAGAAACATAAAAATAACGGCTCCAAAGATAAAATGACTGCCTAGGAAAACATTCTTGGTACCCCACCGGTCCACCCCGAACCCGCCGAACAAGTATCCAGCGACCCCTCCAACCATGGTGGTGTTCGCCAACCACACCACCTGGCCATCCCCATACTTTAGCACACAACATTCGATCAGTGCGAAAATCATGGGGGCGATTGCCGTGAAAAGCGTCAACAGAAACACGTAAGAACAGAACGGAAGGTAGCCTTCAGCCCGGAGCGCTTCCATAAAGATTTTCCTCAACCCATGGGTACTCCGTCTTTCATTTTTCAATTCAGGAATCTTCCGATAAAAAACTGCCATCCGGATCACAAGTCCCACGCAGGCGATTCCCAAAACCAGTTGAAAAGCACTAAGCGGCGATCGATTGGAAAGGAAAAGTGTGCACGCCCCCGTAAGCACCACGACGACCGTTTGCCATGCAAAACGGTAATTCCCCAAAAACCGGCCCCGAGTTTCTTCCGGAACAATTGGACTCATCAGCGCGAAAAAACCGCCGACGAACAAGGCGGAACCGATGCCAAACACCACGATGCCAACAGCCAAGCATATTTCATCCCAAGGTGATCGGACGAAACCGGCAAGAATCAAGAGTCCCATGCACACAAGAAAAAGTGCCTGGCCCAGATACCCCATTTTCTTCTTACCATAATGATCATTGAGAAACGCAGCGGGAATGCCAAAAATGGAGAGTAGCAACCATGGCAAGGAAAGGTAAAAAATAATCCGTTCGCTGCTCAGGCCAAGAGCTGTCATGTACAGCAACATCACGCCATTGTTGAAAAGCAACTCACCAAAAACGCCAACACACTGTCCGAGAGTAATCGCGCGCATGCCCAGCAATTGTTCCGTAGATGTTAGACATATAGAAGATGAAACATTAGAATTATTCAAGGTGAACACCTTTTCAGGTAAATAGGGCCTTTTTATGCAGTTAGATGATTTATTTTGTTTTATTTTCGGGCTTCAGGCACATAAAATTTATCCCATCCCTTTATTCATGCCACAAATCTCTCCGCGCCGGATCCCAGAGCAGATGAGCCATCAGGTAAACCTTTCATAACTACGAAATCCGTGAACCCGACCGATAGTCCGCCCAGACAAACCCGTTGAGATTTCCAGATTCTGGAAACTTGCAGTGATCAAAGTCGTTCTGCCCCCATAAGCAGTGTGTCGAATAGTCCGGGATACGTGAATCCGTGGTGCGGGTGATACTGCCCATGGCGTAGTCAATCACATAGTCGCGACCTTCATCGTATACAATCTCCCCTGCCTTCCCGGACACAAAAGTGCTGCGCAGGGTCAAACTACCCTTTTCCACCTGGTCGAAGCATGGGTTACACGGTACCATCTTGGTCAACACCAAGCTTTATCCTTGGACATTCATTGTTTCTTACTTACCTTGAAAGTATAAAAATTGTTGACTCTTTTGCAGGAACATATCCCGATACTGATATTCCCTTCCAATATCGGATTACTCACATTCCCGTCAGTTACAGAAGGAGTGCTTCATCCAGACGCAAAGCTTATTATTTTCGCTGAATTCATTGCCCGCGGATGCGTAGTCGCATAGCACTGTTCCGTCCGCAAGACGGCAGCTTATAAAAATATTTTCGTGCGGATTTTGCTTAATTACGACGGCGTCAAGATTGGCAACCGATACCGGTGCATCAACTATGCCTAAACGCGAGTCCTGGGTAAGTACAATAGGGCCGCACGTTAGCGCAACGCGACCGCAGCCGTCCGGGGCTTGGTGAATCTGTACAGACATGTCAAAATTAAGTTTAATGACGTCCCCTGGACTCCAGACGCGCTCAATGGACAGATAACTGCCCGGCGTTCCGGTATAATTCTGCCCGTTTACTGAAACGTCTGTCTTCCTGCTCCAGGCTGGTATTCTGAGTTTGACCGCGAATTTGGTGTATACGGCGGGAGTGACAATGACATTGACATCGCCGGAAACAGGGAAATTGCCGTTTATTGCAATTTTAACCGCCGTTCCGGCCAGTTCAAATGATGCCACCGCCGACTCGTAAAGGTTGATCACGGGGCCGTTGGCGTCCTGCATTACTGCCAGCCACGGGGCCATCGCCAGCGCCTTGGGACCTTGTGCCAGACAGCAGTCTTCGCCGAATCCGGGGATTTGATCTCCGGCACGCACTTTTGAGGAAGGTCCGGCCAGCGGGGTCGGGTTAATGTGCATCCACCAGGAGCCATCGGGAACCATGGCGCCGAGCACTCCGTTATAGAGTGTGCGTTCCATTTCGTCCGCAACTGCGGCGTCACCGGTGAGACGCAGTACTTGACCACAGAATTTTATCCAGGTGGTGGTAACACAGGTTTCGCCAAGTCCGCCGACATTAAACTGCGATTGTTTTGTTTTTCCATTGTCCCAGTATTCACCCCATTCATCTTTAAGTCCGCCAGTCCCGGTGACAAATACTTCCTGATCCCGTACCGCACGGTAAAATTCCGTAACGGATTTTAAATATTCCGGATTGCCTGTCTCACGGTAAAGCTCCGCCAATCCTTCGAAACAGGACATCATTTCATAGGATTTGCCGTTCCCCAGCTCGCGAACGGACGTTCCCTGAAGTATGGCGGTGAATATATTATTGACCGTTGATCCGCCCTGAGCGGCAATCCACAGCGCGTAATCCAGAAAACGTTTTTCGCCGGTTATGCGGTAAACGAGCACGACCGGCTCCAGCACTGAAGAGGCGGCCAGCCCGTTATGCCAGCCGCATTCAATGATATTTCTGATGCCTGGGCCGACTTGTGAAATCAGGTAGTCCAGTTCTCGAGTCATTGCGGTCTTGACTGCTTCGCTTTGCTCAATTTCCAGATAATAGCGCGCCAGTCCGATAAGCACATATTTGCGGCCCCAGACGTCCCAGTCATTAATCTGAAGTTCTGCCGGATATGAGCTGATGCAGCCGTCAGTGGTTTGAGTGGAGATCAGGTCGGCGACGGAGTCTTTTATAAGCGTTAAGAGTTCAGCGTCCGGCTGTCCGCGCCAGGACAGGATGGCGGAACGGACGATTTTCCCCCAGAACTCGCAGCGCCAGCGGCTGTCGCGTTCATTGCGTTGCCGGAATGGTTCGACTAAATGCGCGTAATCAACTTTTTTCAGGCGGTTTTTGATGCTGAGACGAAGGCTTTCACCCAGTTTTCCGCGCAACGAAACATTTCCGGCGGACAACGGTTTTACAGAGTCTTTAATAACTGACATAAATAATAATCCCCTTTATTTATTTGCCATGAGCTTGTTTTCATCACATACGCACCATTGATAATGAGCTGCACGTCCTGCCCCGTCCTTCATTTCCTCACTGATGACAATTCGACCAACCGCAAGCGGAGTAAAGTATCCGCTTTGACTGCCTTCTCCGACTCGAAAAACATTGTAGTCTTTTTTTGCTTCAGCGTCTGCCAAACTTATAAGATTCCTCATTGTGAAACTGCGGATGACCGCATTGCCGATGAAAGAAATATTCACCTGCTTTTTATCTTCAAGCATTTTCCCAAGGAAGTTGAAGTCGGTATGACGTGAACCGTAATATGAACCGTCCTTGCCGGGCTTGGGTTGATAGTCAGTCATCTGTTGCACGACAATGGATCCATCCGGCCTACGCACATTGACGTTCAACGGGATCGCATGCCGGTATGGCACATCGCAGACCCACTCTGCAAAATGGTGGCTGGTACAACTTGAATAAGTAAGACCCGCCAGAAGCACCTTGGCATCCAAGGCCAGCATTACACCAAAAGACGAGCGCAGATCAAACGGCGACAATTTCGGATCAACCCGCGTAATCACTTCAGCTCTCCGACCGATTGCGGCAAAACTGTGACGGAATGCGGTGCTGCGCAAGGCCTCTGGATGAAGCCTGACCGCTTCGGAAATGGCACCCATTTCAGATTTATCATTCTGAGGATCAATGATAGGCTCTTTTTCACTTTCATGCGCAAATGTGAAGGTCGGCATTATGAGCGTTCCTTCAGTGCCTAGCACTTTTAAAAATGCTTCGACAACCGTTTTTCCGCCACCCTGCACCTTGCCGAATGTCCGCATGGCCGAGTGAACAAGAACAACATCGCCTCTTTCTATTTTCGCATCTTGCAATCCACTGACGATGTCGTCGAGGGTAATTTCATTTTCTTTACTCATAATAGGTGTCCTTTAAAATGTTCGGGTTTTGATAAGACTTTTAAGCATTCAGGATAAATTATTTCACCGATAACCGATTTGTTGCCATCTTTATCAATATTTGTTTGCCATGTTACCGTGATGTCTCCATCTGGAGTGGGTATTGAACCTGACGCTTGAGGTGTTGATTCAAAAAATGGATCAACGGCAAATGTTTTGAAGCCAGGAGACAAGGGTTTTACGCCTAAAATATATGCTCCGTAAAAGTACGCCGGAGTTGCCGACCACCCATGACAAAGGCTTCCTGCATAATCAAAGCCAGCTTGTCCTTGTTCGGTTTCCCAGAAACTGGTGGCACCAGCATAAAGCATCTTCCCCCAATCATCGCTTATTTGAGTAAACACGGTTGAGCCATATTTGTCTTTGTCCTGTAACAGAGCTTCAAATTTATAAAGACATTGACTCAAGGTTGTTTTAATCATATAATTATCTTTTTGTGCGAGTTTGGCGCGTAAATCTGTGGTAATTGCGGATGGCATAGATGTTGTTATCAAAGCTAATGATTGAGTTAATTCGGCAAAGTGAGATTGCATCTCCTTTCTGCTACCAGTGCAATATAATTGTTTATCTTCGTTCCAAAACATTTTGTGCGCGGCATCGGCAGTTGCCGTCTCTATCGTTTGGTATGATACAGCAGATTTTGCTTCTCCGCATTCCTCACATATTTCCGCTGCAGCACGCAGGGCTAAAATAAACAGAAAATTTAATGGAGCATCATAACGTTCTTCATTTAATTTAGTCTCAGGGTATGATCCAGTTGCGCCTGAAAGACCATCTGCCCAGTCGTAAAAATGCCAGTAGTCTGGACCAGTAGGAGAAGGCAATAAATGGTTTCTCATGGTTGAGATAAAATGTCCGAGACATTTATGAATCAAGGGCAAATTAGCTTTTGCGTATTCAAAGTTTCCGCTGTAGCGGAGATGATCTGCCATAGCCAGGAACCAAACCATGCTAAACGATGGGATTGTAAACGGTGAGTCCATAGGTGCGCAAAGCGTCATGTATCCATCATCGCCGGCGGAACGTCCGAGCAGTTCGAATGATACTGCCGGAAAAGCGTATTCTCCGAAAGTATAATAGCCTGTCAATGCCTGATTGCGTGAATCATTGGCATATAAAGCCTGTTCGCGCCAGGGACAATCCTCATAATGTTCGTGCATGCATAACTCTAATGTACGGCATGACACCTCATATATTTTATTGAAGATAGAATCGGCACATATAAATTTACTGGTGGGCGGTAAAGGATATTCAAAAGGTAGCATGCCCGCATATTCGATGGTAAATGAATCTGTAATATTAGTAAAGTGCAACTGCAAATAACGTCCGGCTGCACGGGTTATATAATGTGTAAAACATTGTTTTCCGCTTTTAGTGATGAGTCGTGATGCAAATGTCCGTCCGCCGATACTTGAGCGAACTCGCAGATCAGCCAGATGTTCTCCAACTGCAAGATCAATAATCATGTTTTCTGGTGCATCAAACTCTAAATCGATAAAGCCGCATTCTTCCCGTTGCATATCTACAACGATATATGCACCATCAGAATCGCTGTATTTTCCCATACATACCCTTACCGGATTATCATGATGAATTTCGCCTGGATTTATATTTGAAAAAAATTCATTGCATCTTCGAGCAGACAAATAATCATTCTGCATGGATGAGTCAGATGTGCGTTTTAGATATCCCTGAGCTATAATTTGAAAAAGAGTACGCTTTTTAATTACTGGAATAGGTAATGGTCTTGGGGTCGGCTGATGATCGGATATTTCTCGGGAAGTCTGCCATTGACCATCCTTCCTCATATCGTATTCGAATATAAATCCCATCTGCATTGTTGAACGAGGCATTTCACCTTGACGATATACCGGAGAAATTCTACTCATGGTTGATTTGTTACTATTTATCAATAGTTCATTTACTACCCATAATTCAAACCATAAACCGGGATCAGAATAAATGTATGATGCATTATTCACTCCGCAATGATATGCGGTTATAGTTATTACATTTATTCCTGCTAACAATTTTCCAGCAAGATCAAAAGTAGAATATGTTTCGGCACATGGGTAGTCATCGAATTGTCCGGTGCCTATAAATTCTTGATTCAGCCAAACCGCAAAGTTGGTTTCACAACTTATGCGCAATTCCACTAGTGATTTCAATGAGTCATTTAAAACATTAAATTCCTGTCGAAAATCGACATAACTGTTAATAGCGGCAGTTTTGCCATTAAACCAAATCCATTTTGAAATATCGTTTCTCATATTTTAATCAGGGGTAACTTGGCAGCCCGTTTGGAATCCTTGAACTCATCTTCCGGTACGAATTCCATAAAATCATACCAGGCAGCATCGTCTTTGGTTAGGTCTTTTCCCGGAACACAGTAAAGAAATCCAGCTGCATTCGGAGTGTCAATTTGCAATTTTCCCAGTTCGATCCAACGGTATTGTCCCTTATCATTGGCAGAGAAATTTCCCGTAAATCCAGGTCCTTTACTGCCGGGTCCCACTCCGCCATATGTATAGGCACCAAGAGTGAATAAAGTGCCGTTTTTCTGAGGAATTTCTTTTGTAAATTCTGTTTTTGCCCGCATACGTACTATATAAACCTTCCCGGGCTTTAAGAGATCAATAAAGTCGCCTAATGGCCATTGAATGCTCCATTCAGAGTTTCCTCCGGGCTGCCTTGAGGCGTGTCCGAGTGTAGCATCTGCATCGGGTAGATATCGTGCCCCAACGTGACAAGAAGCTTCTTTAACCGTTACTGAATTACTGGAATACTGCGGCAATTGATTGCCATCGGTGGCCCTTTTCAGTTTTTTACGCCACTCTTGTAGTTTTCCTATGGCTGTAGTGCCCTCTCCAAATTTCACAATCTTAAACTTGCTGATCAACGCTTCCGCTTGTTTCAGTTTGTCAGCGTAGTCGGCGGCAGTGTCCTTGCTAGGATGGACAGACAAGGATAGACAAAGCAATGTAAGAAATTCACGATCTATTTTGACGGTATAGTCAGGTAGTCCACTGCAATGGACAATTGCGGAGTTCAGCAGTTTGTACATTTGCTGAATTTCAGCGGGGGAAAACTTTAGACCAGCTCCCGGTTTACGGTTGCGATAGAAATTGGACCGGGCACGCCTTTGCAAAGCGACATATTCAGTCATGTCCACCGCCGCCGGCCCATAGTATGAAGCGATAAACTCTTTAATAAGCTCATTTTGAGGCCATGTTGGATTCCAGAGTTTCTTCGCATAAAGCCAGCTTTTCAGTTCCCCGAGGGAACCGTGCATCACAAAGCTGCCCTGCATAAATATCCCGGTGACACCATTTTTAATCAGGAATTGCCAACCGCAATCCTGAGCGTCAAAATTCGGAAAAGGAACCGGTGTTCCCCCGATAATGTCTACATAATCCCACAGGTAGATATGAGATGCGATTTTGTGCCAGCTAGTCAGTTCCTCTTTAATTTCTTCGATATCTCCGATAGGCAACAGCTTGCTTATGCGATTATTGCGTTGCCTGATCGGCGCATATAGAATAACGGTATTTGCGCCAGGTTTGATATTTTTTGGCGGCTTCTGACTGTGGACATAAGCCAATGTGGTGATTTTGATTTCAGGGTATTTGACGGCCAGCTTAGCGGCTACCGCATTGGCTAAATAGAGCTGGGCACCGGGGACACCGTCCGTCTTAATGATTTCCTGGCAGGCAGGACATTCACAGTTGTCATAGACATTGTCATTCGCAGATACGCTGTAAATCCTGGTTCCCGGATTTTTCGCTATTTCCGCTTCAAGTGTTTTGACAATGACCTCAACAACTCCCGGACTGGTATAGCACAACTGTCCGTCCGAAACTTTGGAAGGATGACGCGAACCGTTACGAAGCGGGAAGTATTCAGGATGGTCGGCAAAATACTTGCCGGCCGGCACCAGTCCGTTGTAGGTGTGAACCCAATATGCGGGGTTCGACAGCCCACCTCCGGATTCCAGCGCCATTTTGTTATAATACGATAACGATTGAATGCGGTTAAAAGCCGCCCAGTTGGCACTAAGACTGAAGGCGTCCCAGTAAAACACATCGCGGACCTCAAATGGAGGTGCGTAGCTACGTGGAACAACAGTTAATTTATCATTTGAATGCAATGGGATGACCGGGGCGTCATTATGCGCATACCAGCGGCATCCCAGGTCTTCCTCCAAGAGTGCGATTACACCGTAAATCGGGCCTCTTGTCCCTCCCAGAATATACAAATTTCCACCTGCGACTGCCAGTTTGTAGGCTTGTTCTCGCGGATCGGCTGTAATTTTGGCGGCCGCAGCTGCAGCAGTATTACCCACGCTGATAAACTTTCCATTGACCTCTTGCGGTTCTTGCACCACCGGCAATTTGGTGTTAAACATCTTTCCAAGATAATCCGTCAACATCGCGGCACTGTACTTTTCCTGGGCTGTTGCTTGTTTCGGAATGAGAATGGAAAAATCCTTAATATTTTCAAGGGTAACAGTGGCTCCATCTGGGCGTAATGGGTCTGTCGACAAAATATCAGTGGATTTCACGTCCTTGATTGGCACTGAACCAGTGCAGGGTGTTAAATATATGGTGCCAGTGATCAGTAAGGTAAATTGAATTTGCTTCAATAATTTCATTTCTAGTCCTTAATTATAAGAGCCAATTACTTCGTCCGTCACTACGTTCGGGTAGGCAAAAGCTGTGCCTCTAATCTTTTTCAAGTTATTTACCAGAGTCAGTCAAGTTGCTTCACAGCCTCTTGCACTATTTGCATTTTCAGCGAGCATTCTCCCGCATCGTTGAACCTGATGAAGTTTTGGGTTTCGTAAAGAATGAATCCGCTGAACCGTTGGTCAGCATATATGCGTGCGACTTCCTGGGGCAACAGCTCACCGGCTAAATCAACGTATCTATTGACAACGATCGGAATACCGCGTTGTTGACAGCGCACAATCATCGCTTCTGCTACCGGATCCTGAAAGATCGCTTCGAATGGAAAGTGGTAGAATCTGAGGATTGCCTCATCCATCAAGCCTTCATCAATCCACCGCTGCCATTCGAAATGGATATTGGCAGGATATGCCAGTAGACGGTCCGCAGGAGGATTCGGACGGAAGAAATCAAGCTGCAGGTTGTAGCGCATGCGCCGGCCGCAAGCCGTGAGGCGCGCTTTGCACTTTCTCAGGAATTCCGTATAAGCCTTGCCGCGAACTTCGCTAATCCTGGCACAAAGCGCCTGCCCATGCAGATCTTCGCATTGCCGGAGCACAACATCGTTGAATCCATAGTCCTGAGGTGTGTCGGTGTGTGAGCTGTGGTTTTCCTCGCGAAAATCCACGCCGTCCACGCCAGCAGCAATCATCTCCTCGACGCAGGTCATCCAGAAATCTTGCACTTTGGGTTCGCTTTCACACAAAGCACCAGGCAGATATTGGTTTCGCCCGCGGGCAAAAGCGATGAATCCTTTTTTGCCGGATGTATTGGATTCATCAAGCGTAACACGCTTGGCACCCCAGCCGTAATCAAAGCTCAATCCTCCCTCGCGAAAGTTTACTAGACTGGCCGTCCACACCGTGCTGCCGGTGGCGAACACGCCAGGTATTTCATGGCCGCTGGCGTCATGTGCCGTCATGATGGCGGTACCGGAATTGCTGAAATCGGGGTGATCCGCAGTAAAGTCGGTGGTAATCAGGACATACTTGTCTTTGATATCCAGCCCGGCAAGTGTCAGGATGAGGACATCATCGCCCTGGCGCGTCAGTAGGTTACCCTCTTGGTCCCGCACATCATGCGGCGACGGTTCGACAGACTGTGATAGAGTGAAATCAACCGGAACCTGCCGGTAACGCCAATTGTCGGGAGACGTCCAGAACTGCAGGTGATCGCGCGTGATGCGAGTTGGCAAGGCATCCTGCTTGATTAGACGGATCGCACAGATAGCGGCGGTGAGCTCTGCTGGATTGACGTCATTGCGCCGTCGTATTCGCAATGCCGGGTTGTCCCGCACGAATGGTTCCATCCAGGCCAGCTTGCCGCCAATGTGCGGCAGCAACCCCATTCCCCCGGCCTGTGGCGAGCCTTCAGGAAACAGCATTCCCGCACCGGTTTCATATGGTTTGTAATAGGCATACACCTCCAGACCGTGCCGGTGTCCGGATTCGACCGCCATGCGCAAAGGATTAACCAGCATCCGATAAGTGTCCGCACAGCGGCGCCATCCTCCCTGGTAGTCTTCGCTATGTGCGGCAGGGATCAGCCATCCCCCGTGGTCGTCACCGTAGTAACCCCAGCTCACACGGCGTACACCCAGTGTCGCCAGCTGTGCCATCAGGCTGTCAATATGTTCAGAGGTCAATGCTTGTGACGCATTGATGACGTCGTCGGGGAAATCCACCAGAGCCTCAAGCAGAAACTTGCCGGATAGCGGTGATTTTTCACGGTTTCGCAACCGGCAAGCATCTGTGGATGCATGTTCTTTTGACGATTCGACGGAATCCATAAGAATACCCTCATCTTTAAGTTTATGACAGCGATTCCACTATGAGATCAGTGATTTTATTGCGAATACGTGCAGTGTTCTTTCCTAAAGAGCCGGTAGCGATAAACGCAATGGCAACATGCTGTTCAGGATCGGAAAGAGCCATTACAGTATCAATGCCGGCATGACCAAATGATTTCGCACTGGTGGCATTTCCAAACCCGAATCCATGTTCTGCAAGATTCCGTTTAATCAACCATCCCAAACCCCATGGTTCATGTACCGTGGTCTTGGCTGATTTCTCCGCTTTTACAATTCGGTCTTCATATTGAACTTGATGCATCTCCGCTAATTCATCCGGATTTATGATCATTCGTCCATTCCACTGGCCGGAGTTGAGATGGAATTGGAGAACTTTGATGATGTCTTTGATCCCTCCGAAGCATCCGGCGCCAGGGTGTCCCAAATTTGAAGCGTACGCCGTACTTATCGAACACGGCAGGACATCGGGTTGATGGGTCAGGGCGACGGGGCGGTCTTCAGGCACATGAAACGTCAAAGTTTTTGCACCGATAGGCTTGAAAATCCATTCACTGCAAATATCCTGCCATGGCCGCATGTCCAGGCATCGCCGCACTGCTTCAGCCGCTAGCAGCGTGCCGCTGTGAGAATGGTATTGTGTCCTGCTTCCCGGCATCCATTCTACTTCTGCCTTGCAACACGTCTGCACTGCATCCCGCCATTCTTCTTCAGTTGCGACAGCTTTGAGTTTGCAGTTAGGAATGCCGGACGAATGGGTTAAAAGATGGCGTATGGTTGTTAAATCTTTTAACCCTCCACGGTATTCAGGAATATAAGTTGACAGGGGAGCATCGTAATCAATCAGGTTTATCTGATGCGCCAGCACAATAGCTGTAGCAGTGATGCCCTTGGAAAATGAATATAACATGTGTGAAACCCCGCCGTCCAGTGGAATATCATTTAGTTCTCCGTTACAGTAGGTTCCGCAATAATATTCCAAAATCTGCTTGCCGTTCTGAGCAACCAGCAGTGCCGCGCCCGGAAACGATTTAGCTGCAATTTCTTCTTCAATGAAGTCAATTACAGGAAATTTGTCGAGTGTTTTCATGGCAGGACACCTCTCATTCTGTCTGAATTATTGATTCTTCGTGAGCAAGTTTTAAACGTTAATTATTTCTAGAAATACTGAGAACAGAAAGATTTTATAATGATTCATATCAATCACCCGCCATTACTGACAGGAAACTGAATGAATCATGTTATTTACTGTCTCCGATTGCAATTGAAATTTCCTTGGCTTCATCAGTTTTCTTAAGTGCATTACATACTTTAATAGCAAATCGTTTAGTAGCAATATTAGGATCTTCAAGCGATTTGAAATAGTCATATGCGAGCTG
>CAIPAT010000227.1 GCA_903863035.1 uncultured Lentisphaeria bacterium
ATCGTATAGGAATTTGTATTTTTGAGTTTATATGTTGTTTTTCTCCTGTTCTAAAATTAAGTTTGGATCGTTTTCTGAGATGATGGTTTCTTTTTTGATGTCCCTGACGAAGTCCTGACCGCATTTCGGGCAGCAAACGATGGGACATTTGCCCGGACCATCGGGTGGAAATGCATCAACAATGATATCTTCGACCCACATTTTACATTTGCAGGCAAGGCAACGGTACGGATACCATTGGGTCGGTCCGTTGAACGGAAGATCACAATCTTCGAGTTGTTCATTTGCATGTATAGTTTTCAATGTTTTGCTCATCCAGTGTTTTCAAATGGTTCCTTGCTGTACGCCATGTCAACGATAAAACCATACTTCTGATGCCATATGGATTCAAGTTCCATTATGTTTCCGCAGTCAGGACACTTCAATGGGTCTCTGCCGTAAGTTTGCATGGAGAGTTCTCTGAATTTTTTCCGCGGCGCCACTCTGTATCCGCCGGCGTCAGGCGTATGTTTTGCCGGCAATATGGTTTGGATTTTTTCCAGCATCTGCTGATATCTGACATTGCTGTGAAAACCGTAGTAGCGAATTCTTTGAAATCCTTTCGGCAGGATATGCTGAACCATTCTGCCGATGAATTTATGCGCCGGAATAGTTTCATGCTGAATGGTTCCTGTTTTATGGTCGCGATACCAGTAGCATACCTCTTTGCCATTGTAATTTTCGATGCGTCTGACAGAAATCGGCGGCGACACAACATACTTGGCCAGATATTTTGCGATGCCTTTGCCGCCGGGCGGAACTTTCCCCTTTTGTGCATGTGCCACAAATCCTTCAGGAAACTGCCTCCAGGCTTTATCAATATCCGATTTCACCTCTGGAGAAGGCGTCAGATGTTCTTTCAGAAAACGGATGAGATGAAACTGCCATTTGCGGTGTAGGATTTCGTAAGGGATATAAGAAATCTGACGCCAGTTGCCTTCAGGAGTGACTCCGCCGGAACTGAGCAGTATATGCAGATGCGGGTTATAGCTGCCGGGTCTTCCGGCAGTTTGCAGCACGACGACAAGTCCAATGTCAAGCTCAAGCCCGAATGCCGTTTTGAAAACATCCTTTATGCATTCCTGCGCCAGCGTCATGAAAGGGGCCAAAAGGCTGCTGTCGCGATAGAAATACAGCCTAAAAAATCCGGCACCGTCAAAACCGCATGCCGGTAAACAACTCCAGAAATCAATCGTCTTCCAATAAATTCAATCCACTTGTCGGCATATGGAACTGAACATGAAAGACAGAAGCATGATTTGCAGGTCATTGCGACCTTGTGGGATCGTCCGCAATAAAGGCAGCGGTACTCGGCATATCCCATCTTTTCAGGATCGCCGCAGTTTAGCATTTTACTGATGACTGAATCATAATACTCGGTATTATAACGCGGGTTGTTTTGCTTGAAAGACGGCCAGTGGTCAATAAATATCTGCTTGAATGTCGCTTTAGAGATATGCTCGCTCAAGATGCCTCCTTGCTTTGTATGTTATTATGATAGGGTGAATAAGAACATAAAGCAATCACAATTCATACATTACGAGAAAAATTACAGAGAAAGGGGATCAAAAGTCCCGGCGCAGCCGGTTAAGTTCA
>CAIPAT010000228.1 GCA_903863035.1 uncultured Lentisphaeria bacterium
CAAGGTAAAAATCGATAAAACGACGAGAACAGGGGGGAAGAAAAAGGCGCAGATGAAAACTATTTTCTGGGGTGAAGTCGGAAAGAAAAACGAAGAAAACAAAAGAAAATCAAGAAAAAACGAAGAAAACTGAAAAAAACGGAAGAAACACCAACAAAAAGCAATTTCGACTCCGGCAAAATTAAATGCTCAAAATCCGGCCAATATTAATGCGCGTTGACAAACGATATAGATAAGCTGAAATAACGCTGAAACCCAGGTTTTCATAGTCATATATTTTACAGCAAAAAAAACGACAACCTGATCGGCTTTCTTAATAAGAAAGCTTGATTTTAGTCAATTTATAATAATTTGCATTAAATTCTAAAAAATTGTTGACAATTTGCCAAAATGGTAATATAATATACATATTAGAACATTTAGAAAGATGGTTTTGGTTATGATTGATTATATCGGAAAGATGCTGAAAGCAAAAATAGAAATGGATTTGAATCAGCCTGCGGGGGTTCAAGCCCTGCAGATGATTTTGAGCAAACTGTACAAAGGCGAATTTGAAAGCGGAAAGCCGCTTAAGGAATCAGTGCTGGCCAACGAGTTTGAATTGAGCCGTAATGCAGTCCGCGAAGCGTTGAATCAAGTTGTGGGTTGGGGGATTTTCGAGTATGTGCCGTACTGCGGTTACCGTGTTTGTAAATTCTCCTCACAGGATATTCTGGAATGGTACGAGATGCGCGAGGCGCTTGAACCTATCGCGGCGCGGCGTCTGGCCAGAGCCAGGCCCCGTGATGTACTTGTTATGATGGAGCATTGTTTACTCGATCAGGAAAAAGCCATGGCTGAACACAATCACTTTGAAAGCAGTATCGCCGATATGAATTTCCATCTGGCTGTAATCGACAACTGCGGCAATCGCCGTTTCTGTCATCTGCAGAATACCAGTTATCTGGCGGCATCGTTTTTCTTTAATAAGTTGAACCAGCTTCCCGCCCATTATGAAGTGGCTGAATCCACAATCAAATATCTTCCTCCTAATTATACGAAAGCTGAATTTGACAGCAAGGCTAATGAACTGACAATTAATAAGCACCGGGAAATGTTTGAAGCGATAAAAAATGGCAATGTTGACATAGCCGAGGCACTGTTCAGGGAGCATGCCCGCAATCAGGTTCAAAACGTGGAGAACATGATTATGTATTACGGGCATCTTGATATAGAAGAGGTTCTCAGCCGGCAGAAAATTGTGCTGAGTTAAATTAATTGTTATGCTGGACAGACGAGATGCTGGTTACTGAAAGAAATTACATTTTTCTGACAGCGCTTAACTATTAAAATTAGCAAGTATTGAATCCTAATAAAAACTTAAACAGGAGTTAAACAATGAAAAAACAAAGTTTTACACTTATAGAATGTGTGTCCAGGTAAGGTATCACTAAACTAGACGAATGAAATGTTTCGTCCATACCAATTGTCCATTTCAGGTATGTAGCCTAATCACTAGCCACTGGCTAACGCGTGAGGATAAAGTTGCGAGACGGGAAA
>CAIPAT010000229.1 GCA_903863035.1 uncultured Lentisphaeria bacterium
GGCATGGGCGTGGGTTCCGATCAATACGGCAGACCAGTGAAGATCGTACCGGCACATTGAGCAGCGTTTATCCACGAACAGGATTATCACCAATAATACCGTACAGATCATTGACGTTCGCCATCCATGGTTCTCGTCTGGGGGAAGAGCTGGGAGATAGCAATGGGAGCGCTGACAAGGCGGTGATGCAACTTTATGTCCGCATCATCGCCAGGCAGAAACTCAATGCTTTTCCTATTTTCATTCACATCAATTGTATGAATATATTCAAATTAATTTAACTTTTTAACCCTACGAATCAAGCCAAGTTTTACCTCTGACAAAAATCTAGATGGATTCAATGGTCTACGGTTAAAATCAAGTCCATTTGCGTTTGTCAGCATAAGCCCATTCCGTGCTCTGCTGAACGCGACGTAAGCTAATCTGCGCTCCTCTTCCATTTCCGCCTCGCTATCGCCTTTGCCGGAGGGCAAGCCGCCTTCGTTCATGCCGCAGACAATAACATACGGAAATTCCAGCCCCTTACAGGCATGTATCGTCATCAGTTGAACGGAGTTCGGATGCCGATTATCGGTAAGTTCGGCGTATAAGGCGACCTCGGCCAAATATTCGGCTATTTCTATTTTCCGGCCAGCAGTTTCCTCCTGCCTTGTCACGGACCGTTTCAGTTCCATGACATTATCAATCCGGTCAGAATTTAAATCATGACGCAACTGTTGTTCATATCCAGTCTTGTCCAGGATTTCATCAAGTGCCTGCGAGGTTGAGATTAATTCAAGCTTAGATTTGACTTCATTGAACACCGACAAAAATTGCGTGATCTCCGGATAATCTAATGGAGGACGGCCAGCACAATCCAGCAGCGCCTGCAATAGTGTAACCTGATGATCCCTTGCATATTGTTTAAGAAAATGTAGGCGCACCCTGCCCATTTTTCTGGCTGGTTTATTAATGATCCGCTCAAATGAAATGTTATCGCCGTAGACCAGCAGGCGCAGGAACGCCAGCGCATCTTTTATTTCCTGCCGTTCGTAGAATGCCGTACCTTTAACAACGGTATATGGAATGCGGAATTCAATTAAAGACTCCTCGATTGCCCTGCTCATGTAACTCGCGCGATATAGAATCCCGATGTCGTTAAACTGCGCATTACATTGCTGGACTGTGTCCAAAATAGCCCGTGCGATAAAGCAAGCTTCATCGTAGATATTTTTCGCCGGATAATGGATAACCATCCCCTCGCTAATGGTGACCGGAACCAAAGGTTTGTCGATCCGGTTCTTATTGTGTTTAATCAGCGAATTACAGGCATCAATGATGCTGGAACTAGACCTGTAATTGGTTGTCAGCAAGAACGTCTGCGTACCGGGGAAATTACGGTCAAATTCGTTGATGAAACTGATATCGGAACCACGCCATGAATATATTGTCTGGTCCGGGTCGCCTACGACAAACAGATTACGGTGTTTAGCCTGTAGCAAAACTACTAATTCGTACTGGGCTTTATTGACATCCTGGAACTCATCAACTTGAATATATTGGAGCTCATTCTGCCAGTAATCCAGCAGATCCTGATGCTGTCTCAACAGATACAGTGCGAAGTAGAGCATATCGTCAAAATCAAGTACCTTGTATTCTCGCTGTTTCTTCAGATAATTCACGAAAATCTCTTTCATGCTGTCTAATCCTATATCCACCCGCAATCCAGATGCGAAATTAGCCGTCGATGCACGGGTAACGTGGGGCACATAGTCAAGGCGCCCTTTGAGTATGGCAATGTATTCGATCACCTCGGCAGGCGGATATTCATGAGCGGAAATATTCATGTCAGCATATATTTCGCGGAGCAGTTTAACCTGGTCATCCCGGTCAATAATCATAAATTGATTAGGATAGTTCAAACGGTGAATATTGTGCTTTAATATCCCTAAACAGAAACCATGAAAAGTGCAGATATTGGTCTGCCAGGAGATACCCAGAATTGAAGTTACCCGTTTTCGCATTTCCATCGCGGCTTTATTGGTGAAAGTAACGGACAGAATGTTTTTTTGCTCCACTCCGTAAAATTGAACCAAATGGCAATGGCGACTGGTCAATACTTTTGTCTTGCCAGTTCCCGGACCAGCAAGTATCCTGACGTAGCCTTTTGTGGCTAGTACTGCCTGTTTCTGTTCCGTATTTAAGTTCTGCATAATAGCATTCATGTCAATGTCCATTCCCGTATTCCTTGTTGTAATTGATGGTTCGGTTGATCCGTAATATGATAATGGGATTTATTAAATAACACGTCGGTGAATGCAGGATGAAAAATTGGATGAAGATGTTGGGCAAAATGTAATTCACGGAAAATAATCAAGGTGGAATTATACTTAAAACAGGAATGGCAGATTTACACGATTCAATCACAAACGCGGCCAGAGCTGTTTTATACGCACGATATCAAGGGGATTGACCCGGATTATTCGCGTCCAAAGGGCAGACCAAACCAGAGTACTTGGGAGTTAGAAATAAGCACATATAGCCGAAATCATGAATTAAAACGTCCGATGAAAATAATA
>CAIPAT010000230.1 GCA_903863035.1 uncultured Lentisphaeria bacterium
CCAGCAAAAAGCCAGCATGAATTAAAACATTGTGTTGATAAATGATTTATTCAACAGACTGGAAGTCTGTTTTTAATTTAGCTAGGTGATTCAAATCCACCCCAGCAAACATCCTCATTTAGCCTAGAAATCAAACACTTAACCTTGACTAAAGCTACATAGGCACGGAATACGTTTCCACCCCTTTCTACCCGTTTCTAAAACCATAAAGCCAGCAAAAAGCCAGCAAGTATTTGGTAGCGTCCCAAACTGGAGACCTGCATAAGTTGCCTCACCCGACAGGACTCTTCGAAATTGGGGCGCTGCCCCAAACCCCGGGATTTTCAAAGGCATGGAGAGCATCCTGATGATAAAAGGCGCCGGAGAAAACACTCCGGCTCATCAGTCTGCCTATCTGGCTATCCCTCGATGGTTGCTTCCCAGCATTGCCAATCTCCGTTTCACCAGATTTCATAAATATATCTACGTTTCATGCAATATCAAATTTGATATGCCATAAATGTAATATTTCCCTGCTTACTTGCAGGTGATTTCCACCTCCTCTTTTTTTAATTTAGGATGTCCAGGAGTCCATCCATTATAATAATGAGCTAGTCGTAAGTTCTTTGCGTTCAACGCTCCTGAAGGTGTCCATTTTCCAACATTGACACGCATGTTTACCGTCCGCATCACACGTTCGACATGACTTGACGCTTTGCCTTTCATGCGATTCTCCAAAGCGGTAAACATATCTGCCTTTGCATTGAACAAATATACTTCACTTTTTTTATAACCACACTTATTACAAAAGGATATAAGTTCTTCTAACTGTGATTTTTTCAATTCAATCACTGCTCCTATCTCTTCGTCATCCAATTGTGACCTAATTCCGCAGATGTGATAAATCTTACCCATAACATCTAGCCATTCTGTTGATTTTCTTTTTACATTATCAGCCCATAAAGTAAATTTAAATTGATGTGGAATATGCCATAAACATCTTTGCAGCAATACTTTTACTCCATCCAAGCCATTCAAAATACTAGTGTCGCCATCCGTTATAATAAGAAACCTTTTGAATGACTTGATTGCTTTAATCGATGGTGCAAATAATTTATCCCAGCCACTGTTATATTTTCCAATAGTTAAACCGGCTATTCTAATTCCATTCATCATTTTTTGCACAAGTACTTTAAGCTCATTTCCACGTTTTTTTATACCTATAATAGGAATGCCGGTGCCATCCGCTTCTACTTCCCCAAGCTCATTGGGATCGACCTCAAACTTAATCGATTTACCAATCTTTTGCACACAACGCCATACAGCCATGCGACTAATCGGAACACTAAACATTGAAATTATTTTTTCAGATACGCGGAATGTAGTCAATGACCCAACAAGAGCCAACTTTCTCTCGGTAACTACACTCATTTTATGATACTTATCAATGCCAAGAAGCTGTCGTGTAATAAACATTTTCTTTCCACAAACGTTACATTGAACTTGCATCTGTGGCAAATTTAAATTTGATATTATTGTAGTCACTTCAGTTGATTTGGCATTTTTTGTCTTCCAATGAAACTCCATATCGTTGCCACATACACAAGCAAATGGTTTCCGCTTTTGTATCATAGCATTTTCACCAAACTGAATTAGCGTAGTTTGAACGAGTGCACCAAATATAATTGGGAGTAGAGGCTTGAAAGCTGCATCAAGATAATCAATCCCACACTCATTGATTTCTACTGTCTCATCAATTTTTAAA
>CAIPAT010000231.1 GCA_903863035.1 uncultured Lentisphaeria bacterium
ACATGTAATGGTAGAAAATCCTGATGGGACTGAACTTTTTAAAGGAGCGTGTGACTTTTTGTTGTCGCAGAACAAATGAAAGCGAGCAGAGCAAATGAATAATAGTGTTATAAACTTTGGCTTCAATTATGATTGTGTAAAAGACTCTTACCAGAATAAATTTAAACTGGAGCAACCTGGACGGCTTTTGCTATCAGGGCTGGATAAGGAGGATTTGCGGCTTGACATATTCATTGAGTCCGGACATGCGGATCCCATGGATTTCGAAGTCGTTGTGGATTGGGGGACTGAGATAAAGACCTGCTTTTACGATCATCTTTTCATCAAGCCACCCAATTCAAAGTGGAGTTTGAAAGCCAACTTCCGGACAGGCTCGAAAACCATAACCAGATTTGCATTGAATCCAGGCAAAACACAAATAGCATTTTGTATCCCTTATAAGTATACCGACCTGCTTTCTTATATTGAAAGGCAAAGGCATAAACCTCTAGTGAGTAGCGAGATTGGAGGATATTCGAAAAAAAAGCGGAAAATACCACTCTTGAAAATATCAAATGGAAACGCCTCTAAAAACTGTCTGGTTGTTGGACGTTGCCATCCCTATGAAACAGCGGCGAGTTTCAATATCGAAGGCATGATAGATTTTCTGGCTGGCAAAAGCGAGCTGGCGGATTTCTTTCTGGACAGATATGATTTTTATTTCCTGCCAATGATAAATGTTGACGGTGTCTCTGACGGTTTTGACCGTCTTACGGAAATAAATGGTGCTGATTTGAACAGAGATATTGAAGCTAATAAGAAGTTAAATCCCGGCTCTGAAAGTGACTCCGCCCTGCTTACCCATATGCGAATTATTGATACGTTGAAGCCGGCGCTTTACCTGAATCTTCACAACTGGACAAACAAGTTTATCGATGGATTGATAGGATGGGATGAAGAAGAGGTTTTGCTTTTCAGGAAATTCATGCCGGATTTGACAGAAGACTATAAAAAGTGGGATGTGAATTTTGCTGCCGTGTCAGGACTGCGTTCGCCGGGAAGATATTCCAGGGAACTTTATGGCTCTGTAGGTTTTGTACTTGAATTCCCCTGGTATGGCCGGACAGAAGCCAGAATGCGTGAGATAGGCAGGAATTCTCTGATAGCGCTTGTCCATACCGGGCTTGAGTTGGAATCGGCGACAGCTATAAGGAAACTGACAATTCCGAAATGAAGAAGGATTGACAAAGATGATTGAATCTGGATCGAGCTTGAAAGAAAAATTAGAAATACTGTTAGAATATTTGTCTTCAACCCTCAGTGTTGAAAGACAGGATGGCATTGATAACTTGCATATGCAGGCGTTGAAGTGGTTGCCTGTTAAGCGTTTGCCGCTAATCTTTAACTACCCGCTTGATAATGATTACCGATTCCAGCCATATCCGTATTCCGAAATTTTCGACTGTCCGGAAAAAATGCTTTTCAATGAGCTTGCCTATTCCTTCGGCACCAGTATCGCCTGCCGAAAGAGCTTGAATGACGATCTGCCTTGTACTATACGGGCCAACTTTGGAACGGTTGTCATAGCATCAATGTTCGGCGCACATGTGGAACAACATGGAAACAATCCACCATGGGTATTGCATGATCTTTCGCATGATCTGACTTTAGAACAAGTCCGGGACCGGGATCCGCTTGACTTCTCAAACGGTTGGGTTTCGCAGATAATAGAAAGGTATAAGTTTTACAAAGAGACGCTTATCAAATATCCAAATTTGAATCAGGTTATTCGCGTTGTGCTTCCTGACCTGCAGAGTCCTTTCGACAATCTGGAGCAGATTACAGGCAGCGGTATTTTTCTGGAGATCAAGGAAAGGCCCGGCATGGTTTCATCTGCTCTTGAAGCAATGGCTTCGGCTCAAATCGGATTGGCAAAACATCTCATGCCGTATATCAATGACGGGGCAAAAGGTTTTTCAAATCAACATGCGACGGCAATCCGGGGAAATATACTGTTGAGAAATGATTCGGTAATAATGATGTCGCCTGAAATGTACGATGAAATTGTTGCGCCGCACGATGAACGGGTTCTTCGCGAACTTGGCGGGGGCGGAATTCATTGTTGCGGCAAAATAGAACGGCACGCTGAAAATTTCTTGAGATTACCTTCTTGCCGCTGTCTTGATTTGGGACAGTCTGAACTAAACGATGTCGCAGCCATTTACAAGAAGGCGAATGAAAACCGTATTCCCATTATTCGGATTAAGGCAACAGAAGAAGAATTGGTTTCAGGACAGATAATAAACTTGTATCCTACCGGAGTCAGCCTTATTTGTAATGCAATCTCGATAAATGATGCACGCAGGATAATGGATTTATATCTCAAGACAACCGGTTGCTAAACAATATAAAATGACAATGGGGACTTATAAATGCAAAAAATAGAATTCTCGTTTCCTCTGCCACGTCCGCACGCCGGGATTGCCATGGGCAACGGACTGTTTGGAGCACTCATCTGGGGGGAAGACAGCATTAATATCACCATTAACCGGGCCGATTTCTGGGATCATCGCGGCGAATATCACCCGACGGAAGGGGTGACGACCTATGAGAATATAAAAAAACTATATAACCCTGCCGATGCATCCTGGACAGGGCAGGTCTTTCCGGTGAAGCCTAAAGCATCAAATGTCCACGCTCCATGGCGTTTACCGTTCGGACGTTTTGAAATGAAACTGAAACCAGCGTGTTTTCCGGTTAAAGGTGACTTGGATTTGGCAAAAGGGACTGTCACTATCTGGATTTCTGCTGAAGGCAAGAAGAGTAAACATCCTGTTATTTTCGATTTAAGCGTAAATCAGAATGTCCTCTGGATTCAGGATCCGGACAAGATGATCTGCGGCGTGAATATTAAAACAGCATGGGAATGGGTGGGGAAACAACTTAAGTGTTTTGCTTTCCCGGAACCGGTTTTAGTGGAGAAACCAGCGACACAGGGTTGGGCACAGGAATGTCCGGCAGATCCCGCTATGGCGGCTATATGCCAGCATTCAAATAATGGCTATGTAATTGCACTGGAAAGGGGAACTGATGCTCCCAGTGCTATTGCCACCGCAAGCAGTCTGGCATTGCATTTCGCGCAGGAAGGTGTCGCGTCAATACTTAAGTCCAATCGAAGATGGTGGCAGGGTTATTGGAAACGCGTTCCCGGGATTAAATTGCCTGATGATTTTTTCAACAAGTTTTATTTGTATGCACTATATAAGTTTGGAGTTGCCACGAATCCCCAATCCCTATGGCCGGCAGGATTGCAAGGGCCATGGGTTGAGGAATACCAGATGGCGCCATGGAATGCTGACTACCATTTTAACGTGAACGTACAGCAGGTCTATTCTCTGGCTTTCGCTTCCAATCAGCTTGAACATATTATGCCGCTGTTTGACAGGATTGACTCCTGGCAGGAAGTTCTGCGGCGCAATGCCAAAGTTCTGTTTGGAATCGACGATGGTCTCATTATCGGCATGTGTGTGGATGACCGGGGCGAAATGTTGTACGGCGGTCCCGGCGTTTTAATTGATCACGCCTGCACCGGCTGGGTGGCACAAATGTACTGGCAATACTATCTCTACTCCGGCGATGTCAAATTCCTCAGGGAGCGGGCCTACCCGTTCATGCATGGAGTGATGCGGGTCTATGAAGAAATGGTTGAGGAGAAGGATGGACGGCTTTCCATTCCATTGTGCATTTCCGCCGAATTCGGCAATGATATCAGGCCACGGTTAATGGGAAAGGATCCATCCTGGCAACTGGCCTGCATCCACATGCTGGCAGATGCCCTGCTGGAAGCATCCCGTATTTTGAAAAAAACGCCACGCCCGATTTGGACGGCGATAAAAGAGAAACTGCCACTTTACACGCTGATTGGGAAACCCGGTGAAGAACATATAGCCATTTGGGAAGGGCAGGATCTAGATTTCTGTCACCGGCATCATTCGCATCTTTCAGCTATTTATCCTTTTGACTCTCTGGGTGAACTTACGCCGGAAAAGCAGGAGATTGTGGATAATTCCATTGACCACTGGATATCTAAAGGAATGGGACAATGGAGTGAATGGTGTATGCCCTGGGCCGCCATTATTCAGGCGCGCATGCAATTTAAAGAATCGCCATGGGTGATCCTGCAGATGTGGAGAAAGTTATTTATCAACGAAGGTCTTGCCACGGTTTACATTCCGCGATTCCGCGGGCTGTCCGTTCACCGGAGCAGTCTGAAAGAACTGCAAAAAAAGCCACTTGCTGCAACCGAAACGATGCAACTCGATGGCACGATGGGGTGCGCTACGGCTATTTACGAAATGCTTGTCCATAACAAAGGCGGAGCGACTCATCTCTTTCCCGGCATCCCGGATGATATGCAAGATATATCTTTTGCCAATATCCGTCTGCCGGGCGCCTTCCTGATCAGTGCGGAACGGAAAAAGTTCAAACTTCAGTCAATCAGGGTAAAAAGTCTGATTGGCGGCACTATCACCATTCATGTCAACAATAATCCGGAAATGATGTTAAGCCGGAGCGGAAAAAAGAAAATTTGTGTTCAACTGCCGTTGTGTCTTAACTTAAAACCCGGCGAATCAGTAAGTTTTATGCCAGTATAATTATGCTTGATTCTGTGTAACAAGAAGTCTCTTTTGCCTGAGAAAAAATTCATACTATTGAAAAATTTATTGGTAATTAATATGACGTTTACAGGTATGCAAGATATGCTTAATGTCCAGGTTCCTCAAGATAAAGTACAGGTATTCAAAGATGGAGATATTGTCTATATCAGAAGCGGTTTCTCTTTTGATCAGGATGTAATGATTGTCATGAACAAAGGGTCTAACGGCCAGATAAATTTTTCTCATACCACATTGATTCCATCCACTAAGACAGAGAATAAAACGGATTCAGCCATTCCGATTATCATTCACCAGTGTGGCGATGACTCAGCACCATGGAAAATTAATGGCACATATTTGGGAGCTAACCACGGTTTTGCCTATGGACGAAATCTGGAAGTAAAAGGATACAGCTTTACTAACCGGGATCTAGGCCGTATTTGGCTCGATAGCGCCAATAATAAATTTTATATAATGAAAGTTCTCAGTTCCGCCAACGTCTGGCTCCTGTCGGAAAATTCAAGCGGTTCGGCAATCTGGGAATTCAACGCATCCATTGTCGGTGATCAGCTCAGGAATGCAGTAAATGGACAAGCCTGCCAAATTATCAACAATAATCAAGTTCAACTGCGTCCATTTGTCCGCATCAAAAAAGTGCAATATCTGTGTGATGGCGAAAAAACACTTATCGATAAGGAGCCGACTCTTTGCAATTTCTTGATAATACACGAGGAATCAGATATAATTGACCCAGTTTCATTGCTGAATGTAATCAAAGCCAATCCCGGCAAAGTCGTTAATTATACTGACGATGAAACTGCTTCAATTATAAGTGATAATATCACATATCGTCTTTCTCCAATGGGTAGTTGCATAATTGAATATAGTTCCAGGGCAAATTGCGATTTCATCCTTGACTATATGGGGTTTATCCAATCCGGACCACTGAATAAAAATGTGTTTGATAGTTATATCTACTATGTTCCCAAAAGCTTGCCATTTGAAAAAAATAAAATAAAATATGACTTCCGCAAAGGACAAGATTTTATGCCGCCAATCACTGCTCCTCTGTTTTTCAACACCAATGAGGGAAACATTGAAAATCCGTTGAATTTACCTGACCGTTTTATCCAGATTGCCGGGAAAAAAACAAATGATGGTATTACATCAAAAGTAGGTTACGTCATCGGTTATTCTCCCTTGATTGGAGTGTCGAAGTTGGGGGAAAGAGCAAAAAATACTGGAAACTCCCTTTTGGTTTACACTTCTTCCAAGAGTTATCCCCACGCGATAGATAATAAACTAGGACGAATTACAGCCGGTAAAGAATTCCATTGCGTAGCGTATCGCCAATATTTTTCCCCCTCTGTTTATCCCAATACAAATGGTGTATATTATCACCAGGAGGGAGATGCTTTTATCGTGTACATAGATTATAAGGAAAAAATAGCCCGAGACACTATAAAGTTGCCCGACTATTTAATCGGGAAAAAAATATCTGTGCTTGAATCATCCGGTGATTTATCATTACCCGAGCTTGTACCAGACGAAGGCTTAATTTTGAAGATTGATGATCCTTATACATATATCGTACTTAAACTGGAATGAAGAGCCGTGGATTTAATAGAGACGTGTATCAGTTCGGGGGAGTATGAAAGCAGTCAGCGGCGCATTTCTAGATGACAGGCAATGGTGAAACAATAAGTTTTATGCCGATACAAATGCATTTAAAAACCAGTTAACTCTATCCATAGGAACATTCCAGACATCCTTCCGGTGTAATTCCCCAAACTCTGCCGAACGGGACGCATGTTTCTTGACGAACTCGAAGGCATCGTTCAGGGCAAATGGGAAGATGGGTTCTGATTTCCAGTTGATCCAGAATGCGGGCCTTGTCCGTTCCGCCGAAACGTCCGCACTGAATCCAGGCATCCGGGAAATAGCGTCCCCGCTCGGTACCAAAAAGCAGAATGCCGCCAACTGTCGGCACCAGTCATCCCTGATGCCGGATGACCAGATGAAGAGTCTCAAGCGTGTTCTCATTCCAGTCGCGCAGTCCGGCAATGGCTCGATACATATTTTGGTTGCCTGACCAGAACCATTACCCATTAATTTGAATCTCGGAATAGTTCAAAATCAATAGAACTGTATTGATAAGGTTAAATCAATCCAGAGAGGAGATGATTTTAAGCAACCGGGGCAACTGATCGATCAGATAGAGCGGAATGTTGAGCAATCCATTATCATACTTCAGGTTCTGCATCGAGAACCGGATGGCAACTTTTGGGTTGTACTTGCTGCGATAAACCTGCATGCTGTGACTGCGGACATTCAACCCGGACTTGACCTCAACCGGCAACACCAGTTCATCGGACTGGATGATGAAATCCACTTCCGCAGTATTGCCGCTGGTCCAGTAATGGACCGGATTAATGCCCATCGCATACAGATGCTGCTGGACATAGTTTTCAACCAGACGGCCCTTAAATTCGCCGAAAACATCCTTATTCAGCAAAACCGCCGCCACCGGAACCTGCGCCATCTTGCGTAATATTCCGGTATCCGCAAGATAAAGCTTGAAGTTGCGCCGGTCTTCATACGCCGTCAAGGGAATGACCGGCTGTTCAAGGCGGTTGATCCGGTGTATCAGACCAGCTTCAAGCAGCCAGCGCAAAGCATCTTCCAGGTCTTTGGCTCTGGCTCCTGACTTGACTTCGCCGTACATAAATTTAGCGTTTTCTCTGGCCAGTTGATCAGGAATAGAATTCCACAATAGAAACAGTTTCGGTATATCCCGGACGGGAGCATGTTTAGAAAAATCCAGCTCATAGGATTGCAGAATTTCTTGCTGTACCGCCTCTGCCTGGCTTATATCAGTTGTTTCTATAAAAGTGGTCAATACTTCAGGCATACCGCCAAACGCCAGATAGTTGCGCAGATGTTTCTCCAGCCGCTGAGTGAATGCCTCAGGCAGAGGTGACAGAGCAGCAACCTGATTACAGTAATCTGCCAGTGTCGGCTCGGCAGCGGTAAGATACTCTGCAAAAGAGCATGGAGTCAATTCCATAAAATTGACCTTGCCTACCGGAAACCCGACCTGTGCGGAAAGCGTAACCCCGAGCAATGAACCGGCTGCCGCTATGGCGTACTCGCTCTTTTCTTCACAAAAGTATTTAAGCGCGTTAAGCGCTTCCGGCGAAGTCTGGATTTCGTCAAAAATGATCAACGTAGTCTGAGGCTTCAAAGCCTTGCCGGCCAGGGCGCCAAGTTCCATGAGAATCCGCTCCGGATCAATCGTTCCGGTAAACAAACTTGCAAGATTGCGCTGACGTTCAAAGTTGAAATAGGCGGTATCTTTAAAATGCAGCCGCCCGAACTCTTTTAATAGCCAGGTTTTGCCGCACTGCCGTACACCCCGCACGATTAAAGGTTTGCGCCTGGAAGAGTTCTGCCAGGCGATCAGTTCGTTCATTTTTTGTCGCTCTATTCTCACTGCCGTCCTCCGGTTAGTAATTCATACTGATATTATACTCTATGACACTGTAAAATGCAACCGCAATCACGCTATCTGGTATGCGAAATGCAATATTGTCTGCATTTTGGCTACCAACAATGCTGTAAACTAGATTCAAAATCGTGGTATGGGTGGTGCAGAATGGATGCAACTTCCATCGGCAACAGAATGCATCTACAATTTCCGGCTATTTAACCAAGTTTATCCATGAACAGGATTATCACCAATAATACCGCACAGATCATGCATATTCTATACCACAGAAGACCGTCCGGGGGAGGAGGCGCGAGGAAATATCCTTTTCGGCGATTGCAACGGGGGGAATTTTTAGGTGTTAGGTGTTAGGTGTTAGGTGTTACGTGTTAAGGGTTACGTGTTAAGGGTTACGTGTTAAGAGTTACGTGTTAAGAGTGATGGGTGATGGGTGATGGGTGACGAAAACCAATACATTTTTACCACGAAAAACACCAAAAGCACGAAAGGAGTAAAGACTAATCAGCAAATATTTGCGTGAAGCGCAAAGATTCGCTGACCATGTTTTAATCTTGTTTATCCTGTCCATCCCTGTTAAATGGGTACAGGGTAGTTCGTGTTCCAGCTTATTCCCCTACTTTAGAACTCCCGCACTTCTCCAATCCTCTGATTGGTCCCGCGACTGCGGGATTAGAACTTCCTGACTCTGTTTATCCTGTCCATCCCTGTTAAATTGGCGTTCATTAGCGGCTAAAACATGCAATTCTACCTGTAAAATCCTGAGTTTCAAAAATGCATTTTATCGCGTTCTTGAGCATATTATCTCCGTTCCTGTTGACAGAATCACTAATAGTAAAAAGATATGACTGGTGACTGGTGAATTGTGAATGGTGAATTGTGAAAAACAGGGAACTATGAAAACCGGAAATGTTTAACGCAAAAGGCGCAGAGGGCGCGAAGGAAAAAATGGGAAAATGTTAACCACGAAAAGCACGAAAGAACACGAAAAAAATCAAAAATATGAGTCAGCGGATATTTGCGTTTCACGCAATGATCCGCTGACT